>NZ_OY781063.1:1867501-2178752 GCF_963676285.1 uncultured Sphaerochaeta sp.
CAACCAGGAAGAAGGAAGGGACAGGATTTATGACCACGAGCTGTTGTCCAGCATATATGAACCTGGTGGATAAGCATCTTCCCTTCCTTGTAAACCGTCGTTCCTCTGCACTGTCTCCAATGGCATATACAGCAGCTCTTGCCAAGGAGAGGTGTGAAGAAACGAGTGTGGTCTTTATCGGTCCCTGCCTAGCGAAAAAGGATGAGGCGGCAACACTTGGTACTATTGATGGAGTATTGACCTTCAGTGAACTGGCCTCTTTATTTGTTGCAAAGGGAATTGATGTACGTGAGATGGAGGGGACTGATCTTGAAGATGTCTCCCTCTTTGAGGATTGCAGGGAATTTGCCCTCTCCGGTGGTGTTGCTTCCTGTGTGAGCAAGCGTGTGGCTGTAGGGGATGAGATATCGCTGTTCCAGGTAAACGGGATAGACAGGAAAATGGCCCGTGTAATGAAAACCTGGGAGAGAAGACCGGTAGATGCCGATTTGGTCGAAGTTATGTGTTGTGAAGGGGGGTGTATCAACGGACCAGGAGTGGTAGCAAAGCCTTCGGTTGCAATACGGCTCAGGGGAGGCAATAAAGCCTCTAGCCCCGTAGAAGCGATGCGTGCCATACTGAAGCCCAAGGAGTAATCATATGCATGTAACTACAGACAGTTCATTCCTTGAACAACTTACTGCAATAACTGACGGGTGGGATGGGAGTACGGAAAGACGATATTGTCATCTCTGTAATGTTTCCGCATTGCTTAACCAGCAGCTGGAGAACATCAACTGGGTAGGGTTCTATCTAATGACTGAAGACCGGAGAGCACTGGTGCTCGGCCCTTTCCAGGGAAAAGTTGCCTGTACTGATATCAGCCTGGATCGTGGAGTATGTGGACTTGCTGCCCGCTCAAAAGAGAGTGTAAGGGTGGACGATGTACACACCTTCCCAGGCCACATTGCCTGCGACAGTGCTTCCATGAGTGAATTGGTGGTGCCCTTGGTCAGCAGTAGTGGTGATGTGGTTGGTGTCTTGGATGTAGATAGTGCCCAAAAAGGACGTTTCTCTGAAGATGACCAACTTCTGTTGGAAGGTGCTGCGAAGATCATTTGTGAGGCTCTTTGGACTTGACTAATTGCTTCGATGTGAGCATTCTATAGTACAAGGCGATGAGAAAGACGAGTAGCCGGCAGCGGATCCACAGAGAGGACTTCCTTGGTTGAGAGAGGTCTGGATAGCGCCCGATGAAAACCCCTTTTGAGCTGCAGGTCGAACGTGTTTGCAAGTAGGCTGTGCCGCATACCTGGCGAGACAGGTGCAATGAGAGTCTTTCCTGGAGAGAAAACCGGGAAGGGAAGCAAGGTGGAACCGCGGAACATGAGAGCTTTCATGTCTTCGTCCTTGCCGGGAGTGGAACATGCCACCCGGTAGGGTTGAGGGCATGAAGGCTTTTTTTTGGTAATGATGAGAAGTGAGGAGATAGTATGGCAACGGTAGAAGCAGGAGAGAAACTCTCCAAGATACGGCATTCAATGGCACATGTGATGGCCGAGGCAGTGCTCGAGATGTTCCCTGATGCACAGATCGCTATCGGTCCTGCGATCGATAATGGATTCTATTATGATTTTGACCTTCCCAGGCAGTTGGTCACTGAGGACCTTGATGAGATTTCAGAGCGTATGCGCGCGATCATCAAGGAAGATAAGCCATTTGTAAGGACGGTTGTCAGCCGGAATGAAGCAAAGCAGCGCTTTGCAGGGCAGAAGTACAAGTTGGAACTGCTTGAGGCAATCCCCGAGGATGAGGAAGTGAGTCTCTATAACCAAGGTGGCTTCACCGACCTCTGTCGTGGTCCCCATGTGGATTCCACCAAGGAGCTTAAGGGAGATGCTTTTAAATTGATGAGCATTGCCGGAGCTTATTGGAGAGGCAAGGAAACCAATCCCATGCTGACCCGTATCTATGGCACGGCTTGGTCAAATGCCAAGGAGCTGCGTCTCTATCTGCAACATCTTGAGGATGTTGAGAAACGGGACCACCGCAAGCTTGGTAAGGAACTTGATCTGTTCAGCTTGCATGAGGAAGCAGGTCCAGGACTTGTCTACTGGCATCCAATGGGTGCTCGTATCAGGCAGGCTATCGAAGATTTCTGGCGCAAGGAGCACTATGCCAATGGGTATGAGATGGTATATACCCCCCATCTTGGACGTTCCTGGCTTTGGGAGACCAGTGGTCACTTGGGATTCTACAAGGAAGGGATGTACCCTCCCATGGAGATGGACAAGAGTGATTACTATGTGAAACCGATGAACTGTCCGTTCCATATCATGATTTACAAGAACAGTAAGCACTCCTATCGTGATCTGCCTTTCAGATGGGCAGAGCTGGGTACCGTGTATCGCTATGAAAAGGCCGGTGCAATGCACGGGCTCATGCGTGTACGAGGATTCACCCAGGATGATGCACACCTGTTTGTCACCCCAGACCAGATGAACGACGAGATCCTGGAGGTACTCAGGTTCTCGCTGCATATGTTGCACTCCTTCGGGTTTACCGAGATCAATGCATACCTTTCCACGATGCCTGAGAAGGCAGTAGGGGACCCCCAGCGTTGGGCTGATGCAACCGAGGCTCTCCGGAAAGCCATAGAGACAGAAGGGTTGGCATATGAGGTTGATGAGGGAGGCGGCGCGTTCTATGGTCCGAAGATTGATCTGAAGATCAAGGATGCAATCGGCCGCGAGTGGCAGCTTTCCACAGTGCAGTTCGATTTCAATGAACCTGAACGGTTTGACATGACCTTTGTGGACAAGGATGGTGTTGAGAAGCGTCCGTACATGATCCACCGTGCTCTCCTTGGTTCCATTGAGCGGTTCTTTGGGGTGCTTATCGAGCACTATGCTGGAGCCTTCCCGCCCTGGCTTGCTCCTGAACAGATCAAGGTCATCCCAGTCGGAGAGACATTCTTTGACTATGCTAAGAGCTTGGAGAAGAGACTCCGCAGTGAAGGCTTCCGTGTTTCTGCTGATCTTGGGGATGACAGGATGAATGCGAAAATTCGTAACGCACAGAAGCTGAAGATACCGTACATGGTGATCATTGGCGAACGTGAGATGGAGAATGATCAGGTTTCTGTACGCCTGAGAAGCGGTAAGCAGGAGAATGGCCTTACAACCCAAGCTTTCATCGACATGGTGAGAGAGAAGGTTGAAAGCAAGGAACAGCTGTAGTACAGAAGAGCATGTAACACAGAGAGCCGGATAACTCCGGCTCTCGATTTCAGTTGGAGGTATCAATGACACAGAGAGAAGCATATAAGCGTTTGGTTGAACTCGATCACCAGATTGTATTGATAGATCATATGGAGGCAACGCTATCCTGGGACCAGGAAATCTCACTCTCTCCCTTGGGATTGGAAGAGCGGTCGGAACAACTGGGTTATCTTGCCCAGCTTCGACACGACTTGGCAAGTTCCTCAGAAATGGGGGATGTGTTGGCACATCTTGAGGGAGTGAATGATGCATCAGATGTGGAACGTGGGCTGATCAGGATCAGGAGACGAGAGTACGAGAAGATGAAAAAGCTCCCTGCCAACTTGGTGCGTTCAATATCTGAACAAGGGGCAAGAGCACATAACAGTTGGGTTGCAGCCCGTCAGGCAGGCACCTGGTCGCTTTTCTCTGGTGATTTAGCTTCCATGGTTGCATTAGTTCGAGAGAAAGCTGCATTGCTCAAACAGGAGGGAGGGTGTCTCTATGATGGATTGCTCCAGGAGTTTGAGGAGGGGATGAGGACCGACCAGGTCGCCAAGCTTTTTACTGAGATCAAGGCTCCTTTGATCTCGCTGGTGGACCGGCTTGCCTCAAAGACCGTGGATACAGGATTTCTCTATGGTACATACCCAATTGAACAGCAACAGATATTTGCGAATGAGGTGTTGAAGGCAATGCAGTTTGACTTCCAGAGGGGGAGTTGTGCCGTCTCAGTGCATCCATTTACCACTACCATCGGTTCTGATGATATTCGGATCACCACCCGCTATACTGATCCTTCGGTGATGGACAGTTTTAGTTCCACTGTTCATGAGGGTGGGCATGCTCTGTATGAGATGGGTGCCTCGAGTTCAATCCTGAAGGGGACCAGCTTGGCTTCTGGGGCTTCTCTTGGAATGCATGAATCGCAGAGCAGGCTTTGGGAAAACATGATCGCAAAGAGTCCTGAGTTCTGGCAGTACTACTATCCCCGGTTCAAAGAGCTCTTCCCTGCACAGACTGCAGGCGTTTCCCTGGATCAGTTTGTTCGTGCGATCAACAAAGTGGAGAGAACTCCTATCAGGGTAAATGCTGACGAGGTCAGCTACAGCCTGCATGTCATGCTTCGCTTTAATCTGGAACAGATGATTATCAATGGAGATATCTCCATTGAAGAGGTTCCTGAAGCATGGAATGAGGAACACCGCTCACTCTTGGGTTTCACGCCTGCAACGATCAAGGAAGGGGTGCTGCAGGATGTCCATTGGAGTAGTGGTGATTTCGGGTATTTCCCAACCTATGCCCTGGGAAATCTCTATGGAGCACAGATTTGGGAGAAAGTGAAAGAAGATCTGCCTGTTTCTTCCTTATTGCAAAGTGGAAATCTGAAGGCCATCAGTGATTATCTAAAAACTTCAATCTATGAACGTGGAGCGGTCAATACCGGCCTTGAAACGCTGGAGAAGGTAACCAACAGAGGTCTTGACGCGAGTTTGTTCACAAGCTACCTTGAAGACAAATTCAGCCGCTTGTTCGGCTAATGAGAGGTCCGTATGAATATTCCGAATAAGCTTACTGTGTCGCGGCTGATTATGGCGCCGCTGTTCTTCATTGCGTTTCATCTTGGCTCATGGTTCGGACCTTCCTTCCAGGATGCTGCATCCATACTTACACTTGTCCTTTGGGCTCTGACTGAGCTGACCGATCTTTTGGATGGCCAGATAGCAAGAAGCAAGAATTTAGTGACTGACTTAGGTAAGGTGATGGACCCCTTTGCTGACACTTTCAGTAGGCTGACGTACTTTGTCTGCCTTTCTGGAGCAGGCATCATGCCTCTTTGGACCTTTATCCTGATTATGTGGCGTGAATTCTCCATTCTGTTTGTCAGGATGTTGATGATGGGAAAAGGAAAGCCAGTGGCTGCAAATATCTGGGGGAAGAGCAAGGCAGTATTGTATGCGGTAAGTGGGGCTTTGGGTATCCTCTACATTGCGTTGGGTAACTGGGTTGGTGAATCCTCATTGCTCCAGATGATGCGTCCTGTAGTCACAGGGGTTTTCGTATTGGCTGCTTTGGCTGCTGTGATGTCCTTCCTGACCTATATCAAGGCTATTATCCGTGATGGTAGTCTCTCCTCCATGAGTCGTTGAGTATGCAACCTTTGGAAAACCTCTCACAAACGATAGCAAGAAAGATAAGATTCCTGCTAACCGATGTTGATGACACCATCACTACCAACGGAAAATTGCGTCCGGCTGCCTTGGATGCCTTGTATAGACTTGAGAATGCAGGAATTAGGACCATCTGTGTAACTGGTGGTTCAGCCGGTTGGGGAGATACCTATCTGCGCCAATGGCCGGTAGAGGCAGTGTTGAGCGAGAGCGGAGCTGTTTGTCTCTATCGAGAGAACGGTGCGATTCGTCATTTTGTACACCCTTCAATAGTGCAGGAAGGGTATCAAAAACGAGTACAGGCGATGATTCAGCGGGTGCTTTCCTCTGTCGATGGAGCCAAGGTGTCCAGCGATCAATTTGCACGAATATTCGATGTGGCTTTTGATCATGGAAGTGAACCCCCGTTTCTATCTGAGGATGGAATTGCGAAAATTGTTGAGATCTGTAAGGACATGGGGGCTGGTACAGCCGTCAGTTCAATACATGTGAATGCTTGGTTTGGTTCTTTTGATAAATACGAAGGCTCAAAAGCTTTTTTTGCTCAGGTGCTTGGTCTCGATGAGCAGGAAATGCTTGATACCGGTTGTTACTGCGGGGATGCCCCTAATGATCAGGTGATGTTTTCCCGTTTTCCAGTGAGTTTTGGGGTTGGGAATATAAAAAAACGAGCTGAATCGATGCAGTTTTTACCGGCATTTATTGCAAAAAATGAAGGTGGAGAAGGTTTTGCTGAGATCGTTGACGCTCTACTTGCCAAGCGGCAGTAAGTTTTGTGAAAAATCTTTGAATAGAACGCTTGACACTATGAGAGGTCTTTTGCTATGTTATCGGAGCACGCTAAATGACACTAAGTCGTAAGCGAGCAGATTTTTGACAGACATATGAGAGAAGAGAAGAGAAGATATACCGCGAGATGATTGCCGTTTACGGCCGTTGATCAAGCGGGTTAGGAAGCTTTAGGGCTTCCCAGTCAATTCACAAGAAATGAGAACGATAGTTGAAAAGCTACGTTCGTGCGAGAATTACAGGGAAAACTTATAAGTAAGTAAGCCGGGCCCTCGGGCCCGGAAATGCTATAACGGAGAGTTTGATCCTGGCTCAGAACGAACGCTGGCGGCGCGTTTTAAGCATGCAAGTCGAGCGGCAAGGGCCTTCGGGCCCCTAGAGCGGCGGACGGGTGAGTAACACGTGGACAATCTGCCCCCCGGCCGGGGATAGCCCAGGGAAACCTGGATTAATACCGGATGAGACGGGACGCACGAGGGTGCGATCCGGGAAAGGCGCTGCGGCGCCGCCGGGGGATGAGTCCGCGACCCATTAGCTAGACGGCGGGGTAAAGGCCCACCGTGGCGACGATGGGTAGCCGGCCTGAGAGGGTGGACGGCCACATTGGAACTGAGACACGGTCCAGACTCCTACGGGAGGCAGCAGCTAAGAATCTTCCGCAATGGGCGAAAGCCTGACGGAGCGACGCCGCGTGAACGAAGAAGGCCGTGAGGTTGTAAAGTTCTTTTCGGGAGGGGGAATGACCGTGGCAGGGAATGGCCGCGGGATGACGTGAATCCCGGAATAAGCCCCGGCTAACTACGTGCCAGCAGCCGCGGTAACACGTAGGGGGCGAGCGTTGTTCGGAATCATTGGGCGTAAAGGGCGTGCAGGCGGCACTGCAAGTCCGGCGTGAAAGACCCCGGCCCAACCGGGGGGGTGCGCTGGAAACTGCGGTGCTTGAGTACAGGAGGGGATGCCGGAATTCCAGGTGTAGGGGTGAAATCTGTAGATATCTGGAAGAACACCGATGGCGAAGGCAGGCATCTGGCCATGTACTGACGCTGAGACGCGAAGGTGCGGGGAGCAAACAGGTTTAGATACCCTGGTAGTCCGCACAGTAAACGATGTGCACCAGGTGGCGGGGGTAGAACCCCCGGTACCGTAGCAAACGCATTAAGTGCACCGCCTGGGGAGTATGCTCGCAAGGGTGAAACTCAAAGGAATTGACGGGGGCCCGCACAAGCGGTGGAGCATGTGGTTTAATTCGATGGTACGCGAGAAACCTTACCAGGGCTTGACATACACCGGAAGCGCCGTGAAAGCGGCGTGCCGCTTGCGGCCGGTGAACAGGTGCTGCATGGCTGTCGTCAGCTCGTGCTGTGAAGTGTTGGGTTAAGTCCCGCAACGAGCGCAACCCCTGCTGTCTGTTGCCACCACGAGAGGTGGGGACTCAGGCGGAACTGCCGGTGACAAACCGGAGGAAGGTGGGGACGACGTCAAGTCATCATGGCCCTTATGTCCTGGGCTACACACGTGCTACAATGGCCGGTACAGAGCGCAGCGAGGCCGCGAGGCGGAGCGAATCGCTTAAAGCCGGTCCCAGTACGGATTGGAGTCTGCAACCCGACTCCATGAAGTTGGAATCGCT
The DNA here is from genome assembly GCF_963676285.1 of uncultured Sphaerochaeta sp. NCBI lineage: Bacteria > Pseudomonadati > Spirochaetota > Spirochaetia > Spirochaetales > Sphaerochaetaceae > Sphaerochaeta > uncultured Sphaerochaeta sp. The sequence continues at coordinate 1,875,331 of NZ_OY781063.1, forward strand.
AGTAATCGCGCATCAGCATGGCGCGGTGAATACGTTCCCGGGCCTTGTACACACCGCCCGTCACACCATCCGAGTCGGGGGTACCCGAAGTCGCCAGCCCAACCCGCAAGGGGGGGCGGTTCCGAAGGTACGTCTGGTGAGGAGGGTGAAGTCGTAACAAGGTAGCCGTACCGGAAGGTGCGGCTGGATCACCTCCTTTCTGATAAAGAAAGGCCGGGCCCGGCCCTCACAGCCGGACCCAACCAACGGTCGTCGACCAGCAGGTGCAAGTCCTGCAACAATGGCCCTATTGCTTCCTTTTCTTTTCTTCTCTTCTCTGATATGTTCGTTATACGGGACTGTAGCTCAGGTGGTTAGAGCGCGTGCCTGATAAGCACGAGGTCATAAGTTCAAGTCTTATCAGTCCCATTTTCAGTTGCTCAGGCAACTGGTTTTTTTACAGTGCATTTGCTAGGAATAGCAGATCAATATAGCGCAGGGATTGGAAGAATGATATGGTCAAGCGAAATGAGGGTCCACGGAGGATGCCTAGGAGCTGCCAGGCGAAGAAGGACGTGACAAGCTGCGAAAAGCCGCGGGGAGGGGCCAATACCCAGTGATCCGCGGATGTCCGAATGGGGTAACCCGCAAGTCTGGATGACATGCACATGCACGTGAATACATAGGGTGCATGGGAGATACGCCGGGGAGTGAACCATCTAAGTACCGGCGGGAGTAGAAATCAAACGAGATTCCCCCAGTAGCGGCGAGCGAACGGGGAGGAGCCCAAACCGCGTGCCCTCGGGTGCGCGGGGTTGTAGGGGTGCGGCGGGGGTAACCCGTGCAGTGAGAAACCACGAGTGTAGCGGAACGGTCCTGGGAAGGCCGGCCAGAGCGGGTGAAAGCCCCGTACGCGAAACGCCCGTGGCTGCATGGCCGCACTACCTGAGTACGGCGGGACACGAGAAATCCTGCCGGAAGCAGGGGGGACCACCCTCCAAGGCTAAATACTCGGCAGCTACCGATAGCGCATAGTACCGTGAGGGAAAGGTGAAAAGGACCCCGGGAGGGGAGTGAAAGAGAACCTGAAACCGTGGACCTGCAAGCGGTCAAAGCCCCTTTGGGGGTGATGGCGTGCCTTTTGTAGAATGAGCCTGCGAGTTACCGTATGCGGCGAGGTTAAGGGAGAGAAGTCCCGGAGCCGCAGGGAAACCGAGTCTGAACAGGGCGTTCAGTCGCATGCGGTAGACCCGAAGCCAAGTGATCTAGCCATGGCCAGGCTGAAGCAGGAGTGAAATCCTGTGGAGGGCCGAACCTAAATCCGCTGAAAAGGGTTGGGATGAGCTGTGGCTTGGAGCGAAAGACTAAACAAACTTGGAGATAGCTGGTACTCTCCGAAATAGCTTTAGGGCTAGCGTCGCACCGATTGTCGCGGAGGTAGAGCACTGGATAGGTGAGGGCCCGTCACTGGGTACCGAGCTTAACCAAACTCCGAATACCGCGATACAATGTGCGGCAGTCAGACGGCGACTGATAAGGGCCGTCGTCAAGAGGGAAACAGCCCGGACCGCCGGCTAAGGTCCCAAAGTCGTGCTGAGTGGGAAAGGAAGTATGATTGCACAGACAGCCAGGAGGTTGGCTCAGAAGCAGCCACCCCTTCAAAGAGTGCGTAACAGCTCACTGGTCGAGTAGTCATGCGCCGATAATGTAACGGGGCTAAGCACGGCACCGAAGCCGCGGGACAGCATCATTTGTGGTGCTGTCGGTAGGAGAGCATTCCGTGAACGGAAGAAGCAGGGGCGTAAGCCCCTGTGGACGGGACGGAAGAGAGAATGCAGGCATGAGTAACGAAAAGACGGGTGAGATCCCCGTCCGCCGAAAGCCCGAGGTTTCCAGGGTAAAGGTAATCTACCCAAGGGTCAGTCGGCCCCTAAGGCGAGGGCGAGAGCCGTAGCCGATGGGAAGCGGGTCAACATTCCCGCACCTCCCAGGGTTCCGATGGGATGACGCATAGGGCGAAACGCAGCCGGGCGACGGTAGTCCCGGCCGAAACGGCGAGCCGATGAGGCACCCAGGCAAATCCGGGTGCCGAGGTGAGCCGCGAGCGAGCTGCATCACGGTGCAGCGAAGTGCGCGTAGTCGTCGTGCCGAGAAAGAATCCCTAAGGAACGGCCCTGGGGGACCGTACCGAAAACCGACACAGGTGGGCGAGCTGAGAATGCGAAGGCGCACGGAAGAATTCGCGTTAAGGAACTCGGCAAAATGCATACGTAACTTCGGGAAAAGTATGGCCCCCGCAAGGGGGTTGCAGAGAAACGGCCCATGCGACTGTTTACCAAAAACACAGGTCCATGCGAACCGGCAACGGGAAGTATATGGACTGACACCTGCCCGGTGCTGGAAGGTCAAGAGGAGTTGTCAGAGCGATCGAAGCAGCGAATCCAAGCCCCAGTAAACGGCGGCCGTAACTATAACGGTCCTAAGGTAGCGAAATTCCTTGTCGGGTAAGTTCCGACCCGCACGAATGGTGTAACGATATGGGCGCTGTCTCAACGCGAAATCCGGTGAAATTGAAGTCCAGGTGAAGATGCCTGGTACCCGTGGTTAGACGGAAAGACCCCGTGAACCTTTACTTCAACTTGGCATGGAGACTTGGACAGGGATGTGTAGGATAGGTGGGAGGCCGCGAGGCGTGGGCGTCAGCCTGCGCGGAGCCGCTGGTGAAATACCACCCTTGCCTGTCCAATTTTCTAACCGCGGCCGTGATCCGGTCGCGGGACAGTGCCAGGCGGGAAGTTTGACTGGGGCGGTCGCCTCCCAAAGAGTAACGGAGGCGCGCGAAGGTCACCTTAGGATGGTTGGGAATCATCCCTCAAGTGTAAAGGCACAAGGTGGCTTGACTGCGAGGCAAACAAGCCGAGCAGGTACGAAAGTAGGTCTTAGTGATCTGGCGGTAGCGAGTGGAAGCGCCGTCACTTAACGGATAAAAGGTACTCCGGGGATAACAGGCTGATCTTGCCCAAGAGTTCATATCGACGGCAAGGTTTGGCACCTCGATGTCGGCTCATCGCATCCTGGGGCTGGAGCAGGTCCCAAGGGTTTGGCTGTTCGCCAATTAAAGCGGTACGCGAGCTGGGTTCAGAACGTCGTGAGACAGTTCGGTCCCTATCTGCCATGGGCGTTGGATGTTTGAGGGGTTCTGCTTTTAGTACGAGAGGACCGAAGTGGACGAACCTCTGGTGTACCGGTTGTCGTGCCAACGGCAGCTGCCGGGTAGCTACGTTCGGAAGGGATAACCGCTGAAAGCATCTAAGCGGGAAGCCCTCCCCAAGATGAGACATCCCACCCGCACAAGCGGGCACAAGGAAACAGGGAGACTACCTGTTCGATAGGCCGGGGGTGTACGCACGGCAACGTGTTCAGCCCACCGGTACTAATCATCCGAGAGGCTTGACCATATCATTATTCCAATCCCATGGGCTGCCAAGGCCGGTCGTGCGAGGTCCCTCGCGCTCCCAGGCGTTGGCCGGCCCGGTGGCCACAGCAGGGTGGACACACCCGTTCCCATCCCGAACACGGAAGTTAAGCACCCTCACGCCGATGGTACTACGGTTAGCCGTGGGAGAGTAGGTAGCCGCCGGGCCCCTTTTTTGCTTTTTTGCTTGTTCTTACAGTTTTATTGGACTGCCAAGACTCGTTGCATGTGAAGACCTGCAACCAAGTGTTGGAATTGATCCGGTGGCCAGAGCAAGGTGGATACACCCGTTCCCATCCCGAACACGGAAGTTAAGCACCTTCACGCCGATGGTACTACGGTTAGCCGTGGGAGAGTAGGTAGCCGCCGGATTTTTTCTTTTTTCAATATACAGAAATGTGTTACGATTTGTACCATATGGGATCAATACGGTTCATTTGGTACAAAGGAATGCAGAATCTGCGTAAGCGTAATCTCGTCGGTCCTATGAAATGGTAACCACCTTCTGCACAATGATGGGCAGGAGGAAGCGATGAACGACAGACGCAACCAATACTGCAAGATCAATGTTTCCGGGAGGAACCCTTCCCCAAAGGAAGCACAGGACTATGTATACAACGTCCAGGGATATCCCAGGGAGAAGACCGAGGAAGGGTTCTTCGAGGTGAAGAGCTCCTCGTATTCCGAGCGCCCAGCACCGACCTTCACCCAGGAACCACTGGGCCCGGCCAAGAAGGGCGGGATCACGATCACCTTTGCCAACAAGGTATCGGTGACCATGCATGCCGGGTTCTCGGGCAGGGACCTATGGACCTGCCTCTCCATCCTGGAGGCCAGCCATGTTGTTTGACACCAAAGGCTACAGGCTGTACCTGAGGCCTGGTCATGTCGATTTCCGTAAGGGGTCCCATGCATTAGCCCTGCTGGTGGAGCAGGAAATGGAGCTCTCCCCCTTCGACAAGTGCATGTTCCTCTTCTGCTCAAGACACCGTGACAAGATCAAGATCCTGCTGTGGGAGGACAATGGTTTCTGGCTGTTGCAGAAGAACCTCCAGAAGGGCAGGTTCCCCTGGCCCAGGAGCATGGAGAGGGCAAGGGCCATCTCCAATGACCAGCTCATCATGCTGCTCTCGGGCATCGACTGCTGGAACCTTTTGCCGGTGCTCAGGTACGAGTCCATGGGGTGATAAATATCACCTAAATTCTTTCAATGCATTGCATTAAATACTCTTTTCTGATATAATTCCCATATAATTAAACGGTATGGGAGACATACAGATGAGCGAGCGTGAACAGGAACTTGAGAGACGGGTGCAGATGCTGGAGAACCAGCTATCAGAGACGCAGGACCAGCTCTCCCATGTCCGTATGCAACTGGCCGAAGGCCAGGATGCCTACTCACAGCTCAGGAGCCAGCACGACCAGTTGCTCGAGCGCATCGCCCTGCTCACCGCCCGCAAGTTCTGCCCCTCATCCGAGACTTCCGGCCAGCTCAATCTTTTCGACGAGGCCGAGGTGGGGGTTCCCACAGCAGAGGAGATCGAGGAAGAGAGACAGCAGGAGAAAGCGGATACCGGCAACAAGAAAAAGCGCAGGCACACCATTCTCAGCGTCCCTGCAAACACCCCAACCATTGTCCGCTTCCATGCACTCTCCGATGAAAACAAGGATTGCAGGCGCTGTGGCACCACCCTCGAGGTGACCGGCACCAAGACCATCAACCGGCTGGTGAGGATCCCCGCCACCATGGTGGTGGTCCAGGATGTGTATGAGCAGGCTGCCTGCCCCAGTTGCGAGGCTGACACCGGAAGCGGCGAGACCAACCTGGTCACCGAGCCCTCCACTGCATTGCTCCCATCCTCGATGGCGGACAGCTCGCTGGTAGCCTCGGTGGTGAGCCGCAAGTTCTGCGACCACCTTCCCCTCTACCGGCAATCGGAAATGTTCACTCGCGAGGGTTTGCCGCTTTCGAGGCAGACACTCTCCTCCTGGGTGGTCGAGGCCGGAAAGGCATTGGAGCCGTTGGGAAGGAGCCTGGGCAAAGCAGTGCTTTCCAGCCCGATGGTGGGGATGGATGAGACCAGGGTTCAGGTGCTTCATGAACCGGGGCGGAAGGCAACCGACAAGTCCTGCATGGTGGTGCAGGTCGGGACTTCCAAGACACGCAAGGCAATCCTGTTCACCTATCGCACGGGCAACAGCGGCAAGGAACTTTCCCCCTTGATCGAAGGCTACCGGGGCATCCTGCAAACGGATGGCCTGCAGCAATACATTCCCATAGGAAAGGGCACCGGGATCACCCATCTGTTGTGTTGGGCCCATGCCCGCCGTCGCTTCGCAGAGATTGTGAAGGCGAACCCCAAGGCGCAAAAGGCGAAAAAAGCCGTCACCCTGATAGGGAACCTTTACCATGCCGACAACCAGGTCAGGGAGCGATGGCTTGCAGGCGAGCTGGATGATGAAGCGTTCGTCGAGCAGCGCGCCACAGCAGCCAGGGAACCCCTGGCCGAACTGAGGGAGTTCCTTGACAGGAATGCAGGCATCCCGCCGAAAACCGAGCTCGGCAAGGCCTTTGAATATACCACCAGCCATTGGGATGGACTGGTCCGTTATTGCAACCATGCGCTTGCCCGTCTCGACAACAACGAGGTCGAGGCAAAGATCAGGCCATTCTCGATTGGAAGGAGCAACTGGCTGTTTGCCAACACCGTGAATGGTGCAAAGGCTTCCGCTCTGCTGTTCAGCCTGGTGGAAAGTGCAAAGGCAAACAACATCAATCCTGAGGATTATCTGTACCTGGTGATGGAAAAGGCCCCGGGATGCACTTCTGAAGAAGACTGGGAAGGCTTGCTTCCCTGGAACATCCCCATGGAAGAGGCAAGGCCTCTCAGGGAGTTCCTGCTCAGCGCCAAGCCTGACCCAAACAGGACTGAACCCTACATGCTGAGAGGAAAGTCCATCTAGTCCAAGTTGATCATCCAATTATTACCGTCGCCTCCTGTTTACTTATATGATAAGGCAGCAGGGGGTCAGTTCATATTGGCAACGAGACGACGCTTACGAATCTGCTTCTCGTTTATCCAGTGTATCCCTTACTGTTCAGTAAGGCTGGACTCTCATTGTCCCAAATATCCCTGTTGCTCGCAATTTGGTCGGTTCCTGTGGTACTCCTGGAGATCCCCAGTGGGGTGCTTGCAGATCGTTGGAATCGTAGGTATCTCTTGATAATCTCAGGAGTGCTAAGAACGCTCTGTTTTACCATCTGGTTGGTTCTCCCTCCATTATTCTTTGTATTTGCACTGGGCTTTCTTGCATGGGGTACTGCTGAGGCATTATCTTCCGGTGCTGAAGAAGCGTTGCTCTTCGATTCTTTGAAGCTGGAGGGAAGACAAGAAGCTTTTGAAACCATCTATGGAAGAGGCATGGGCACTGCTTCTGTGGCTGTTGCTCTATCTTGTTTTACCGGTGGTTTTGTAGCACATCGCTTTGGATTTCCTGTGGTGCTGCTTTCCTCAGTGGTTGCCAGTCTTGTAGCAACAGGTATTATCATGGGGAGTAATGAGGTGAATCTCTATAAAGAGGGACGGAAGCAACACTCCTCATTATACCTGCTTAAAGATGCGCTTAGCCACATTTGCAAGAAACGCAGTGTTGTGTATATGGTACTTCTCCTCATTATTTCCATCTCCTTGCCTGGTATCCTGGATGAATATGATCCCTTGGTAGCATCCTCCTATGGTTTAATTGCAACGTATGTTGGATTCTGGACCGGGGGAAGGTACTTGTTGGAGTCTCTAGGAGCCTTTTTCGCTCGTTATTTTTCTGGGAAACGAGCACATGTTCCTGCATTGTTGTGTATAGCTGGTGGAACTTCCCTCATGCTATATGCTTTGTTTGGCCAGGTTTTCTTCCTCCCTTTCTATTTTCTCTTCTATTTCTTTCTCTCTTCAGCCGGTGTGATCCAAGAGAATATGATTCAGCAGAGTATTGAAGACCAAGGGCGATCGACCATTCATTCTTTTATCAGCCTGGCAACAGATCTGCATGCGATGCTTGTGTTCTTGCTGCTTGGCTCTCTGATCAGCATCATACACATTATTCTTTTTATTGCTTTGTACGGTGTGCTTGTTTCTTTACTCCTATTTTTTGGGCAGTTGAAGATAAAAACATAGAAATATTGGGTCAATCACTTTTTCTGTGGGATTGGATAGAGCTGTCAACATATAGGGAATCGAGAACATCAGAGGAAATGAAGATGATTGCATAAGGAAGGGCCGTCCCTGTAATGTTTAGTTACCACACTCAACAGAAAAGGAAGACAGCCCTAGATGCACTGTATCATGTTGCCCTCAGAATTGGTAGGCTTCACCAATCGTACCACGGAGATCGTAAAGACTGTATCAAACAGAGAGATGTACCTGCTCAAAGGAGAGCTTGCGAGCAGTGCCGATGATTGCCTGTGTCCATTGTGCGGAAGCTCGATGCACATCCATGACCGCTGTGAGGCCACCCTGAGGCATCTGTGTTTCGGAGACAAGTTGAGCTGTCTCAGGTTCACCAAGCTGCGCTATTATTGTCCCCGATGCGGCCACAGCCACATGCAGGATGTCCCTTTCCAGGCAAAGGGGCACCGCATCAGCTGTGAATTGTTGAACTACACCAGGGACCTGCTCGCCTATGGCTTTACCAACAAACAAGTTGCCTACTTAACCGGCCTCGGCAAGAACACCGTCAAGGCCATCGACCTTAAGCGGCTGAAAGAGAAGTACACCGTAGACGGAGAGCGTCTCATCCAGCCCGAGCGGCAGGCGAGGTACCTGGGCATCGATGAGTTCAAGCTCCATGACGGGCACAAGTATGCAGTGATCATCATAGACATGGAGACCGGCCACATCCTCTGGCTCGCCCATGGGAAGAAGAAGGCCTCGGTATACTCGTTCATCGAGCACGTGGGAAAGGATTGGATGGATGGGGTTGAGGCGGTCGCCTGCGACATGAACAGCGACTTCCAGGAGGCATTTGAAGACCGTTGTCCCCACATCCAGACGGTTTTCGATTACTTTCATATCGTCAAGAACTTCAACGACAAGGTGGTGGGCCAAATCCGTAAGGACGAGCAGAGACGGCTCATTGCAGAGGGGGATGAGAAGGCTGCAAAATCCCTCAAGGGAAGCAGATATATCCTTACCTCTTCCAAGCAGACCCTTGCAAGGAAGGACCAGGAGGCAGAGGATGGGAAGATTCTTAGCAAGGGAAGCTCGCTGTTCAGCAAGGAGCAGGTAGTCCGCAAGGACGGACATCTAGCCAGATATGAGGATCTCATCAGGCAGAACAAGCTCCTGTTCACGCTGGACTTGATCAAGGAGAAACTCTGTGAGGCCTACAAGATGACCGATGAGCCATCCATGGCCGGCGCTATCACAGAAATCATGGACATGTGCATGGCTACAGGCAACAAGCACCTGCTCTGGTTCAGCAGACTGCTGGACAACCACTTCGAGGGTATCATCGCCCATGCGACCTATGACATCTCAGCAGGGAAGATCGAGGGGATCAATCACAAAATCAAGACCTTGAGAAGGCAAGGGTACGGCTACCCTGATGACGATTATTTCTTCCTCAAGCTCTTTGATGCAAGCAGGAAAGGCTATGTCAGGAACCCTGTGGCTGAGAAAATCCCACAGGATTTATGATTGAGCCGAAATATTTATACCATTTCTACCATGTCATTATTGAACTACGCCAATGAAGAGGGAAATGTGATTGAACTGTTTTCCGTCCCTACTGGAAAATACAAGGGAAGTCCTAAAACAACAGAATGTTGAGAATAGAGGTGGATCTACTACCAAATCGGTTATGAATCGCATGACAAATGTATATGCTCTTAGTGTGCTACTTGTCATGGGAAGATTTCAGAGATCGTCCTACTATTGGCATTCTATGAGATCATCTTGCAAAAGAAAGGAGCTGCATAAATGCAGCTCCAAGGTAAAGGACGATCGTGGACTAGAGTCCTAATCCATTCGCGACATCATCTATCATGACCTGTGTGGAGGATATCCCCCCGCTCGCAACATACCAAGATGAAGGGTCTACATAGATTATTTGATCCTTCGTCCATGCGTTCATTTGATGAACAAGTTCGTTATCCAGAATTTCCCTTGCACTTTGTCCTGGTTGTTGAGCCCCGGTGGCAGCAGATCGGTCAAGCACAAATAGATAGTCAGGGTCTTGTTGCAATAGATATTCAAAGGATGAACTTTGCCCATGTGTGGAAGACTGTATGGTTTCATCCGAGACCGAGAATCCAAACATATCATAGATGTTGGAAAATCGACTTCCTGAACCAAATACTGATAGATTGCCAGCATTTACCATGACAAATAAGGCTGTAAGTTCTTGCTCCCTGACGTACGTGCTGATTTCATTGCTCTGTTGTTCGATTTGAGAGAGGGAGACTGCGAGCGTTTTGCGTTTGTCTGGAAAAATGGAAGCCAAGATCTCAAGGTTGTCTTTCATGGTTTGCATATAACCAACTCCAGGGAGTGTGATGAGAATTGTTGGAGCAATCTTACTCAATTCTTCGTAGGCTGCAGCAGCTCTTCCTCCGATGAAAATCAGATCAGGTTGGACTTCATAGACTTTCTCAAAGTCTGGCTCGTGTAAGCTCCCGACCACTGAGTATGAATCATTCTCATAGAGGGAGAGATGTTCGGGGAGTTTTGCACCTCTACCAATTCCAAAGACCTCAATGCCAACAGAGTCCAGAATATCCAAAGCTCCCAGGTCATAGACCAGTATTCGGTCTGGATTCTCTGGTGTTTCGGTTGTTCCTAGCCCATGGGTGACGGTCACCAATGTACGGTTTTCTTTCTGGGGTTGTTCTTCCATGCCTTGTGCAACAATGGATGGCAGTAACAAACAGCTTGTCAGTAACAAGACACATATACGCTTAATCATACGTTGTTCTCCTTGTATGTATGAATGTATTCCGGCTATCCGGATATTTGCTTACAGATGATAAAGGCAGTATGGCCTGCCGTTCTGGCTTACTACGGGTATATGAATCCCATAGATTTTGTAGAGATGCTCACTGGTGATGATCTCCTTTGTCTTGCCGTGTTTGTAGAGAGATCCATCTCTCATGGCAATGATGGCATCTGAGTAACACGCCGCAAAATTTATGTCATGCAGAACGAGGACAACGGTTCTTTGATAATCATCCACAAGACGTCGAAGGAGTTTCATGATATGGATCGAGTGAACCATATCCAGATTGTTCAGAGGTTCATCAAGTAAGATGTACTTGGTGTCTTGTGCTATGACCATGGCAATATAGGCTCGCTGACGTTCTCCACCTGAAATCTCATCAATATAGTTATTCTGCAATGCAGTCATATCCATATACGCGAGAGCTTGGTCGACCTTCCTCTGGTCTTCTTCGGTCAATCGAGTTTTGCTGTAGGGATACCTGCCGAATGCAACAAGTTCGCGAACACGCAACCTTACTGAAAAATGATTTGTCTGTCTTAGGATGGAAAGACGCTTAGCTAATTCTGCCCCCATGTAGGAAGCGATAGCCGTTCCCTCAAGGTAGAATTCTCCTTGTCCATCGAGCAATCGTCCTACCATAGAGAGGAGTGTGCTTTTTCCTGCCCCATTGGAACCGATGAGTGTGGTGAGCGTATTTGGCTCAATTTTTACGGAGACGCTTTTAACTACTTCATGGTTTCCGTATTGTTTTCTTGCATTGGATATATCAATCATATATTGCTCCTTTTCATGAGAATTACCAAGAAATAGATACCGCCTATACCATGGATGAGAACGCTGATGGGTGTATTAAGATGGAATACCCTTTCAACCAGGAATTGTCCTCCCACGAGAGCTGTCATGGATAGCAGACTGGTGACTGGAAAGAGCATTGAATGCCGATAGGTCTGGGAAATCTGTCTCCCAAGACTTACCGCTATCAGCCCAAGGAAGGTGACCGGGCCTACCAAGGCTGTGGAGAGTGCAGTACAAATGGCAACAAACACCAGGAAAAGACGAGAAGCACGATTATAGGAGACCCCAAGAGTGAGCGAGACATCTTTACCCAAGGACAGTACATCAAGTGTTGCCATATGAGGTAGCAGGAAACAAAGAGAAATGCCAAATACGATAGCAGATATTCCCAGAAGCGAACTGTTTATCATATTAAAGGATGCAAACATACGTGACTGCACTGTCAAAAACTCGTTTGGGTCGATAAGCAACTGGAAGAATGAGGATATGCCTCCAAAGAGTTGGCCAAACATCATTCCCAGAAGCAAAACAAGCGATACTCCAATTGTTTTCTTGCCCAACAGCAATGAGAACAAGAGAAGACTGAAAAGTATCATAACACCAAGCGAAATCAGGTAGTCAGTCAAACGATTCATCATAACCAAACCTGTGGAACCAAGAAAGAATACAGTCATGGTCTGTATCAAGAGATAGAGACTATCCAATCCCAATATGCTTGGTGTCAGAATGGTATTGCCGCTCACTGTCTGAAACACCGTTGTAGAGAGTGCGATTGCTGTACCGGTAAGGCATAGTGCTGCCAACTTCACACCTCTTCTAGGCAGATGAAAACGGAGTGTTTCTGCGCTGATTTCCCAGAGCAAGAAGGTGAGCACCACACCCAAGAAGAGCAACAGTAGGTAGAGGATTTTACGGTTATGCTGCATGGTGTCTCCTGTAGAATAGAAATCCAATGAAGAGCACACACCCAAGTACTGATGCTGTTACCCCAATGGGGATTTCGAATGGATGGATAAGGAGACGGCTGAGGGTGTCACAGACGAGGAGGAAAAGTCCTCCACTGAATGCTATTGTCCAGATGTTTTTCTCAAGGTTGTCTCCCTTGAAAAGACTTACCATATTGGGAATCACCAACCCTACAAACGGGATGACGCCGACTATTACCAGTACCAAAGCACTGATGACACTGACAATGACCAAACCAATTTGAACAGTTACCATGTACCGTACACCCAATGTGCTTGCTACGTCCTTTCCCATTGCCACAACGGTAAATCGATTGGCAAACAGTGCTGCAATGATGAAGCAGGGGATACTGATATACAGTATCTCATATCTTCCTTTCAGAATGAGTGCGAAATTTCCCTGGACCCAGGACTGGAGACTCTGTATGAGGTCCATCTGATAGGCAATATAGGTACTCAATGCATTGATAATGTTTCCGTACAAGATCCCGATCAGAGGAACAACCATGGGTTCTTTCAGCCTAAGTTTTCTTAACAAGTATAAAAATGAGAGTGTTCCTAGGAATGCAAAGAGAAAGGTAAACAATGACTTGGAAAATAGCGAAGATGTAGGAAATAACATCATGGCAGTCAACAGACCAAGTTTTGCCCATTCGGTTGTGGAACCGGTTGAAGGGGTTACAAAGCGATTGCTGGTAAGTAGCTGCATAATTGCTCCAGCTGTTGCAAGACTCATTCCACTGATCAAGAGACTGATGACTCTTGGCAACCTGCTTACGAATAAAAGGTGCATGGTGGATGAGTCCATGGAGAGTATTCCTTGTAGCTCAAGCGGAATTACTCCAATAAAGAGAGAAAATATGCTGAATATGAGTACACTAATGGGTAGTACAAACCGACTCATGGAAACTCCTTGCTGTCTGATTCTTGACGAGGAAAGCCTAAGAATCTAATATAGTTAGCTATGTCTAACAAAAAAGAGCCTAGCGTATTGCTCGGATATAAGCTGGTACTGAATTATCAAACTTTGGAGCAAGTTACCCAATGAACAGGAAATTGAAACAGAGCCTTGAGGATTTTTGTGCCATGACACACCTTTCTGGTGCGTTGTTTGACATAGATGCAACGTGCCTTGGAGTAGCTGGAAACAATCCTGTCATACCAGCAGATGCACAGAGATGGGTAGACAGCTTTTCTCATTCTCCGTCGAAACAGCATGAGGTACTGATGTATGACGGTGCAATCAGTGTAGTATGCCATATCGATATGAATGCTCCTAATCATGGATATGGAGTATTCTGGGGAATCCCGCTTCCTCCTTCTGGTGACAACTCCCTTGTCTCGCTCTTGTGTACCATGTTCCAGTCATTGGTACATGTACAAAGATGTGCACTGAAGCCACTTCTACCAAATGTACTACAATATAGTAGGAGAATTCAGTTGGTGATCAAGGAGTTGGAAGCTAATATTGAGGAACCAGTGGAGCTTGAAACATTGGCAAGATTGGCATCCTTGCAAAAAAATTCGCTCTGTCGGTTGTTTAAGCAGGAGACAGGATATTGCATCAGTGAATATCGTAATCGTCTACGAATTCAGGTGGGTGCACGGTTACTCTCTGACCCCTCATTGTCGGTATTGGATATTTCTGTTTCCTGTGGTTTTTCAGATCAGGCATATTTTTCAAGAGTTTTTAGAAACATGTTGGGTAACAGTCCTCAAGAATACCGAAGAACAATCCCTGCGTATTGCACGGAATATGTAAATAAAAAATCAGCATCATGATTGAAGGCAGGCCTGATTCAGTTGAACAATGGAAGCAGTAACAGAATTACTGAAAAATCAACACTAGCTAATATCATGTTATATAGAATGTTGTGAGTTTCGAGGATCCGTACTTGGAAATTATTACCAAAACCTACTGGACAGAGGTAAGGAAGTCCTGTATAGTCGCTTCTTGTCGGCCTACGCCGGCCGCCGGAAAGCTTCCTCGGGAGCTTTGGAAAAAAGGCTCACAAGGGCCTTGACGGACAGGCGGCAAATCGGGTAAGTTGACCGAGCGCCTCCCGAGAGGGGGAGCGGGAAGATTTATGAAAGCAGAGCGCAGGGAAGAGATGAGAATAGGAAGGAAGCAACCCTTGAGGGGCTTCCCAGTCAATTCACAAGAAATGAGAACGATAGTTGAAAAGCTACGTTCGTGCGAGAATTACAGGGAAAACTTATAAGTAAGTAAGCCGGGCCCTCGGGCCCGGAAATGCTATAACGGAGAGTTTGATCCTGGCTCAGAACGAACGCTGGCGGCGCGTTTTAAGCATGCAAGTCGAGCGGCAAGGGCCTTCGGGCCCCTAGAGCGGCGGACGGGTGAGTAACACGTGGACAATCTGCCCCCCGGCCGGGGATAGCCCAGGGAAACCTGGATTAATACCGGATGAGACGGGACGCACGAGGGTGCGATCCGGGAAAGGCGCTGCGGCGCCGCCGGGGGATGAGTCCGCGACCCATTAGCTAGACGGCGGGGTAAAGGCCCACCGTGGCGACGATGGGTAGCCGGCCTGAGAGGGTGGACGGCCACATTGGAACTGAGACACGGTCCAGACTCCTACGGGAGGCAGCAGCTAAGAATCTTCCGCAATGGGCGAAAGCCTGACGGAGCGACGCCGCGTGAACGAAGAAGGCCGTGAGGTTGTAAAGTTCTTTTCGGGAGGGGGAATGACCGTGGCAGGGAATGGCCGCGGGATGACGTGAATCCCGGAATAAGCCCCGGCTAACTACGTGCCAGCAGCCGCGGTAACACGTAGGGGGCGAGCGTTGTTCGGAATCATTGGGCGTAAAGGGCGTGCAGGCGGCACTGCAAGTCCGGCGTGAAAGACCCCGGCCCAACCGGGGGGGTGCGCTGGAAACTGCGGTGCTTGAGTACAGGAGGGGATGCCGGAATTCCAGGTGTAGGGGTGAAATCTGTAGATATCTGGAAGAACACCGATGGCGAAGGCAGGCATCTGGCCATGTACTGACGCTGAGACGCGAAGGTGCGGGGAGCAAACAGGTTTAGATACCCTGGTAGTCCGCACAGTAAACGATGTGCACCAGGTGGCGGGGGTAGAACCCCCGGTACCGTAGCAAACGCATTAAGTGCACCGCCTGGGGAGTATGCTCGCAAGGGTGAAACTCAAAGGAATTGACGGGGGCCCGCACAAGCGGTGGAGCATGTGGTTTAATTCGATGGTACGCGAGAAACCTTACCAGGGCTTGACATACACCGGAAGCGCCGTGAAAGCGGCGTGCCGCTTGCGGCCGGTGAACAGGTGCTGCATGGCTGTCGTCAGCTCGTGCTGTGAAGTGTTGGGTTAAGTCCCGCAACGAGCGCAACCCCTGCTGTCTGTTGCCACCACGAGAGGTGGGGACTCAGGCGGAACTGCCGGTGACAAACCGGAGGAAGGTGGGGACGACGTCAAGTCATCATGGCCCTTATGTCCTGGGCTACACACGTGCTACAATGGCCGGTACAGAGCGCAGCGAGGCCGCGAGGCGGAGCGAATCGCTTAAAGCCGGTCCCAGTACGGATTGGAGTCTGCAACCCGACTCCATGAAGTTGGAATCGCTAGTAATCGCGCATCAGCATGGCGCGGTGAATACGTTCCCGGGCCTTGTACACACCGCCCGTCACACCATCCGAGTCGGGGGTACCCGAAGTCGCCAGCCCAACCCGCAAGGGGGGGCGGTTCCGAAGGTACGTCTGGTGAGGAGGGTGAAGTCGTAACAAGGTAGCCGTACCGGAAGGTGCGGCTGGATCACCTCCTTTCTGATAAAGAAAGGCCGGGCCCGGCCCTCACAGCCGGACCCAACCAACGGTCGTCGACCAGCAGGTGCAAGTCCTGCAACAATGGCCCTGAAGGGGGCGTGGAATTCCTGTTCTCATCTCTTCCTTGTGTGATGGTGCATAAGCTTCAGCGGGGGCATAGCTCAGCTGGCTAGAGCATCGGCTTTGCAAGCCGAGGGTCAGGGGTTCGAATCCCCTTGCCTCCAGAGAGAAGAGGATTTTTGAAACAGATTAGCGCAGGGATTGGAAGAATGATATGGTCAAGCGAAATGAGGGTCCACGGAGGATGCCTAGGAGCTGCCAGGCGAAGAAGGACGTGACAAGCTGCGAAAAGCCGCGGGGAGGGGCCAATACCCAGTGATCCGCGGATGTCCGAATGGGGTAACCCGCAAGTCTGGATGACATGCACATGCACGTGAATACATAGGGTGCATGGGAGATACGCCGGGGAGTGAACCATCTAAGTACCGGCGGGAGTAGAAATCAAACGAGATTCCCCCAGTAGCGGCGAGCGAACGGGGAGGAGCCCAAACCGCGTGCCCTCGGGTGCGCGGGGTTGTAGGGGTGCGGCGGGGGTAACCCGTGCAGTGAGAAACCACGAGTGTAGCGGAACGGTCCTGGGAAGGCCGGCCAGAGCGGGTGAAAGCCCCGTACGCGAAACGCCCGTGGCTGCATGGCCGCACTACCTGAGTACGGCGGGACACGAGAAATCCTGCCGGAAGCAGGGGGGACCACCCTCCAAGGCTAAATACTCGGCAGCTACCGATAGCGCATAGTACCGTGAGGGAAAGGTGAAAAGGACCCCGGGAGGGGAGTGAAAGAGAACCTGAAACCGTGGACCTGCAAGCGGTCAAAGCCCCTAGGGGTGATGGCGTGCCTTTTGTAGAATGAGCCTGCGAGTTACCGTATGCGGCGAGGTTAAGGGAGAGAAGTCCCGGAGCCGCAGGGAAACCGAGTCTGAACAGGGCGTTCAGTCGCATGCGGTAGACCCGAAGCCAAGTGATCTAGCCATGGCCAGGCTGAAGCAGGAGTGAAATCCTGTGGAGGGCCGAACCTAAATCCGCTGAAAAGGGTTGGGATGAGCTGTGGCTTGGAGCGAAAGACTAAACAAACTTGGAGATAGCTGGTACTCTCCGAAATAGCTTTAGGGCTAGCGTCGCACCGATTGTCGCGGAGGTAGAGCACTGGATAGGTGAGGGCCCGTCACTGGGTACCGAGCTTAACCAAACTCCGAATACCGCGATACAATGTGCGGCAGTCAGACGGCGACTGATAAGGGCCGTCGTCAAGAGGGAAACAGCCCGGACCGCCGGCTAAGGTCCCAAAGTCGTGCTGAGTGGGAAAGGAAGTATGATTGCACAGACAGCCAGGAGGTTGGCTCAGAAGCAGCCACCCCTTCAAAGAGTGCGTAACAGCTCACTGGTCGAGTAGTCATGCGCCGATAATGTAACGGGGCTAAGCACGGCACCGAAGCCGCGGGACAGCATCATTTGTGGTGCTGTCGGTAGGAGAGCATTCCGTGAACGGAAGAAGCAGGGGCGTAAGCCCCTGTGGACGGGACGGAAGAGAGAATGCAGGCATGAGTAACGAAAAGACGGGTGAGATCCCCGTCCGCCGAAAGCCCGAGGTTTCCAGGGTAAAGGTAATCTACCCAAGGGTCAGTCGGCCCCTAAGGCGAGGGCGAGAGCCGTAGCCGATGGGAAGCGGGTCAACATTCCCGCACCTCCCAGGGTTCCGATGGGATGACGCATAGGGCGAAACGCAGCCGGGCGACGGTAGTCCCGGCCGAAACGGCGAGCCGATGAGGCACCCAGGCAAATCCGGGTGCCGAGGTGAGCCGCGAGCGAGCTGCATCACGGTGCAGCGAAGTGCGCGTAGTCGTCGTGCCGAGAAAGAATCCCTAAGGAACGGCCCTGGGGGACCGTACCGAAAACCGACACAGGTGGGCGAGCTGAGAATGCGAAGGCGCACGGAAGAATTCGCGTTAAGGAACTCGGCAAAATGCATACGTAACTTCGGGAAAAGTATGGCCCCCGCAAGGGGGTTGCAGAGAAACGGCCCATGCGACTGTTTACCAAAAACACAGGTCCATGCGAACCGGCAACGGGAAGTATATGGACTGACACCTGCCCGGTGCTGGAAGGTCAAGAGGAGTTGTCAGAGCGATCGAAGCAGCGAATCCAAGCCCCAGTAAACGGCGGCCGTAACTATAACGGTCCTAAGGTAGCGAAATTCCTTGTCGGGTAAGTTCCGACCCGCACGAATGGTGTAACGATATGGGCGCTGTCTCAACGCGAAATCCGGTGAAATTGAAGTCCAGGTGAAGATGCCTGGTACCCGTGGTTAGACGGAAAGACCCCGTGAACCTTTACTTCAACTTGGCATGGAGACTTGGACAGGGATGTGTAGGATAGGTGGGAGGCCGCGAGGCGTGGGCGTCAGCCTGCGCGGAGCCGCTGGTGAAATACCACCCTTGCCTGTCCAATTTTCTAACCGCGGCCGTGATCCGGTCGCGGGACAGTGCCAGGCGGGAAGTTTGACTGGGGCGGTCGCCTCCCAAAGAGTAACGGAGGCGCGCGAAGGTCACCTTAGGATGGTTGGGAATCATCCCTCAAGTGTAAAGGCACAAGGTGGCTTGACTGCGAGGCAAACAAGCCGAGCAGGTACGAAAGTAGGTCTTAGTGATCTGGCGGTAGCGAGTGGAAGCGCCGTCACTTAACGGATAAAAGGTACTCCGGGGATAACAGGCTGATCTTGCCCAAGAGTTCATATCGACGGCAAGGTTTGGCACCTCGATGTCGGCTCATCGCATCCTGGGGCTGGAGCAGGTCCCAAGGGTTTGGCTGTTCGCCAATTAAAGCGGTACGCGAGCTGGGTTCAGAACGTCGTGAGACAGTTCGGTCCCTATCTGCCATGGGCGTTGGATGTTTGAGGGGTTCTGCTTTTAGTACGAGAGGACCGAAGTGGACGAACCTCTGGTGTACCGGTTGTCGTGCCAACGGCAGCTGCCGGGTAGCTACGTTCGGAAGGGATAACCGCTGAAAGCATCTAAGCGGGAAGCCCTCCCCAAGATGAGACATCCCACCCGCACAAGCGGGCACAAGGAAACAGGGAGACTACCTGTTCGATAGGCCGGGGGTGTACGCACGGCAACGTGTTCAGCCCACCGGTACTAATCATCCGAGAGGCTTGACCATATCATTATTCCAATCCCATGGGCTGCCAAGGCCGGTCGTGCGAGGTCCTTCGCGCTCCCAGGCGTTGGCCGGCCCGGTGGCCACAGCAGGGTGGACACACCCGTTCCCATCCCGAACACGGAAGTTAAGCACCCTCACGCCGATGGTACTACGGTTAGCCGTGGGAGAGTAGGTAGCCGCCGGGCCCCTTTTTTGCTTTCAACCGGTTTGTCCGGTTTAAAACATAGATAGAGAAGAGGACGCAGAAGCGTCCTTTTCTCGTATTCAGAGGATAGGTTTCAAACTATCTTAAAACTAGTAATAGACTAGGATATGCACAGGAAACTGTGCTCCTGCTCTTGCCAGTACCCCTCCTTTTTACTATGATGGTACCAATTCATTTGCGAAAATGAATATTGAGGGTATAAGTATGCAAATAAAGTTACATAATCTAAAGCGAACGTATGGAGATTTGCATGCGGTCAATGGAATAAGCCTCGATATCCCTTCAAATACCATTTATGGAATCATAGGAAAGAGTGGTGCAGGCAAATCCACATTGGTTCGCCTGATCAGCCTGCTGGAACGACCTGATGAAGGGGAAGTCTTCTTTGATGATGTGAGGGTCGACAACCTCCAGAAGCATTCACTCATAGAAAGACGTAGAAGAGTTGGGATGATTTTCCAGAACTTCAATCTTTTCTCCAGTCGGAATGCAGAACAAAATATTGCTTACCCATTGGAAATAACCGGGACCCCGAAGAACGAGATAACAACCCGTGTTGCGAGATTGCTCTCTCTCGTTGGACTGGAAGGAAGGGGAAAAGCTCCGATCAGTACACTCAGTGGAGGACAAAAACAACGTGTGGCAATTGCCCGTGCCTTGGCTTGTAATCCGGATATTCTTTTCTGTGATGAAGCAACCAGTGCCCTCGATCCACAAACAACCCATTCAATTCTCGCCTTGCTGAAGGAAATCCAGAGAAAAATGAGTCTTACTGTCGTCATGATCACTCACCAGATGGAAGTGGTTCGTGATGCGTGCGACCAGGTGGCTGTCTTGAATGATGGTGTGGTGGTTGAACAAGGATTGGTCACTGATATCTTTGCCAATCCCAGCAGTGAAGTTACCAAGGATTTCCTTTCCCACTTGGTGGGTGTGGATGAAGCGGCTGAAGAACCGAATAAGATGGTGCAATGGTCAAAGAAAAGTGGTGCTTATACCTTACGCTTCAGGGGAGGATCCACTGACCAACCGATTCTCAGTAAGATAAGTCGGCAACTCGGTGTAGATTTCAATATCAGGGCAGGTGGTGTACAAAAAGTGGGTGATATTGAGATTGGGACAATGATAGTGGATATCAGTGGTGATGAAGATACCCGAAAAAAAGCCATCGAATCGCTCTCTCAAATGGGTGTAGTCGTTGAAGAGGAGGAGAGTGTATGAGCAAGCTTTGGATACTGGTTTTTGGAGCAACCATGGAAACGTTGAGCATGGTCTTCTTTTCAACACTTTTTTCCCTCATTCTTGGGCTTCCTCTTGGAATTCTGCTTTCAGCCACCTCTGGTGAGGATCAAGGGGGTATTATCCCGCACCCAGTTTTGAATAATGTATTGGGAAGGATTGTGAATGTGCTTCGCTCTTTTCCTTTCATTATCCTTATGATTCTTCTGTTTCCCTTATCGAGATTGTTGATCGGTACCAGTATTGGAACTACCGCAACAATTGTTCCGCTGTCCATTGCGGCAGCACCGTTTGTGGCTCGGGTAATCGAGACCGCACTGAAGGAGGTGGATCCGGGGGTCGTTCAGGCCGCCCGTGCTATGGGTTCCACCAATATGCAAATTGTCCGCAAGGTATTGATACCTGAGGCCCTTCCCTCCTTGGTTAGTGGAGTTACCCTGACCATCATCAATCTCATCGGTTACTCGGCCATGGCTGGAGCAATCGGTGGGGGAGGATTGGGAGACCTGGCGATCAGGTATGGATACCAACGATTCCGAGGCGACATCATGGTAGTAGCCGTTGTCGTCATCCTGGTCCTCGTTGAGGTGATCCAGGTAATCGGAAACAAGATTAGTGCCAAGCTGCTAGCACGGCGTTGATCCCATATTATTGTCACTATGTACCTCTCATATAAAGGCGAGAGAAGGAGATGTTGTTCATGAAAAAGATTCTAAGTGTTTCACTTGTGTTGTTGCTTGCACTTTCATTGTTTGCAGCAGGAACCAAAGAAGAGGCCGATTCCAACACCTTGGTAGTCGGAGCCACCCCAGAACCCCATGCTGCTTTCCTCGAGTTGGTGGTTGAGGATCTTGCCCAGCAGGGAATTACCTTGAAGATCCAGGAGTTCACCGACTATGTAACTCCCAATGAGGCTTTGGAGAGCGGAGAGTTGGATGCAAACTTCTTCCAGCATATCCCCTATCTTGAGTCCTTCAACAAGGAGAAAGGATATCATCTGGCAAATGCAGGTGGCATCCACGTTGAGCCGTTTGCTTTGTACTCAGAGCAGTATGATTCTATTGCCGAGCTCCCAGAAGGTGCAACGATTGCAATTCCAAACGATCCAACCAACGAAGGTAGGGCGTTGCTGTTGCTCCAGAGTGCCGGTTTGTTGACTCTTGATGCAAATGCTGGTCTTGAAGCAACACCGCTGGATATTGCATCCAATCCTAAGGGTTTCTCTTTCCGCGAGATCGAGGCTGCAAGTCTTCCTCGTGTACTCTCTGATGTCGATGCTGCTATTATCAATGGCAACTACGCCATTCCCGCTGGTTTGATCGCAACCCAGGATGGATTGCTTGTCGAAGGTGCAGACAGTCCTTATGTAAATGTCGTTGCCGTCAAGCAAGGACGTGAGAATGACAAGGCTATTGTTGCTTTGGTTGAAGCACTCCGTAGTGAGAAGATTACCTCCTATGTTGCAGAGCGTTATCCCAATGGTGAAGTGGTTCTTGTGACTGAGTAACCGTACTGTAATTACTTTCAGCCTCCTTGCAATAGTGCTTGGAGGCTTTGTTTTTGTATTTATATGCAAAAAAATTCGAAAATATGAATAATAATACAGCTAAACTTGACATATATTGTATAAATATGTACGATGCCTACAATGAGAACGGAGGCTGATAATGACATCAATGAAAGGACGCAGTTTTTTGACCCTCAAGGACTATACAGGACAGGAGATACTTGATCTTCTCCAGCTCTCTGCTGACTTGAAGGCAAAGAAAAAAGGAAACACCTATCCAGAAACATTGCAGGGAAAACTGCTTACGGGAAAGAATATCGTGCTGATTTTTGACAAGAGTTCCACCCGTACCCGTTGCTCATTTGAAGTCGCTGCTTTTGATGAAGGAGCCTGTGTCACCTTTCTGACCAACAGCCAGATGGGAAAAAAAGAATCCATCGAGGACACTGCTAAGGTTCTCGGGAGAATGTATGATGGTATTCAGTACCGTGGGTTCTCTCCTAAGGTAATCAGGGACATTGCCCGCTACAGCAACGTTCCAGTCTGGAATGGGTTGACTGATGATGATCATCCCACCCAGGTGCTGGCGGACGTCCTTACAGCAATGGAGCATACCCACAAGGCCCCTAAAGACTTGAAATTCGCTTATATCGGGGACGGGAGAAACAATGTCTCCAATGCACTGATGATCGGCGCCGCAAAACTGGGGATGGAGTATCGTATTGCTGCACCAAAAGAGCTGTTCCCATCCCAACAGTTGCTTGATGAGTTGGCTCCTGCTGCCAAGGAGAGTGGTGCCAAGTTGTGGGCTACCACTGACCCAGTTGAGGCTGTACAGGGTGTTGATGTGATCTACACCGATGTGTGGGTCTCCATGGGGGAGGAAGACCAGACCGCGTCAAGAATTTCCTTGCTGAAAGACTATCAGGTGACAATGGATCTCCTGAAAGCCTCCGGGAACAAGCAGGTGCTCTTTGAACACTGTCTCCCTTCGTTCCATGATCTCAATACCAGTGTTGCACAGCAGATTCACGAACAATTCGGCCTAACGGAATTGGAAGTAACTGATGAGGTGTTCAGGAGCAATCATTCAGTTGTGTTTGACGAGGCGGAAAACCGCATGCACACCATCAAGGCTGTAATGGTGGCCACTCTTGCAGAACTAAGCTAGCAAGGTTTTATATAACCACACATGGCAGTGTTTCCTTTTAGGGGAAATACTGCTTTTCTTTTTGCCGTTTGGGCAAATCTACCCCAAAAAAGTGAGTCATTATTGCTAGGAGTGTGTCAAAACGAAACAAAAAAGGATTGAATTACGTAAGGAAAGGGGCGAGTTGATTCAGATTCACATCCTCAAAAGGTTTCTCATGTACACTATCAGTTCTTGAATAAATCATGTAAATTGATATAAAGCAATATAATACATTCAATATGGGAGAGTTGATAATAAGTTGGCACACTTTCTGCAATATTATATATGAATCCCGAAAGGGAGTGATGAAACACATTACAGAACACGGAGGTGTACTATGAAATACTTAACTACAAGAAGAAACTATGATTCACCGGTAGTCTCAGCATTTGATTCTCTGTTCAATGACATGCTTGGCGATTGGGGCATGTATTCCTCAAAGTTTCCGGCTGTGGATATCACGGAGAACGATGATGCCTACATCCTGGAAGCAGAACTCCCTGGGTACAAGCAGAAGGAAGTGAAGGTCAACATTGAGAAGCATGTCCTGAAACTGAGCTCTGCCAAGGAGACCAAGAAGGAGGAGAAGGACAAAAAGCGCCTTGTCTCTGAACGTTGCTACCAGTGCTTTGAGCGATCGTTCTCCTTGCCTGAAGATGTAGATGAGGAGAAAATTGCAGGTGAGTTTGCCGACGGTATTCTTACATTGACACTTCCAAAGAAGGAAGTAGCAAAACCCAAGGCAATCGAAGTAAAAATCAAATAGGGAATAGACAACCATCCTGTACATGCAAGGCCCCGCGAGAAGCGGGGCTTCTGCATGTCTACCAGTAGGTGATCAGCTGAGTATAGAACTGTTTGGCGAGTGAGATGTTCTCTAGGCTGATCCGCTCATCAGGAGCATGCATCCGGTCAACTTCGCTACGGTCCATCCGGGCTGGAGTGAAACGGTAGATATAATCACTGAGATTCTGGTATTTTCTTGCATCGGTGGCTCCCATCATGAGGTATGGGGTAACAATGGAATCTGGAAACGTCATCTTGATGGTTTCAGAAAGATAACTGTAAGCCTCACCATCAGTCTTGCTGATATGGGAAGGGGGAGTGCAATGCATGGGCTTTGCCCTGACAGAATCAGAGGCAATTGTTTTGGTGACCCAGGAGAGAATAGATTCCTGAGTATCTCCTGGGAGCAAACGACAGTTCACGATTGCTGTGGCTTTCTTTGCAATCACATTGCTTTTATCGCTTGCTGAGATGACTGTGGGAACTATTGTGCTTCTGATGGCAGCGTTGAGCGTAGCTTGCTTGGAGAAAACAAACTTCAAGAGACCTGCTGTCAGCCAAAGATTGAGAAAGAGCATGCTGTATGCGAATGGGCCCTCCTTACCTAGATTTGTGAGCATCTGTTTCACAGGAGGCGTTAATTTTGCAGGCATTTGCTTGTTTTCCAATTTGTGAATAGCCTGGGAGAGTGTTCCCAAAGCAGTGGGAAAAGCAGGGGTGGAGGAGTGTCCTGCTGTTCTCTCAACCGTGAGCTCTAGATCGAGATATCCTTTTTCTGCAACCCCTACTACCGCAATGCTTTGCTCGAAACCTTTGATGTACTTTTGGCTAACCACACCACCCTCATCCAATACAAAGCTGAAATGGAGTGCTTGTTCTTGAAAATAGCGAGCAATACGAACAGCTCCCTCTTTGCTGCTGTTGCTCTCCTCATCACATCCAAAGGCTACATACCAAGTATGCTTGGGGTGTTTTTCTGTTTTGAGTATGTGCTCAAACGCTGATAAGATACTGATTACCTGCAGTTTGCAGTCAAAGCTACCTCGTCCATAAAGAAAGCCCTCTTCTATTACTCCATCAAATGGAGGATGGGTCCACTCTTGCTCGTTGGCTCCTACCACATCCAGATGGGCGGTAAGGAGAGCTGGTTCCCGGCTTTTATCCTCACCGGTGAAACAGTAGACCAGGTTATAGGGACCAATAGCCTTATCGGTTATTCTGTGTTTGTTGCACAGGGGGAAAGAGGTTTCGAGAAGTGCAAGCAAACGAGAGAACTCATTCCAGTCGGTCAGGTTGGGATCTGCATGTGAGACAGACCTACACATTACTGCTTCGGCGAGAATGGTTTCCTCTTCAATGCCTGTTTGTGATGCAGTGTGAGTTGCTGTACGTTTGGTATATGTTCGCATAGCGATAGTCCTGAACACCACTACGGCAAGGATCACCAGGAGGAAAATCGGGAAGAAAAGGAAAAGCATATTGAAACTCCACATGAATTCTAGTGTTTTTTACAGTATAGTGGTATATTGTATTTCAACAAGAAATTTCTACCAATAGTAGGAGAGTGGGACGCATGCCGAAAAAGATCGATCATGAAGAGAGAAAGGAGAAAATTCTACAAACTGCACTGAAAGTCTTTGCAAGAGAAGGCTATCGTGATTCCAACCTCTCTCTGATAGCCACAGAGTGTGGCATTTCCCGTCCTACCATCTATCAATATTTCAAGGACAAGGAAGAGATCTACTACTATGCGGTGAAGTTGGTAACAGGAAGAATGTTCAACAAGTATGCTGCCTATGCCTGGTCGACCAATCAGGACTTGGTAAGCAGGATTACCACCATCTGCCTGGATATCATGCAGACAGCAAGTGAGCATGAAGGCGAGTTGACCAGTCTGGTAGATGTCATGTTGCAGATGAAGAAGGAAGGCCGGGATTTCAATGAGATCATCCTCAGGCGAACGGCCAAGCTCACCATCCTCTTCAAACGTCTCCTTCGTATGGGAGTGAAGACGGGCGATATTGTTGATTGTGATGTGAACAAGGTTGCAGATCATCTTCTTATGTTGCTTGAATCATCCTGCTTCCAGGTTGCATTCCTTGATACCTTCGATATGCGGCTTTCCAAGCAGCTGATCAGCACCTATCTGGATTTCTACAGGGCCTAGCCGATACCCGGATTCCTCACTATATTTATGTATGTACAGGAGAAGACCCGCAGGGATGGGTCGGTTGCTTCATACCCAAAGGTGAGGAGTATCCATGAATATAGACAAAATGACAATCAAGCTGCGTCAAGCCATCGGCGATGCCGATATGCTGGCCAACGAACATGGCAACGCAGAAATTACTACAGAACATCTCTTGTTGGCTTTGATCAACCAGAAAGAGGGATTGCTTACCCCGCTCTTTGAGCGTCTGGGGGTTCCCCCTGCCATGGTGAGTGAAAAACTGGGGACACTGGTCAACAAACTTCCCAAGGCATATGGTGGGAATGTACAGCGTTCCTTGTCTGCCCAACTGGGGAATCAACTCTATGCCGCTGACAAGATTGCTTCTGACTTCAAAGATCAGTACCTGAGCGCAGAACATTTCCTGCTTGCTGTCCTGGAGGATGCTTCAGAGGCAAGCAAGGCACTCAAGGCCCTTGGTGTAACCAAGGATGCTCTTATGCAGGCATTGCAGACGATCAGAGGAAACCAGACAATTCAGAGCGAAGATCCAGAGAGTAGATACCAGGCACTGGAGAAGTACTGCAAGGACATGACCACCCTTGCCCGACAGGGAAAACTTGATCCCGTCATCGGACGAGATGAGGAGATTCGACGGGTAATGCAGGTGCTTTCCAGAAGAACCAAGAACAATCCCGTATTGATCGGAGAGCCCGGGGTAGGAAAGACTGCCATTGTAGAAGGGCTTGCCTTGCGTATTGCTTCGGAGGATGTCCCAGAGTCATTGAAGAACAAACAAATTCTGAGTTTGGACCTTGGTGCCTTGGTAGCAGGTGCAAAGTTCAGGGGAGAGTTTGAGGAACGGCTGAAGGCAGTGGTGAAGGAAGTAACGGCCAGTGAAGGCAGGATCATTCTGTTCATCGACGAGCTGCATACCATTGTTGGGGCAGGGGCAAGTGAAGGTTCGACCGATGCTTCAAACCTGATCAAGCCAGCACTTGCCAGGGGAGAGTTGCATGCCATTGGTGCGACTACCCTTGATGAATACCGAAAGTATATTGAACCTGACAAGGCATTGGAACGGCGATTCCAGCCGGTGTTCACCAAGGAGCCTTCGGTGGAGTCGACTATCGCCATTCTCAGGGGGCTGAAAGAACGGTACGAGGTTCATCATGGAGTACGGATCAAAGATGAGGCCCTTGTTGCAGCAGCCAATCTAAGCAATCGGTATATTACCAATCGCTTCCTTCCAGACAAGGCGATCGACTTGGTCGATGAGGCGGCCAGCCAGCTCAAGATGGAAATTGAAAGCCAGCCGGAAGAGTTGGACCAGATAGAGCGAAAGATCCTACAACTCAATATTGAGAAGCAGGCACTTTCCAGAGAGACCGACAAAGCCAGTAAAGAGCGATTGGGTAAACTCGAGCGTGAGTTGAGTGAATTGCAGGGAACGCGTGATGCCATGCATCTGCAGTGGGGCAATGAACGTAATTCCATTGCAAAACTCAGGGAGACAAAGGCAAAGCTTGAGCAGCTGAAAACGGAAGAGCAACGTGCGGAAAGAGAGGGCGATTTAGCCAAGGCTGCCCAGATCAAGCATGGAGAAATCCCTGAGTTGCTCAAACAAATCGAAGGTATGACCGAGCAACTTGCCTCTGTGCAAGTTGAAGGAAAGCAGATGCTCCGCGAGGAAGTCAGTGAGGATGACATTGCACGTATTGTCAGTAACTGGACAGGGGTTCCTGTGGCCAAGATGAAGGAAAGTGAGCTTCATAAGTATCTGAATCTTGAACAGGCTCTCTCAGAGCAAGTTATCGGGCAGAAGCAAGCAATTGAAGCAGTGAGCAATGCAATCCGCCGAAACAAGGCAGGAATTGGGGATGAGAGAAAACCCTTGGGAACCTTCCTGTTTGCCGGTCCTACCGGGGTTGGAAAGACCTTGCTTGCCAAGGTGCTGGCACAGCTCCTCTTTGATGATGAGAAAGCCTTGACCCGTATCGATATGAGCGAGTATATGGAGAAATTCTCTGTCAGTAGATTGATCGGAGCTCCTCCGGGGTATGTAGGGTATGACCAGGGAGGACAACTTACCGAGGTTGTACGCCGGCGTCCCTACTCAGTGATTCTTTTCGATGAGATTGAGAAGGCCCACCCTGATGTTTTCAACGTGTTGTTGCAATTGTTGGATGATGGCAGGTTGACCGATGGTCAGGGACGGGTGGTCGACTTCACCAATACCGTGATCATCATGACCAGCAACCTAGGGAGTCAGCAGTTGCTTGCCGCTGAGACGCATGAGGATGGTGCTCGACTCGTTGGTGAGATAATCCACCAGTCCTTCAAACCGGAGTTCATCAACCGTTTGGATGAGATTATTATTTTCGAACGGCTAGGAGAAGCACAGATCCGGAAGATCGTGGTTTTGCAGCTGGAACAGCTTCGTCAACGATTGGAGAAACGTGGTTTCTTCCTGACATGGGAGGATGATGTGCTCTCATTGCTCTATAAGGAAGGGTATGATCCAGTCTTTGGGGCTCGTCCAATCCGCCGTGCTGTTCAGCGACTTGTGGAGAACCCCTTGTCTGTACAACTGCTCTCTGGTGATTTCGGCCCTGGGTCGAAAATTTTGCTTACCCTAGAGGGGGAAGAGGTGGTTGCCCGGAAGATTGACTAGATTCAACCAGATGTTGGTATGCATCGAGTGTGTCGATGTCGGTGACATACGCCTCATCGGCAACCTCGATTGCTTGGACAGGATAGGCCTGTAGCAGCCCACGCATGGTAAAAGAGCTTTTTTGTGACCTGATAATTGCAAGAAAGCTTGCCTCCAGCAAAACCGGATGACCGAGTCTTCCTTTGTATGAGGGTCTGGAGACAGGAGCGGAAGTCTGTTCAATCAGATAGAGGTAGTGTCTACTCTCGATAAGGGGCATATCGGCAAGTGAGATAAAAAACGGCGAATCATGACCAAGGTAAGAGGCTCCACATATTGTGGAGCTTCCTTGTCCTTTACGGTAATGTTCATTGTGAACAATCTGTAGCTGGGGGCAGGCAAGATGCGCAACGGCCTGTTTTACTTGATCTGCCTTGAATCCTGTGACCACTACAGTTCTGAGCCCTGCCATCAGCGACTGCTGTACTGCATGTGCAACAATGGTGGTACCCTTGTAGGGCAACAGAAGTTTTTTCCCTTTGCTTCGTATCCCGAGGCCTGCGGCCAGAATAAGATTCTGCATGATTCATCCTTGAGAGAGTTTCGTAATCGTATTATACTCCAAGCCATTATGATTGCCACCTACTTTAATGCCTTGATGGTTGTTCTTGGCTCCTTTATTGGATTATTTCTGAAACACCGGCTGAAAGCCTCCTATCAGGAGGTTGTTTTCACCTCCTCAGGACTGATTACCTTGGTCATTGGGTTTTCCATGGCAATGCAGACAGGCTCCTATTTGATCTTGCTCTTCTCTGTAGTCATTGGTGGCTTCATAGGATATGCCCTCAAGATTGAGGACGGTGTGATGTCCTTTGGGTCATGGATGGAAAGGAGGCTCAGCAGAGGTCAGGGTAGCGCAGAGAGCGCACGCAACTTTGCCCTGGGATTCCTTAACGCCTCACTGCTGTTTTGCAGTGGTGCCATGACTGTGGTAGGGGCCATTCAAGCAGGAACTGTCGGAGACTATCAGTTGATTCTGTTAAAGTCCATCATGGATGGATGTATGGCAATCATATTCAGTGCTGCCTATGGTATAGGTGTCATGGCAAGTGCACTCTTCATTCTTCTGTATCAAGGCTTTTTTACGTTGGCAGGGGGGTGGATAGCCCCAATACTTGGGGATGCAGGCATCAATGAGCTGGCATCAGTTGGTGGTGTATTGTTGATGATGATTGGTTTTGGTCTGCTGGATATCAGAAAAACCAAGACTGGGAATTTTCTGCCTGCGATGGTTATTGCACCTTTGCTGACACTCCTTGCCCCAACGTTCAAGAGTCTTTTTTCAGGGTTTGGTTTGTAGGAGTGTGATTCTTGAAGTAGTACAGAATTGATTGGATAACTTCCAGTTGTTGTTGGTCAAGTTCTTCTATCTGGGCTATGATGAGTTTTTTGTATTGGGCGATATTCTCGGCAGCTTCTTCTCTGTCCATCGATTCCCAATTATTTCCATTCTCCAGCCATTCAAGACTTACCCCAGTAAGTTCCGTAATTTTCATTGCGACACGTAATGGGGGACGTCTGTCAGTATGGATCCAGCTTGAGAGGGTGCTGCGTTTGACATCAAGCATGGTGGAAAGTTCCACCACCGTTGGTGAATTAAGAAGAAGAGTGACTCTGTCCCAGAATGTATCCATGCTATGAATATAGCAGGAAAGTTGTCCAAATGACGATATTTAGTCATATCATTGTAAAAATAAATAATACAAATTTATAATTATATATAGAGTAATCAGTAAAAATATGAGAGAAATGATAAAAAATCATCATCCATGTAAGATGGATGATGATTCATCGTCACTTGGTGAATATTAGGTCCGTTTAACTGCATCCTGGAGAGCTGTATCTTCGCTGAGATCCTTCTCTACAGGACATGCATCAATATTCCATATCTCTTTTGCATATTGGGCAATGGTTCTATCACTAGAGAACTTGCCGCTTGATGCAATGTTCAACACTGCCATTCTATTCCAGGCATCCCTGTCTCCCTTATAGAGTTCCCTTGCCTTACGGTGTGCATCGCTGTACATCCTGAGGTCTGCAAAATGGTAGTATCTATCACCTTCCTCAAACAAGCTCCTGCGTAGTGGTTCAAAGATATTTGGTTCATTGATGTTGAAGTAGCCGCTGAAGAGCAAGTCAATTGCATCCTTCACCTCTTTGTCATTCATCACCAATGTGAATGGATCGTATGAGAGGCTCAATTTCTGGATTTCCTCTTCTGTGTTGCCGAAGATGAACATGTTCTCTTCACCAACTTCCTGGGCGATCTCAATGTTTGCACCATCCATGGTCCCTATGGTCAGGGCACCATTGCACATGAACTTCATGTTTCCTGTTCCTGAGGCTTCCGTTCCAGCTGTTGATATCTGCTCAGAAAGGTTTGTGGCTGGAATAATGGCCTCTGCCATCGAGACCCGGTAGTTTGGCATGAAATGTATGGCAAGGCGGTCATTTGTTGCCGGATCTGCATTGATCACCTTTGCTATATTGTTTATCAGCTTAATGATCAGTTTCGCATTGACATATCCCGGGGCTGCTTTTCCTCCAAAGAGGAAGGATGTGGGTTCCATGTCTTTCGTGGCAGCTCCACCCGTCTTCAGGTCATTGTACATGAGCAGTATGTTCAAGGCATTGAGTAACTGTCGCTTGTACTCATGGATTCTTTTTACCTGGACATCAAAGAACGTGTTTGGATTGATGACCATGTTGCTGTCCTTCTGCAGGAAGGCAGCTGCATGAATCTTGTTCTCCTGCTTGATTGCTGCAAAATCAGCGAGGAAGTTCTTGTCCTCAGCGAACGGTTTGAGTTTTTCAATCTGGTTGTAGTCCGTGATCCAGCCATCACCTATGGCACTGTTTATCAGTGCTGCAAGTTTGGGGTTTGAAGCAAGTAACCATCGGCGCTGGGTAATGCCGTTCGTCTTGTTGTTGAAACGGTCCTTGAAGATAAGATTGAACTGCGGGAACATGGACTTCTTCAACAACTGTGAGTGTAATTCCGCAACCCCATTGGTGCTGTGACTTCCAATGATGGCCAGATGTGCCATACGAACCTGTTTAGGGTTTGTCTCTTCAATTATGCTTATCTTACTGAGCATTTGTGGCTGAAGAGGGAAGTAGGAGACTGCCTGTTGCAGGAATCGGTGATTGATCTCGAAGATGATCTGCATATGACGGGGAAGTATCTTCTGCAACATGGGCAGTGACCATTTCTCAAGTGCTTCCGGCATTAAGGTATGGTTGGTGTACCCCATGGTCTTCACGGTAATCTCCCATGCTTTATCCCAGTCGAGGTTTTCTTCATCAATAAGGAGACGCATCAATTCAGGCACTGCAAGGGATGGGTGTGTGTCATTAAGTTGGATTGCTGCATAGTCTGGGAGTACTCCCCAGTTGCTCTCTTTCCGTTTAAAACAGTTGATGATGTCAGCTAGGGAACAGGCTACAAAGAAGTACTGTTGTTTGAGTC
The DNA here is from genome assembly GCF_963676285.1 of uncultured Sphaerochaeta sp. NCBI lineage: Bacteria > Pseudomonadati > Spirochaetota > Spirochaetia > Spirochaetales > Sphaerochaetaceae > Sphaerochaeta > uncultured Sphaerochaeta sp. The sequence goes on from NZ_OY781063.1 coordinate 1,907,830, forward strand.
TCAGCTCCTTACCCATGTAAAGAGTGTCATTTGGGTAGAGTACTTGGCTTAGGTTCTCTGCGCTGATTTTTGAACGGACAGCCTCAGTGTAATCACCGTCATTGAATTCATGGAAATTGAACTCTTCCGGGCTTTTGGCAGACCAGAGGCGAAGTGTGTTCACCGTCTTGCATCCATAACCGATGATTGGTGTATCGTAGGCAACGCCGTTGACCACTTCTGAGCCACTCCACTTGAAACGATCACGTCCATGTTCCCTGATTACCTGGACTTCTCCACCGAATTGGACGGGGTACACTACATCTGGTCTGTGGATTTCCCAAGGATTGCCATCACGCAACCAGTTATCCGGTTGTTCTGCTTGCCATCCATTCTTGATTTGTTGGCGGAAAATCCCATAATTATAACGAATTCCATATCCGTACGCGGGAATCTCAAGAGTAGCAAGGGAGTCTAGGAAACAAGCAGCAAGTCTGCCGAGTCCCCCATTTCCCAGGCCAGCATCCGGTTCCACTTCGCAGAGTTCCTCATAGGTATAGCCCAGTGAGGAGAGGGCTTCCATCACTTCATTCTCGATACCGAGGTTGATGATGTTGTTCGTCATCGCCCTTCCCATGAGAAATTCCAGAGAGAGGTAGTAGACCCTTTTTGCCCCGTTTGCACGTTGGGTTTTTCGACTCTGGTTCCATTGATGGATGATTCTATCCCGAACTGAGAGTGCGAGGGCTGTATAACGCCCTTCTTTGGTGGTATGATAAATATCTGCATCCTGACTGTACTTGAGATGTTCAGCAAAGTCTTGGGCGATGTCTTTGGCACGATGACCGTACTTGGTTTTTTGTTGATCCTGCATAGGAACTCCTTGTGTTTCGTACAAATAGCACACCTCCACTATATAAGATTGGTGTTTTCTGGGCAACTGGTTCAATTTTTTCTTCTTTCTTGAACAGGTATATTGACAAAAGACCTGCTCTTTGGTAAGTTTGCTTCTGCATGTTGCAGGTTGGTACGCTCGTGGATTTGCCTGCATATGACCGACGCCCTTGTAGCTCAGTCGGTAGAGCACCACCATGGTAAGGTGGGGGTCAACGGTTCAAATCCGTTCGAGGGCTCTTTTTTTATCCCCTTCCAATGGGGAGTGGAATTGAGGTGAAAACTCACCGAGGAGCACGTAATGGCTGATTCAAAGAAAAAAGGTCCTGTTGAGAAAATTGCTCTTCAGTGCACCGAATGTAAGCAGAAAAATTACACTACCGAGAAGAATCGGAGAAATACTCAGGGTAAGCTTGAGTTAAAGAAGTATTGTCCGTTCGAGCGCAAGCACACCTTGCACCGCGAGGCAAAAATTAAATAAGGTTGTTTCGATCGAGAAGCAAATAGGCCAATAGCTCCAACTGGTAGAGCGCTGGTCTCCAAAACCGGATGTTGAGGGTTCGAATCCTTCTTGGCCTGTTAGCTTCTCGATCTTTTCCCTCAAGGAGCCCTTCAATGAAGAAGCTATTTAAGTATTTCAAGGAGTCTTTCCAGGAACTGAAAAAGGTTGTCTGGCCCTCCCGTGAAGCTGTCATTTCTTCCACAAAGGTCGTACTTGTGTCTACAGCCATCGTTGCAATATTCCTTGGGTTGGTGGACTTCCTCCTGCTTAAAGGTGTATTGTTTATTCTGTAAGGCGGAGTCATGGCTAAAGGCTGGTACGTAGTACACACATATTCTGGGTACGAACAGAAGATTGAGCGAATCATCAACAAGATGCGCGAGACCGATATGGACTTCGCGCTTGTTTGTACTGATGTCAAAGTTCCTTTCGAAACCGTAGTAGAGGTTAAGGAAGGGGTAAGACGTGAGGTGAAGCGTAAAATTCTTCCCGGCTATATCCTGGTTGAGCTAGATCTGCCCGATACAAGTTGGAAGACCTGGTGCTCTCACATCAAGCGTATACAGGGTGTTACCGGGTTTGTAAGCCCGAGTGACAGCGTTAAGCCGCAACCCCTATCAGCTGCAGAAGTGAAGAACCTATTTCAGAAGACGGGTGATCTTCCTGCTGAGAAAGTGTTCAAGCCTAAGCAGACCTTCTCCATCGGGGAGCAGGTACGCATAATTGACGGTCCCTTCGATTCCTTCACCGGGGTTATCGAGGAAGTCAATCTGGAAAAGGCCCGTATGCGGGTCAGCGTTGGAATTTTCGGACGCTCCACTCCGGTTGAGGTGGATTTCCTCCAAGTAGAAAAGATTCTGTAGTAGTCTTTGGACTGGATTACTGCACGAGATTTTTCTGTTCTTTTACAACCGAGTCCATTTGTTTGTGATTACTCCCTCATTGTAAGATGAGGTGGGAGCCTGATCGTATGACAGGCGTTAATACCAGCGCACAATCCAATCCATAGGTTGGATTTATTGCGTAAGGAGAGAAACATGGCAAAGAAAAAGGTGTCTGCAATTATTAAGTTGCAGTGCCCTGCCCAGAAGGCTACGCCGGCACCCCCAATTGGGCCCGCGCTTGGACCCCATGGTGTCAGTGCCCCTAAGTTTGTCCAGGAGTTCAATGACAAGACAAAGAACTACGAACCTGGGCTCATTCTTCCCGTTATCATCACTGTTTATGCCGACAAGAGCTTCACGTTCATCCTGAAGACTCCCCCTGCTGCAGTACTCATCAAGAAGGCTCTTGGTCTGAGTAGTGGTAGTGGAAGTCCCAACAAGGTGAAGGTTGGCAAGCTCTCACAGGACCAGCTGACTGAAATCGCAACAACCAAATTGAAGGACCTCAATGCAAATGACATCGAGGCTGCAAAGAGAATTGTTGCTGGAACAGCCCGCAGCATGGGTGTAGAGGTGGAGCAATAGTATGAAACACGGAAAGAAGTATCGAGAAGCAATTAAAAATGTTGACCGTGAGAAGCTCTATACATTTGATGAAGCAGCAGCTTTGGTAAAAGAGCTTGCTTTCGCTTCATTTGATGAGACTGTTGAGGTATCTGTTAAGCTGACCCTCAAGAAAAGCCAGAGTGTTCGTGACACGGTAGTCCTTCCCAATCAGTTTTCCGCCCAGAAGCGTATCCTTGTATTCGCTAAGGGAGAGAAGGCAGAAGAAGCTCGTGAAGCTGGTGCAGCCTATGTTGGCGACAATGACCTGATCGAGAAGATTCGTGGTGGTTGGATGGATTTCGATGTGGCAGTCGCCACTCCTGACATGATGAAGGACGTTGGTCGTCTTGGTCCGATTCTTGGTCGCCGAGGCTTGATGCCGAACCCCAAGACCCAGACTGTAACTTTTGACGTCAAGGGTGCTCTTGCTGAGCTTTCCCAAGGTCGTGTCGAGTTCCGTTCTGACAAGACAAACGTTGTCCACCTTCCCATCGGTAAGGTCTCCATGGATCCTGCTTTGGTAAGTGAAAACGCCAAATCTGTTGTCAAGGAAATCGTCCGTAAGAAGCCATCTGACGCAAAGGCTGACTTCGTGGTCAGTATCGCACTTTCCTCCACCATGGGTCCGGGAGTCCGGGTCAATGTGAAGGATATGTCGGCCACGGTGTAAGAGGAGAAGCATAGTATGGATCATAAAACTCGTATTACCCCTGCGAAGGAAGAGGCCGTCAAGGCTTTGAAAGATGAGTTCAGCCAGTACACCGGGTATATCTTCACCGATTACCGTGGTATGACTGTTGAACAGATCACCAAGCTTCGCAGAACTCTTATGGAAAAGGATGCAGCATTCCGTGTTGTAAAGAACCGGTTTGCAAAGATTGCACTCACAGACCTGGATAGAACTGCTGATGAGCAGCTTATTGGACCCACTGCTATCGCTCTGGTGAAAGGTGATGAGGCCAATGTTGTTGCCAAGGATCTGTTTGCGATCAAGAAAGAGGGTGCTTCCATTGAAGTGAAAGGCGCTCTTCTTGATGGTGAATTCTATAATGCCGAGCAGATTGAGGCTTTCAGCAAGCTCCCAACCAGATTGGAACTGATTGCATCCTTGATGGGAACCATGAAGGCTCCCGTGCAGAAGCTGGCAGCAACCTTGCTTGCCTATGTCGAGAACAATGGTGGCTCAGTAGAGTCTGCCAGCGAAGAGAACTAGACACAGTCTTAGTCTTCACAGGTAACCTGCTATGACTGTGTAGATAGAAAACTGTATAAGGAGAAGATAATATGGCTACTAAAGAAGAGATTTTGGAATCAATCGCAAGTATGTCCGTCATGGAGGTCGCTGACCTCATCAAGATGATGGAAGAGAAGTTCGGCGTCCAGGCTGCAGCTGCTGCTGTTGCTGCTGGTCCTGCAGCTGCTGCTGAAGCAGTTGAAGAGCCGACCGAATTCAACGTCATCCTCAAGGCTGCAGATCCTTCCAAGAAGATTGCTGCCATCAAGGAAGTCCGTGCTATCACCGGCCTCGGCCTGAAGGAAGCAAAGGAACTTGTTGAGGCTGGCGATAAGGTTGTCAAGGAAGCTGTCAGCAAGGCAGACGCAGATGCACTCAAGGAGAAGCTTGAGGCTACTGGCTGTACTGTTGAGGTCAAGCCCGTTGACTAATCTGAGCCTGGGGAGCCAGGCAACCCCTGGTTCCCAGCTCTTGTTCTTTGTAAGAGGGCTTTAGCCCGGTTCACCAAGCCACCGGATAGACACCGGTGGCCAACTGTGTCTTTGTTTTCCTTGTTATGCAAGGGATTATGTCTGTTTTTCTTTTGACTTTGGAGGGTACATGATGGTTGCCAACGGCAAATCCATAACACGCACGTACATCGGTTCTGAACTACATGAAGTCTGTGAACTTCCCAACTTGATTGGAGTCCAGCTCGATTCCTACGAGAGGTTCCTGCAGCTGGATCGCTGTCTGAAAGGACTGGCGCCAGATCCGTCGTACGGGCTGGAGGAAGTGTTCCAGTCAACATTCCCCATTGATAGTCCCAATGGCGAGATGCGTCTCGCTTACAAAGGGTATACAATCGACTATGACAACATCAAGTTCTCCCAAATGGAGTGCAAGAAGAAGGGTCGATCATATAGCGTACCCATCAAAGTCACGATCAGCCTCGAGTTCTCCAATGGAGAGATGAGAGAGAAGGAAATCTTCTTTGGGGATATCCCGCTGATGACCGATCGTGGCACATTTATTATCAACGGTGCAGAGCGCGTTGTGGTCAGTCAGATCCACCGTTCTCCCGGTGTCATTTTTTCCAACGAAAAAGATGTCTACTCTTCCAGGATCATTCCTTATAGAGGTTCTTGGCTGGAGTTTGAGATTGATGATAAGAAGCATCTCATCTATACCAAGATTGATCGTAAGAAGCGTATCCTCGGTACGCTCTTCCTGCGTGCAATTGGTTTGGATACTCGTGAGAAGATTCTTGAGCACTTCTACACAGGTGAAATGGTTGACCTGGTAGACGATGGTGATTTCAAGTCAAGCTTGGAGAATCGTTATCTTTACAAGGATGTATATGCAACAGTTGATGGAGCATCCAAGAAAGTGCTCCGAGCTGGTGATATGCTGCATGCCCACGAGATTGATGAACTACTTGAGCTGAAAGTAACTTCTGTAGAGTTGGTGAATCTCCGTGGAGAGGGTACGCTCCACAGCGATATGATTCTCAACTGTTTCGAGATCGAGGATGCCAAATATACCCGTGAAGGCTATGATGAACCGACCAAGGAAGATGTGCTTTCTCCAATTTTCTCAGTCTTGATGCCTGGTGAAATGATAGCCATTGAGCGTGCAGAGCGTGACCTTCCGGACATGTTCTTCTCAAGTCGTCGTTATGACCTTGGGTCTGTAGGCCGATATAAGTTCAACAAGAAGTTCGGAACTGGTAGTGAAGAGGAAGAAGAAATGGCTTCCACCGATCTGACCGTCCTTACTCCGCAGGATATCGTCAATACGATGGGATTCCTGATCAAGGTGTTCATCCGTGAGGAAAATGTCGATGACATTGACCACCTCGGCAATCGTCGTGTTCGCTCCGTTGGAGAGCTTTTGCAGAATGCCCTTAAGAGTGCGTTTGCCCGTATGGAACGTATTGCAAAGGAGCGCATGAATCTCGAGTCAGGTTCTGTAAAACCACAGGACCTTATCTCCATTAAGCCAATTATTGCAGCCATCAAGGAATTCTTCGGTAGTAGCCAGCTCTCCCAGTTCATGGACCAGGTTAACCCGCTTGCTGAGCTCACCCATAAGCGAAGGCTCAATGCATTGGGACCAGGTGGTTTGAGCCGTGACCGTGCTGGATTTGAGGTACGTGACGTTCACTACACCCATTATGGAAGAATTTGTCCTATTGAGACTCCTGAAGGACCAAACATCGGTCTTATTGTCTCATTGGCAAACTATACCCGTATCAATCAGCACGGATTCTTGGAATCTCCATACCGAAAGGTAGTCAACGGAGTCGTATCCAAGCAGTACCGTTATCTTGATGCAAATGATGAGGAGAAGTTCTTCATTGCCCAGGCGAATGCCAAGGTTGATGGAGATGGAAACTTCATCGACAAGGAAATTCCGGTTCGTCGTAGTGGGGATTACTCCACAAAGCCGGCAACCGATATCAAATACATTGACGTTTCTCCCAAGCAGGTACTCAGTGTTGCAGCATCCTTGATTCCATTCCTTGAGCACGATGACGCAAACCGTGCATTGATGGGATCAAACATGCAGCGCCAGGCTGTACCTCTTGTATTCCCAGAGACGCCAAGAGTTGGAACAGGTATAGAAGGAAAGGCTGCTTACGATAGTGGCGTCCTGGTCAAGGCTAAACGTGCAGGAACCATTGCCTATGTCAGTGCTGAGAAAGTGGTGATCAGTGTTGATGATGCTGAGATTGAGGGTGAGGTTGATGTCTACCCAATCCAGAAGTTCCAGAGAACCAACCAAGATACCTGTTTTAACCAAAAGCCGATTGTTTCCTTCGGGCAGCATGTTGAAGCTGGAGCAGTTCTTGCTGACGGTCCTGCAACCCAGGAAGGGGAGCTGGCTCTTGGTAGGAATATTCTCGTTGGATTCGTGCCTTGGCACGGGTACAACTATGAGGATGCGGTCCTGATCAGTGAGCGTGTTGTCAAGGATGACATTTTCACCAGTGTCCATATCAAGGAGTTCACTACAGATATTCGTGAGACCAAGCTTGGTCCCGAGAAGCTTACCCGTGATATTCCAAACACCAGTGAAAAGATGCTCGAACAGCTTGATGAGGACGGCATCGTCCGCATTGGGACCATGGTCCGCCCCGGATCAATCATGGTTGGAAAGGTAACTCCGAAGAGTGAGAGTGATACAACCCCTGAATTCAAGTTGCTCAACTCAATCTTTGGTGAGAAGGCGAAAGAAGTTCGTGATACTTCCTTGAAAGTACCCCACGGTACCGAAGGAACAGTCATTGACATCCAGCGCTTGAAGCGCAGCAACAATGATGAGCTTCCCCCAGGTGTTGAGGAGACCGTCAAGGTTCTTATTGCAACCAAGCGAAAACTTCGACAGGGTGACAAGATGGCTGGTCGACACGGAAACAAGGGTGTTGTCAGCCGGATCCTTCCTGAAGAGGATATGCCGTTCATGGAGGATGGTACCCCGCTTGATGTTTGTTTGAACCCACTCGGTGTTCCATCCCGAATGAATATTGGTCAGTTGATGGAGACTCAGCTCGGCTGGGCAGCTGTCAAGCTGGGTGAGTGGTATTCCACTCCGGTTTTCCAAAGTGCCACCATGGAACAGATTGAGGAGAAGATGCGCGATGCCGGTCTTCCTGAGAACTCCAAGGTCAAGCTCTATGATGGACAGACCGGTGTACCGTTCGTCAATCCGGTGTTCTGCGGTTATATTTATTACCTGAAATTGCACCACTTGGTTGATGATAAGATGCATGCTCGTTCCACAGGACCTTACTCGCTGGTAACCCAGCAGCCACTTGGTGGTAAGGCCCAGTTTGGTGGCCAGCGTCTTGGAGAAATGGAAGTCTGGGCGCTTGAGGCGTACGGAGCTGCAAATACCCTCCAGGAACTCTTGACCATCAAGAGTGATGACATGAACGGTCGTGTCAAGATTTATGAGAGTATTGTCAAGGGTGAACCAGCCTCTACTGCGGGAATGCCTGAGGCATTCAATGTATTGGTTCAGGAGATCCGTGGCTTGGCTTTGGATATGTCGGTGTATGACTCCAAGGGTCAGCAGGTGCCCCTTACCGAACGTGATGAAGAGTTGATCGCCAAGCAGTCGAAAGGCTCCCTCAACTAACCAGGAGAAATACAGATGAAGGAAATTCAAGATTTCGATAGCATCATGATAAAACTGGCTTCACCAGAACAGATCAGAGATTGGTCTTATGGTGAAGTGAAGAAGCCGGAGACGATCAACTACCGGACCTTGCGCCCAGAGCGCGATGGTCTGTTCTGTGAGAAAATCTTCGGTACCACCAAGGAGTGGGAGTGCTACTGCGGGAAGTTTAAATCGATTCGATACAAGGGTGTTATTTGTGACCGTTGTGGTGTTGAAGTAACCAACACCAAGGTCCGCCGTGAGCGTATGGGACACATCTCCCTGGCAGCTCCGGTATCACACATTTGGTACTACCGCTCGGTTCCCAGCCGAATGAGCATGTTGCTTGATATCTCCCGTAATGCACTGCAGAGTGTTCTCTACTATGAGAAGTATGTGGTTATCAATGCTGGGGATACCAGCTTGAAGCCCAAGCAGTTGCTCAGTGAAGAAGAGTTCTGGCAGGCCCGTGAGCAGTATGGTGACTCATTTGAGGCAGGTATGGGTGCAGAGGCAGTACGTAAATTGCTTGTGAACCTTGATCTTGAAGAGCTCAGCCGTGAACTGCGTGAACAGATGCGTCAGAAAGCCGACAAGGCTGACAAGCGCCTGCTCAAGCGAATTGAGGTATGTGAGAACTTCCGTGACAGCGGCAACCGCCCTGAATGGATGATTCTTACGGTAATTCCCGTTATTCCACCAGATCTGAGACCGATGGTCCAGCTCGATGGCGGAAGATTTGCAACCAGTGACCTCAATGATCTTTACCGTAGGGTCATTAACAGAAACAATCGTCTTGACCGTTTGGTCAAGCTTAATGCTCCTGATATCATCATCCGCAATGAAAAGCGTATGTTGCAGGAGGCTGTTGATGCGCTGTTTGACAACTCCAAGAGAAAGAGGGTGGTCAAGGGTGCAAGCAATAGGCCTCTCAAGAGCCTTTCAGACATGCTTAAGGGAAAACAGGGACGTTTCAGACAGAACCTGCTTGGAAAGCGTGTTGACTACTCAGGTCGTTCCGTTATCGTTGTCGGCCCAGAGCTTAGGATGCATCAGTGTGGCCTTCCTTCCAAGATGGCCCTTGAACTGTACAAGCCTTTCATCATGAAGAAGTTGGTACAGGATGGTGTTGTCTACAATATTAAGAAGGCAAAGAGCCTGGTCGAGGAAGAGACGGATGCCGTCTGGTCGATTCTTGACGATGTCGTCAAGGACCACCCTGTATTGCTCAACCGTGCACCTACGCTTCACCGTCTTGGTATACAGGCCTTTGAGCCGGTATTGGTTGACGGCAAAGCCATCAAGTTGCACCCATTGGTATGTCATGCATACAATGCTGACTTCGACGGTGACCAGATGGCTGTGCACGTACCATTGACTCATGCCGCCCAGTTGGAATGCTGGACCTTGATGCTCTCGGTTACCAACCTTCTTGACCCTGCAAATGGTAAACCAATCGTATATCCTTCACAGGATATGGTCATGGGTATCAACTATCTGACCCGTGAGATGAGTGGCGCACCTGGAGAGGGCAAGTACTATACCAGTATTGGTGAGTTGGAACAGGCAATTGATAGTGGTCTGCTCTCCTACAATGCAAAGATTCGCTTTAGATTCGAGGATGGTACCCGTTTGGAGACAACTCCAGGAAGGGTATTGTTCAATGCAGCACTCCCAGAAGGCGTTCCTTTCCAGAACACTACAATGGGTGATAAGGAGTTGAAGGCTCTTATCGGTGATACACTGAAGGCGAATGACAACTCAATTGCTGTTGATATGCTTGATTCCATCAAGGACCTCGGATATCGATATGCAACTTTCTTTGGTGCTACCATTGGTCTCTCTGACATGATCGTACCTGCTGGAAAGGCTGAGCTCATGACCAAGGCCAATCTTGAGCAGCAGAAGATTCTTGACCAGTATCGTCAGGGACATATCACTCAGGAAGAACGGTACAACAGGGTCATTGAGGTTTGGACACAGACCAATGACTTGCTGACCGATGAGTTGATGAAGGAATTGAAGGTCAGCCAGAAGGGCTTCAACCCGCTCTTCCTCATGGCAGACTCAGGTGCTCGTGGATCGAAGACCCAGATCAGGCAGCTCGGTGGTATGCGTGGTTTGATGGCAAAGCCAAGTGGTGATGTTATCGAATTCCCCATTAAATCGAACTTCAAGGAAGGATTGTCGATCATCGAGTTCTTCATCTCCACCAATGGTGCTCGTAAGGGCCTTTCCGATACCGCATTGAAGACTGCTGAGGCAGGGTACCTCACCCGTCGTCTGGTTGATATCAGCCAAGACGTTGTGGTCAATGAGGATGACTGTCACACCATCAATGGTATCTGGCGTGGAGCACTCAAGGATGGTGATGAAATCGTTGAGAACCTTGCAGACCGCATTGTAGGGCGCTGTCCGGTAGAGGATATCTTGCATCCATTTACCCGTGAAGTTATCGCCACTGCAAATGAGGAAATTGACGAGATTACTGCCCGAAAGATTGAGGAAGCTGGTATTGAACAGGTCCTCCTGAAGACGGTGCTCACCTGTGAGGCTAAGCATGGCGTATGCCGTAAGTGCTATGGTCGTAACCTTGCCACAAACCGGCCGGTAGTAATCGGTGAGGCTGTAGGTATCATCGCTGCCCAGTCGATTGGTCAGCCGGGTACCCAGCTTACCATGCGTACGTTCCACGTTGGTGGTACTGCTTCTACCAGTTCCGAGGAGAGCAAGCTCACCTTCAACTATCCGATTGTCATCGGCGCCATTACTGGCTCAAGGGTTATCCGTGAGAGTGATAAGATGGAAGTGTTCACCCGTAAGGGACATATCGAATATTTCCGAGTGAATACCATCATGGATGCATCCTCCTACGACAAGCTTCTTGTTGAAGATGGCCATATTGTAGCCAAGGGTACTCCGTTCTATGAAAAGGACGGGGAAGTGGTTGCAAGTGAAGAGAACGGAACTGTCAGAATATATGAGTCCAAGGTTTATTTGATCGGGCATTCCACCACACAGGTGGTGAAGGCTGGTTCAGAGCTCTTGGTGGGGAGTGGGGACTATTTGGAACCAAAAACTCCGCTCGTGACATTCGACCCGTTCAGTGAGCCGGTTATTGCCGAAGAGGGAGGATTCTCCCACTTTGTTGATATCAAGCTGGGAACCACGTTGGTTGAAGAGGTAAATGAGGAAACCGGTAACATCGAGAAGAAGATTACCGAGCATAGCCTCGAGTCCTTGCAGCCTCGTATTGAAATTACCAGTGAGGAACATGGAAAGGGAGATATTCTTGCAGTCTACTTGTTGCCTGGTGGATCCTATATCCAGACCCAGGACAATGTGAAGATTGACAAGGGTATGATTCTCGCCAAGTTGCTTAAAGAAGGGACCAAAACGAAGGATATTACCGGTGGTCTTCCCCGTGTTGGTGAGTTGTTTGAGGCACGCCGGCCGAAGAACGCTGCAATCCTTGCTCAGGTTGCTGGCTTGATCAGCTTTGGCAATATTGTAAAGGGTAAGCGTACCATCTTGGTAACTGACCCGTTCGGTAATGAGTACAAGCATATGGTACCAATGGGAAGAAACCTGTTGGTCCGTGATGGTGATTCTGTCGAAGCTGCTGAGCCATTGTGTGATGGATCTGTCGATCCCCATGACATCCTCGATATTCTTGGAGAGAATGCACTGCAGTCCTTCCTCGTGGATGAGGTCCAGGAAGTCTATCGAATGCAGGGAGTACAGATCAACGACAAGCACTTGGGAGTTATTGTCAGGCAGATGCTGCGCAAGGTCGAGGTGGTCCATGTTGGTGATACCAATTTGATCCACGGCCAGCAGGTGGATAAGTATCGGTTCTTCGAGGAGAATGACCGGGTGATTACCGAAGGTGGTGAGCCTGCTGTTGCACAGCCACTGCTACTTGGTATTACTCGAGCGTCCTTGAGTATCGACTCATTCATCAGTGCGGCGTCCTTCCAGGAGACAACCAAGGTCTTGACAAATGCAGCAATAGCTGGTAGTAAAGATGAGTTGCGTGGTTTGAAAGAGAACGTCATTATCGGTCACCTGATTCCTGCGGGAACTGGTATGCGCCTTTATCGCGATGTTAAACTCAAGGATGAGGAGTTGCTGAGACTGCAGCAGAGAGTTGATGCAGTAAAGGCTTCACGACACCAAGAGATGATTTCAGACGATGAATTTGACGTTGAAGATTTGGCAGACATGAAATCCGTGGGTGATACCGTGGATGTGGACGATTCCGACGAGGATTGACCTATGCGCCTGTTGGCGCATATGCAGCCTTGCCGGACCGTGTAAAACCACACCGCTGTGTCCATGCTGGGTACGGATTTTACATATGACGTGTTGCCCGTAGGGGTGGCGCAGATCCCTGTGTTTGTGAGAAGCAGTGGGTCAAAGAAAGAAAAGGGAGTGTGTCGATAAGATGCCTACTATTAATCAGCTGATCAGAAAGGGTAGAAAGACCATTGTCCAGAAGACAAAGTCCCCAGCCCTCGAAGGTTGTCCCCAGAAGCGTGGTGTATGCACCAGGGTCATGACCGTAACCCCGAAGAAGCCGAACTCTGCTTTGAGAAAGGTCGCACGTGTGCGACTTTCCAATGGTATTGAAGTTACCGCCTATATCCCCGGTATCGGACATAACCTGCAGGAGCACTCGGTAGTACTCCTTCGTGGTGGAAGGGTCAAGGACCTTCCCGGTGTTCGCTATCACATTGTTCGTGGTGCCAAGGATACCCTTGGTGTCGCAGATCGTAAGAGAAGCCGCTCCAAATACGGCGCCAAGAAGCCTAAGGCTTGATAAGGGAGGAGTTGGAATATGTCTAGAAGAACTACTGCTCCCGTCAGGGAAGTGTTGCCGGATCCCGTATATGGGAGTGTCATTGTTGAGAAGTTCATCCGTCGCATGATGTACGATGGAAAGAAGTCTCTCAGCACCAGAATTATTTACAATGCCATGTTGACCATTGGTGAGAAGACCGGTGAAAAACCGCTTGATGTTTTCCTCAAGGCTTTGGACAATGTAAAGCCGGTTGTTGAGGTTAAGAGCCGCCGTGTTGGTGGTGCAACCTATCAGGTTCCTGTGGAGATTCGTGAGAATCGCCGTGAGGCTCTTGCAATGCGCTGGATTATCGCCGCTGCTCGTTCCCGTAATGGGCACAGCATGGCCGAGAAGCTTGGTGCTGAGCTCCTGGATGCCTACCAGAATACCGGTTCTGCCTTCAAGAAGAAGGAAGATACCCACAGAATGGCAGAGGCCAACAAGGCTTTCAGTCATTACCGTTGGTAATAAAAAAACCAAAAAAGCCCGGCTTTTCCACTGTGAAGAGCCGGTTTTTCTTTATCTTTATAGAATTATTCCTAATCGCTTGACATAAAAACTGCTTTCCCGTATATTGCTAAAGGTGTCCGCATAGGTACGTCTATGTGGCAGTATGTAGAGCCAAACCGATTATTGCTGGAGCAATGATAAGGTGGTTTCAGGCAGTACCAAGTTTTTTATAAACTTATACTATGTCGTCAGGATGGGTCCTCCAGGCCTGCCGACCTCTGGAATCCTCTTATGTTTTGTTTCCCTGTAATTAGTTTGTCTCAATCGAAATGGTAAAGGCTTTGGGCCTTTATGAGCACATATTAATTATTTTTTGTGACTAACATTGGATGTCACAAGGAGGAAATGATGGCAAAAGAGAAATTTCAGAGGACGAAGCCACACGTAAACGTAGGCACCATCGGTCACGTTGACCATGGTAAGACTACCCTTACCGCAGCAATTACCATGCACTGTGCAAAGCTGTTTGGCGATAAGGCACTTGCTTACGATTCAATCGACAACGCCCCTGAGGAAAAAGAGCGTGGTATTACCATTAACACCAGACACGTTGAGTATCAGTCTACTAATAGGCACTACGCACACGTTGACTGCCCGGGACACGCTGACTACATCAAGAACATGATCACCGGTGCTGCACAGATGGACGGCGCCATCATCGTCGTTGCAGCAACTGACGGTGCTATGGCACAGACCAAAGAGCACATCCTGCTCGCACGCCAGGTTGGTGTACCTTGCTTGATCGTTTTCATCAACAAGACTGACCAGGTTGACGATCCTGAATTGATCGACCTCGTTGAAGAAGAAATGCGCGACCTGCTCAATGAGTATGGCTTCGACGGTGCTAATACTCCTGTCGTTCGCGGTTCTGCTTTCAATGCAATGAGCAATCCTGATGATCCTGAACAGACCAAGTGCCTTGACGAGCTACTTGATGCAATGGATAACTTCATTCCGCTTCCGGAGCGTGCTGTTGACCAGCCCTTCTTGATGCCGATTGAGGATATCTTCTCCATCTCCGGCCGTGGTACTGTTGTTACCGGTCGTATCGAACGCGGTATCATCAAGGTCAACGAACCTGCTTCAATTGTTGGTATCCGTGAAACCCGTGACACTGTTGTTACTGGTGTTGAGATGTTCAACAAGTTGCTCGACGAAGGTCAGGCTGGTGATAACATCGGCGCACTGCTTCGTGGTGTTGACAAGAAGGACGTTGTTCGCGGCCAGGTTTTGGCAAAGCCTAAGTCCATCAATCCCCACGCCAAGTTCTCCGGTACTGTATACGTACTGAGCAAGGACGAGGGTGGTCGTCACTCCCCATTCTTCAGCGGCTATCGCCCGCAGTTCTATTTCCGCACCACTGACATCACTGGTACGGTAAACCTGCCTGAAGACAAGCAGATGGTACTGCCTGGGGATCACACCGACATCAATGTCGAACTCATTCACCCTGTTGCCATGGACAAGGGACTCCGCTTCGCTATCCGCGAAGGTGGTAGAACCGTTGCTTCCGGTCAGGTTACCGAGATCGTTGAATAACGTTACCAACGAATGTCTTGCCATCATCAGATGATGGTGGCAAGGCCCGTTTTTTGGAGGAATAATGGCTAAAGAGAGAATTCGAGTTAGGCTGAGAGGTTTTGATATTGAGCTGGTTGAACAGAGCTCAAAAGCTATCGTAGATACCGTTGTCAGGGCTGGTGCTACAGTGTCAGGTCCTGTACCTCTCCCAACCCGTATCAACAAGTACACTGTCCTGAGATCGCCCTTTGTCAACAAAAAGTCTCGTGAACAATTTGAGATGAGAACCCACAAAAGGTTGATTGACATTTTGGATCCTACATCAAAAGTCATGGATGCCCTCATGAAGCTTGAGCTCCCTGCCGGTGTGGATGTAGAGATTAAACAGTAAGAGAGTTGAGGTAAGAGATGTTAGGGCTTATCGGCAAAAAAGTTGGAATGACACAGGTGTTTGATGCGCAAGGCAGGCTCACACCCGTGACTGTAATAAAAATAGAGGGCAACGTTGTTGTCTCGGACCGCAATGAGGAGAAGAATGGATATTCTGCTGCTGTATTGGGTTCGATTGACAAGAAGAAAAGCACTATCACCAAACCATATGCTGGACAGTTCAAGGAAGTATGTGAACCAAAGCAGCATGTAATGGAATTCCGTGACTATGACCGTGAGGTCGCAGTCGGCGAGGTGTTGGGCGTGGATATATTTAAGGACATCTCCTTTGTGGATGTCACCGGGACTTCTAAAGGTAAGGGTTTTGCCGGCGGTATGAAACGACATGGCTTTAAGGGCGGTCGTGCTACCCACGGTTCCAAATTCCATCGCGACATCGGCGGTACGTCAATGTCTTCCACCCCTTCCCGCACATTCAAAGGTACTCGGATGGCTGGCCACATGGGTAATGAGAGGACGACGGTCCAGAACCTGAAGGTAGTCCGTGTCGATGAAGAGATGCAGGTCCTTATGGTTAAGGGTGCTATCCCTGGCCCCGCCCAGAGTGTCGTCATCGTCAAGAAAGCGATCAAGAAGTAGGGGCGAGATATATGGAAACGAAAGTCTTTTCAATCGACGGCAAAGAGGTCCGAACCCTCGTGTTGAATGATGAAGTATTCAACAGAGAGGTGAGTGATGGTACCATTTATTATGCCGTAAACAGCGAGCTTGCAAACCACCGTGTTGGTACTGCAAGTACTAAGACCCGCGCAGAGGTCAGATACAGCAATAATAAGCCATACAAACAGAAGGGTACTGGTAACGCACGTGCCGGTGACAAGAAAAGCCCTGTCAGAGTTGGTGGTGGAACGATTTTTGGACCCAAGCCGCGCGATTATAGTATTACCCTCCCCAAGAAGATGAAGAGGCTTGCAATGAAGAGCCTGTTGTCTATGGGAGTCAAGGAGGATCGTCTCGTTGTTGTAGAGGATTTCTCCATCGAAAGTGGCAAAACCAGGGATCTGGATAAGATTCTTAAGAACTTCGTCGAGGATGAGAGCAGAACCATTCTGATCCTGAAAGATGACGATGCGATGGTGCGCCGTGCTGCAAGGAACATTCCGTACCTGCGTGTTCTTTCTTACAACAGACTTTCTGCTAAGGAGTTGTTGTACGGGAGAAAGCTCCTGGTTCTGGAAGGGGCTGCTAAGAATTTGAATGAATTCTACGGCGACAAATAAGGGGACCGGAAATGAGAGCAGACCAAGTTATTATTGAACCCGTCCTGAGTGAGAAGACCAATCTTGCTCGCGAGGGCGAAACAAAGAAGTATTCGTTCAAGGTCCGTATGGACAGCAACAAGTATCAGATCATGGCAGCTGTTAAAGAGCTCTTTGGTGTTGAGGTTGCAGCTTGTAACGTGATGATTGTGAAGGGCAAGCCAAAGTATTCCCGCGGTAAGGGTGGTTCCATCCTTGGTAACACCGGTAACTGGAAGAAGGCTGTCGTAACCCTGGCCAAGGGTGATACCATCCAGGCCATCGAAGGCGTATAAGGAGAAGTTGGATTATGGCACTTAAATCATACAAGCCCAATACTCCCGGCCTTCGCCAGAAGACCACTTTGGTCTTCAGCGAGCTGACTGCCAGCAAGCCTGAGAAGTCGTTGACCAGTGGTCTTAACAAAAAGGCAGGTCGGGATACCTTCGGGCGCATCAGTGTTCGCCGTAGAGGCGGTGGCCATAAGCGTGCATATCGTACTATCGATTTCAAACGCGACAAATACGGGATTCCCGGTGTTGTGAAGACAATCGAATACGATCCGAACCGCAGTGCAAACATTGCATTGGTATTTTATGCCGATGGTGAGAAGCGCTACATGATTGCTCCAAGGGGTATCAAGGTTGGAACCACTGTTATCAGTGGACCAGAAGCCCCAATTCAGGTAGGAAATGCTCTTCCTTTGAAGAAAGTTCCTCTTGGCCTTGTGGTACATAATGTAGAGTTGACCCTCGGTCGTGGTGGACAGCTTGTCCGCAGCGCTGGTTTGGGAGCTACCCTGGTTGCTAAGGAAGGAGACTATGTCACCCTCCGCTTGCCTTCAGGCGAAATGCGCATGGTGTTTGGTGAGTGCTATGCTACCCTCGGGCAGCTTGGCAACGAAGATCATATGAACGTCACGCTCGGAAAGGCTGGTGCAAGTCGCCACCTTGGAAGACGGCCGAAGGTACGTGGTGTAGCAATGAACCCGATCGATCACCCACATGGTGGTGGTGAAGGTAAGACTGCTGCAGGACGTAACCCTGTGTCCCCATGGGGTAAGCCGGCAAAGGGTGGAAAGACCCGTTCCAAGAAGAAACCTTCCGGTGCATTCATCGTTAAGAAGCGGAAGTAGGAGTAGAAAGTGGCTAGATCAATCAAAAAAGGTCCTTTTATTGAAAAGAAACTGTATAAGAGGATTCAGGAGTCTCTTAAGACTAATCAGAAGCAGATGATCAAGACTTATTCCCGCTGTTCTACGATCATCCCTGAAATGGTGGGATTCACGATTTCTGTGTATAACGGAAAAACCTGGATTCCAGTATATGTGACGGAGAACTTGGTTGGACATAAACTCGGTGAGTTTTCTCCCACCAGAATTTTCCGCGGTCATGCTTCCGACAAGAAGGTTGGGTAAGCGGTATGGGTAGTAAGATGGAAGATAAACAAGGTTATTCAGCAACTGCCAAATTTCTGATGGTATCTCCTTCCAAGGTTCGCCCGGTCGCCAATCTTGTTCGGAATAAGTCGTATGTGGAAGCAGTAGCAATTCTTGAGGCTATGCCTCAGAAGGGATCAAATCTGATCCTGAAAGTTTTGCAATCCGCTTGTGCAAATGCGCTTGATCAGAACAAGAAGATCGACGAAGAGAATCTTGTGATCAAGGAGTTGCAGGTTAACGAGGGTCCAAGGCTCAAGAGAGTCTGGCCGAGATCCCATGGAAGACGGGATATTCTGCTTAAGAGGATGTCACACATTACCGTCGTCGTTGACGAAAAAGCAAGCGTGAGGAAGTAAATGGGCCAGAAAGTTAATCCTATTGGGCTCCGTCTTGGAGTCAACAAGACCTGGAAGTCCAAATGGTATGTGGACCCCAGGGAGTATGCGGACACTCTGCATGAAGATTTGAAGCTGAGAAAAGCTTTGGTTGAATGCCCTGAAGTCCAGGGCGCTGAGATTTCGGATGTTGAAATCATCCGTAAGCCCCAGCGCATTACGATTGTGATCACCACCAGCCGTCCTGGTATCATCATTGGTAGCAAGGGTGCAAATGTCGAGAAGCTTGGAGCACGTCTCCAGAAACTCTCTGACAAGAAGGTGCAGATCAAGATCAAGGAAATCAAGAAGCCAGAGGCTGATGCCCAGCTGATTGCCTTAAACGTTGCTAGACAGCTCGTGAGTCGTGGTTCATTCCGCCGCTCAATGAAGATGGCTGTTTCCAAAGCAATGCAGAATGGCGCTCAGGGTGTTAAGATCCGGCTCTCCGGTCGTATCGGTGGTGCAGAAATTGCACGCTCGGAGTGGATGAAGGAAGGAAGAATTCCCCTTCACACGCTGCGCAGTGACATCGACTATGGATTCACCACAGCTAATACCTCCTTTGGTGTCATTGGCGTCAAGGTGTGGGTGTACAACGGTGAGATCTACGATCGTGCAGTCAAGAACGACGCCGGTGGTTTGGTGAGAAAGCCGACCAAGAGCGAAGGTGCTGAGGCAAGGAGTTAGTAGGCCATGCTTAGTCCAAAGAGAATTAAACACAGAAAGAAACAGCGTGGCACCACTGATGGTGTTGCACATCGCGGGACTACCATTGCTTTCGGTGAATTCGGTTTGCTCGCACTTGAGCCGAAGTGGATCACCAATCGCCAGATTGAGGCAGCCCGTATCGCCATGACCCGTCACATTAAGCGTGGTGGTAAGGTATGGATCAGGATTTTCCCTGACATGCCCTATACCAAGAAGCCCGCTGAAACCAGACAGGGAAACGGTAAGGGTAACCCCGAAGGTTGGGTCGCTGTCGTGAAGACCGGCGCTGTGATGTTTGAAATGGGTGGCGTTCCTGAAGAGCTCGCTCGTGAGGCTTTGGAGCTTGCTGCTTCCAAGCTTCCGATCAAGACGAAGTTTGTCGCCAGAAGGGAAGTGGAGTAAGAGTATGAAGAATTCATATAAAGATTTGACCCTTGACGAGCTGGTAGCCAAGAAGGAGCAACTTCACAAGGAGTACTTTGACCTTCGTATGGGAAGAGTGCTCGGACATGTGGAGAATCCACTTGCTGTTCGTACCGTCAGGAGGAACATCGCTCGTGTGAATACCCGAATTCGTGAGTATGAACTTGGAATTCGGAACGTGGCAAAGTAAGGGAGAGCGATTCAGATGGAAGCTAATAAAAAAAGTTTTACCGGCCGGGTGGTCAGTGACAAGATGGATAAGACGATTGTCGTTGCTGTTTCCTCAAGAAGACTGCATCCCCTGTATAAAAAGTATGTGACTACCACCAAAAAGGTGAAGGCACATGATGAGAGGAACGAGGCAAATATCGGCGACACCGTACGTGTTTTGGAATGCCGCCACATCAGCAAGGATAAGTGCTGGCGTCTCGTGCAGATCGTCGAGCGCGCTCGCTAATAGGAGAGAGACGATATGGTACAGATGCAGACCTATTTGAATGTAGCGGATAACAGTGGTGCAAAGCGTGTGCAGTGCATCAAGGTTCTTGGCGGAAGCCATCGCTATGTTGCCGGTGTTGGTGACATTATTGTCGTGGCCGTAAAGACCGCATTGCCTAACGGCGCCATCAAAAAAGGTGACGTCATGAAGGCAGTCATTGTCCGAACGAAGAAGGAATACCGCAGACCTGACGGTACCTATATCAGGTTCGATGACAACGCATGCGTTATCATCGATGCCAACAATAACCCGCGCGGTAAGCGTATCTTCGGACCCGTAGCTAGAGAGCTGCGTGATGGGTACATGAAGATTGTTTCTCTCGCGCCGGAAGTGTTGTAGGAGTATACACATGAAGCTTAAGAAGAACGACACCGTAATGATCATTGCTGGTAAGGACAAAGGAAAGTCAGGCAAGATTGTGAAGGTAGACCGTGAGAAAGAGAGAGTCGTTGTCCAGGGCGCTAACATGGTGAAAAAGTCCATGCGCAAGAAAAACCAACAGGACAAGGGCGGCATCGTGGAAATTGAGGCACCAATCCATGTTTCAAATGTAGCTTACGTCACCGGGAAAGGTGAAACTACAAGGATTGGGTACAAGTTTGATGAAAGCGGCAAGAAAGTCCGTTATGCCAAGAAAACCGGGGAAGTAATCTAATGGAAAAGTTTATACCAAACCTTAAGAAAAAATACCTGGAAACAGTAGCTCCTGCTCTGTTTGAAGATTTTGGCTATAGCTCCAAAATGCAGATCCCCGCTCTCGAGAAGGTTGTTGTCAGTGTCGGTGTCGGCGAAGCCATTACCAATAAGAAGCTCCTCGATGCTGCTGTCAAGGAGCTTGAGCAGATCACCGGTCAGCATGTATTGAAAACCAAGGCCAAAAAGTCCATCGCAAACTTCAAGGTTCGTGAAGGGTATGAAATTGGTGCTATGGTGACTCTACGTGGTGAAAACATGTGGTTCTTCCTGGAGAGGCTGATCAGCATCGCTCTTCCCCGCGTTAAGGACTTTAGAGGTGTCAAGCCCAATGCTTTTGATGGGCATGGGAACTACTCACTCGGTATCACCGAGCAGATTATTTTCCCTGAGATTGACTTCGATAAGATCGAACGCGTCAGCGGTTTGAATGTCGCCATTGTAACGACCGCAAAGACCGATGAAGAAGGCTACGCCCTGCTCGCAAAGCTTGGCATGCCCTTCAGTAAATAAGGGGTAAGAGACATATGGCAAAGAAATCAATGATCGTAAAGGCCAAGAGAGAGCCTAAGTTCAGCACCAGACACGTCAATCGCTGCAGAATTTGCGGCAGACCCCGTGGCTATATGCGCCAATTCGACATGTGCAGGATCTGTTTCCGTAAATTGGCTAGTGAAGGCCAGATTCCTGGTGTTACCAAATCCAGTTGGTAGGAGAGAAAAATGGCTGTAAGTGATCCAGTAGCTGATATGCTGACTAAGGTTAGAAATGCTAACATGGCCAAGCATGAGAAAGTAGATGTTTCTACTTCCAAGATGAAGCTTCAGATAGTGAAGATTCTAAAGAATGAAGGATATATCAAGAACTTCAAGAAGGTGACCAAGGATGGGATTTCCTATATCCGAGTTTTCCTGAAGTATGATGATAATCAGAGTCCAGTACTCCATGGGATTCAACGCATCAGCACCCCTGGCCGTCGTGTTTACACCGGCTATCGTGAGATGCCCCGTGTGTACAACGGACATGGCGTCGTTGTAGTATCTACTTCTTCGGGTGTCATCACCGGGAAGAAGGCTACAGAGAACAAGGTCGGTGGCGAGCTGATCTGCTCTATTTGGTAAGGTGGTAAAGAAATGTCCAGAGTTGGAAAATTGCCAATCACAGTACCGCAAGGGGTCAAAGTTGCCATCAACGGTGGTTTGATTAATGTCGAAGGTCCGAAAGGAAAGCTCAGCTGCCCAACCCGTCCTGAGGTTGTAATCAACATAAAGGAATCCGAGATAAACGTGGTTCCCAAGGATGAGTCCAAGGAAAGCAATAGCTTCCAGGGCCTCTACCGCCAGTTGGTTAACAATATGGTTATTGGAGTGTCCAAGGGATTCTCCAAGACCCTCATGATCAACGGTGTCGGTTTTCGTGCTGACCTAAAGGCCAACATCCTGACCCTCAACCTCGGGTACTCCGAATTGATTGAAGTTGTACTTCCCCAGGGAATCACTGCTACCGTGGAAAACCCCAACAAGGTTACCATCAGCGGTATCGACAAGCAGCTCGTCGGGCAGACTTGTGCAGAGATCCGTTCCCTCCGAGAACCTGAACCATATAAGGGTAAGGGAATTCGGTATGAGGACGAGGTAATCAGGCGCAAGGCTGGTAAGACAGCTTCTGCTAAGAAATAGTGGGTAGGTAGATAAGATGAATAGAGTTATCGATAAAAGAAGGAAACTTGCTCGTCGTAAGTATCATATTCGAAAGCACATTTCCGGTACTGCAAGTAGGCCGAGAATGAGCGTGTTTCACAGCAATTCCCACATGTATGTACAGGTCATCGACGATGTAGCTGGTAACACCCTCGTTGCTGCTAGCACCATGGAGAAAGAGCTCAAGGGCTTGAAGAACACGGTAGAAGATGCAGCAAAACTCGGGGAAACCATTGGTAAGAGAATGCTCGAGAAGCAGATCGACACCTGTGTGTTTGATCGAAATGGCTATCTGTTCCACGGAGTTGTCAAGAGCATCGCAGATGGCGCACGCAAAGTTGGCGTAAAGTTCTAGGGGGATACTGTGGATAGATCGAGAGATAGAGATAGAGATAAGAACGACGGGTTTGTCGAGAAGCTGATCAAGCTGAACCGTGTTGCCAAGGTTGTCAAGGGTGGTAGAAGGTTCTCCTTCTCCGCACTGGTAGTCGTAGGCGACCAGAATGGTAAGGTTGGATATGGTTTCGGTAAGGCCAATGACGTCACTGAGGCGATCAGAAAGGCTGTCGATCGTGCTAAGTCAAGCATGATTGTTGTACCGATGAAGAAGACAACTATTCCTCACGAGATCTTGGGAAACTACAAGAGTGCAAGCGTACTCTTGAAGCCTGCAAGACCTGGTACGGGTGTTATTGCCGGTGGTGCAGTCCGCGCTATTTGTGACGTCTGTGGTATCTCTGATATCCAGGGCAAGTCACTTGGCTCCAAGAATGCAATCAATACGGTTAAAGCTGCCTTTGATGGTTTCGAGAATCTTTTCGATGCCAAAGTGGTTGCAAAGAATCGGGGCAAGTCCCTGAATGAGATGTGGGGGTAAGAGATGGCTGAAGCAAAGAAAATCAAGGTTACCCTTGTCAGAGGACTTTCCGGTTCACTGCCTAAGCAGCGCAGAACGGTGAAGGCTCTCGGACTTGGCAAGATTTCCAGCTCGGTTGTACACGATGCTACTCCCGCTACGCTTGGGATGGTCCGTGTAGTAGCACACCTTGTGAAAGTCGAGGAGATGTAAGATGGGACAGATTCATGCACCGAAAGGTGCCAATAAGAAAAAGACAATCGTTGGGCGTGGCGCGTCCTCGAAGGGTCGCTCCTGCGGTAGGGGTCATGACGGACAGAATTCTCGCTCCGGCGGTGGTGTTCGTCTCGGCTTTGAAGGCGGACAGATGCCTTTGTATCGCCGTGTTGCCCGTAGAGGTTTTTCCAACAGTGTATTTAAGAAAGAGTATGCCGTTGTCTCCCTTGATGTGATTTCTGCTAACTTCGAAGATGGAGATGTAGTTACCCTCGACGCACTGAAGGACGTTGGGTTGGTCAAGGGGCACAATACACAGGCGAAAGTTCTGTGTAATGGAGAACTTACCAAGAAGGTAGTTATTGACGGTTTGAAGGTTTCCGCTACTGCAATCGAGAAGATTACAGCTGCGGGTGGCGAGATTAAATAACAAAGAAGGGCTTTATGGCAAACTCCTTAGTTGAGATGTATAGAATCAAGGATCTCCGGAAAAAGATTTTCATTACCCTAAGCCTGCTGATTGTCAGCAGGATCGGGGCAGTGATTCCTATTCCTGGGATTGATCCGGAAGTTCTGAAACTGTTTTTTCTATCCCAGAGTTCAGATTCAAATATCGGTCTTACCGAGTATCTGAACTTCTTTTCGGGTGGTGCGTTCTCCAACTTTTCTCTGTTTATGTTGGGTGTCATGCCGTACATCAGCACACAGATTATTGTACAGCTGTTGATGTTGGTTATCCCTTCACTGAAGAAGCTGGCCCAGGACCCATCCGGGCATAAGAAGATTCAGCAGTACACCAGATATGGTACGATTGTAGTTTGTCTGATTCAGTCGTATGTAGTAACCATCTACGCCAACTCCATTCCCGGCGTGATGACAATGAGCACCGTTCCGTTCACATTGGTAGCAATGCTTACCGTAACGACCGGTTCCATGCTCCTGATTTGGATCGGTAACAAGATCACCCAGTGGGGTATCGGTAACGGTATCAGTCTGTTGATCTTCGCCGGTATTGTAGCAAGATTTCCCGAGGCCGTATCGGTTCTGTTCCAGAGCATCTCCGCGGGTGTTCTGAACCCAATCGTCGTCTTGGTGGTTTTTGTAATGTTCTTGGTAGTTGTTGCTCTCGTCGTGTATGAAGAGCAGGGCGTAAGAAAGATTCCCGTGAACTATGCCAAGCGTGTGGTAGGCCGCAAGATGTACGGTGCGCAAAGTACCTACATCCCAATCAAGGTCAACCCATCAGGTGTTATCCCGGTAATCTTTGCAAGTGCTTTGCTTTCCTTCCCGTTGCAGATAGCAACCACATTGGGACAAGAGGTGAGGTGGCTTGCTGCCTTCGCTAATTGGTTGAATCCACAGGGTGCCCCCTATCTGATTATCTACGCCCTGTTGATCATAGGGTTTGCCTTCTTCTATACCCAGGTTTCAATGAACCCGGTGGAGATGGCCAAACAGATTCGTGAGAATGGTGGTTCAGTTCCCGGCGTACGTTCCGAGAAACTAGAAGAGTACCTTACCAAGGTGCTTAACCGCATTGTTCTCCCTGGCTCCCTGTTCTTGGCTTTCATTGCCTTGATTCCTACGTTGGTGCAGATGTTCTTCAACTTCCCTGCATCTGTTGCTATGCTTTTCGGTGGAACGTCACTACTGATTCTTGTCGGTGTTGACTTGGATACCATGCGACAGATTGAAGGTGTTATGAAGATGCACCACTACGATGGTTTCAATGTTGACGGCAAGAAGAGGAAGTCGAAACACATTTAGGCTAGGAGCTAGAACATGAAAGTAAGAGCAAGTGTCAAACCGATTTGTGACAAGTGCAAAGTAGTCAGACGGAATGGGGTGGTCCGCATTATTTGTGAGAACCCCAAGCACAAGCAGAGACAGAGATAAACAGGGTTCGGCGCAAGCCTTCCACTCTATTAGAGAAATTCAGGAGGCCATGAATGGCGAGAATTGCAGGTGTAGATTTGCCGAACAAGGCAGTAAAAATCGCCTTGACCTATATTTATGGGATTGGTAGGTTTTCGGCGGTTGAGATTTGTGAAAAAACAAAAATTGATCCCGATACAAGTATTAATACCCTTTCCAGTGATGATCTGGCAGTATTGCGTAAGGTAATCGAGGAAGAGTACAAAGTAGAAGGACGTTTGAGAACAGAAGTTGCTCTGAACATCAAGCGCCTTATGGACATCGGTTGCTATCGTGGCCTTCGTCATCGTAAGGGTCTTCCCGTTAACGGACAGAGGACAAAAACCAATGCCCGTACTCGCAAGGGTAAGAAGAAGACCGTTGCGTCCAAGAAGAAATAAGGAGCAGATAGCACATGGCTACTATTAAACGTAAAGTCAAGAAAACGGTATATGAAGGTAATGTCTATATTCAGGCGACCTTTAACAATACCATTGTTACCGTTACCGATCTTAACGGGAATGCGGTATCTTGGGCTAGTGCCGGTGGACTTGGTTTCCGTGGCGCTAAGAAGTCCACCCCCTATGCAGCACAGACCACTGCCGAAAAGGCTGCCAAAGCTGCTATGGATAGTGGATTGCAGGAAGTGAACGTATTTGTGAAGGGACCCGGTGTTGGACGTGAGAGCGCCATCAGGACGTTGGGTGTGCTCGGACTTAAGGTCCGTTCCATTCGTGATGTCACCCCCATCCCACACAATGGATGCAGACCTCGCAAGAGTAGAAGAGTCTGATGAGGAGAGAGCAGATACATGGCTAGATATACTGGACCTAAGTGCAGATATTGTAGAGCAGAGAGGACCAAGTTGTTCCTCAAGGGTGACCGATGCCATAGTGGCAAGTGCCCGCTTAATGACATCAAGTCCACTGGGCTTCCTGGTAAGGATCCCCGCGCGCGCTCCAAGAAGCCGACCGACTACGGTTTGCAGTTGCGCGAGAAGCAGAAACTGAAGAGAACTTATTGCATGCTTGAAAAGCAGTTCAAGCTTACCTTCAATGAGGCAACAAGACTTCCTGGTAAGACCGGTGAAAACTTGATCATGCTTCTTGAGCAGAGGCTTGATAATGTGGTGTTTAGGCTCCACTTTGCTTCCAGCCGTAGTCAGGCTGCACAGCTGGTTAATCACGGACATGTTTTCGTGAATGGCAAGCGTGTTTCCATTCCTTCTTACCGCCTTCGCCCAGGTGATGAGGTTTCCGTAGGCAAGAGTGGTCAGAAGATGTTGATTATTAAAGAAAACCTCAAGGAATACACCAAAAGTGGCGTATGCCAGTGGCTGAACCTCGATGTAGATGCCATGAAAGGCACTTTCATCGCAGTTCCGAGAAGAAGTGAAGTCACCGAGCTCGAAAAGATAAACGAGCAGCTGGTTGTCGAGTTGTATTCCAGATAAGGAGTAACCATGGCACGCAAAAACCTTCTGAAGGGCTTTAAGAAGCCCAAGGGGATCACCTTCGAACATAGCGCAGTTGAGCCGAACTATGGGAAATTCATCGCTTATCCGTTTGAGAGAGGCTTTGGTACCACGATCGGTAACACGCTTAGGAGGGTACTCCTCTCATCGATCCAGGGGTATGCCGTCACTGCCGTAAAGTTCACCAGCTTCAATGAAGATGGTGTTCCCCACTTGATCTCAAGTGAATATGAGCAGCTTCCCGGTGTTCGCGAAGATATCGCGGATATCATTGCCTCGCTCAAAAAACTACAGATCAAGATGCCCGATGACTCGGAGGGTACAAACCTCCTCATCGAGTGTAAGGGACCCGGCGTTGTGACCGGTGCAAACTTCGAGCGTGACCAGGTTGAGATCACCAACAAGGATCTGGTTCTTTTCACGATGATGGATGATGCCAACATCGAGATGGAAGTTCAGATAGACCTTGGTAGGGGCTATGTCCCGTCTGAAATCAACGAGAAGTATGTGGAAGAGATTGGGACCATCCCCATTGATGCCAGCTTCTCACCGGTTACCCGCGTAAAGTATTCGATTGAACCCACCCGTGTTGGCTATCGTAGTGATTATGACAAGCTCACACTGGAAATCTACACTGATGGTACGATTATTCCTCAGAATGCGCTTGCAGAGGCTGCTAAGATTGCAAAGGATTATTTCCAGATCTTTATTAACTTTGATGAAACGTTGATCAACAACAATGACGAAGTTGATGAAGAGGAGGAACGCGTCCGCAAGATACTCAACACTTCCGTTGAGGAACTTGAATTGACAGTACGCTCCAGCAACTGTCTGAAGAACGCAAACATCCGAACCATCGGCGATCTCACCAAGAAGACTGAGGAAGAGATTGCAAAAACGAGGAACTTTGGCAAGAAGAGCCTCCAGGAAATTAAGGAGAAACTGAAGGAGTGGAATCTCAGCCTTGGGATGACCGACTACAGTGTCCTGAAAACTGCAATCAAAGTACCAGGGAACAAGGAAGAAGAGAATGAAGCATAAGATTGGATTCAATGCGCTTAATAGAAGCTCTGCACACCGTAAAGCTTTGAAGCGCAACATGGTGACCAGTCTGTTCAGATATGAGCGGATTGAGACCACCAAGGCAAAGGCTCTGGAAGTACGCAAAATGGCTGAGAAAATGATCACCCGCGCTAAAGTTGACAATGTGGCCAATCGCCGCCAGATTGCACGGGACATTTATGATGAAGCAATTGTTGCAAAGCTCTTCACAGAGATCGCTCCCTTGTTTGTCGAGCGGAAGGGCGGTTACACCCGTGTCCTGAAGACCGGCAATCGTCTCGGTGACGCTGCCGAGATGGTAATCCTCGAGCTGGTGGAGAAAACTTCAAAGCCCGAGAAGAAGGCCGAAAAGAAGACTGAAAAGAAAGCTGAGAAGAAGACTGAGAAGAAATCTGAACAGAAGACTGAAAAGAAGGCCTCAAAACCAGCCAAGAAGGCTGAGAAGAAGGACAAAGAGGAGAAATAAGCCTCTATTGGGTCTCTTCACCTGTAGTATATGCCCGTATGGGCAAAGCCGCTGTTGTAATGACAGCGGTTTTGTTTATTCTGATGAATGTGCAATTATCAACAAACTGTTGTACAACTTGTACTGTAAGCCAAGATAACAGATGGGTTTAGCCTTGACAATTCTGACAGCCGTACGTATTATTGTACCATTATAATAGGGGGTAGTATATGAACAATATACTTTTGATCCTCCTAAGTTGTTTTATTGGTATCATCTTTGGTTGGTTAGGCCGTTGGCTGTATGCGAAATTTAAGCTTACCTCCGTTGAACAGAAAGCTATTAGGTTGAATGAGGAAGCTATAAAGGAAGCGGAAGCAAAAAGCAAAGAGCTTTTGCTTGAGACTCGGGATCAGTTGTTGAAAGAACAACAACAGCAGGAACGAGAGGCTAGAGAGAGACGGATTGAACTGCAACGTTCTGAGAGAAGACTCACGCAAAAAGAGGAAAATCTCGAGCATAAGCAGGCTGAATTGGATGCTATCAAAAAGCAATTGGGAGATTGGGAAGGAAACCTTTCCAAGAAAGAACAAGAGATTGCCGAAAAAGAAGGCAGCTTGATTACAGAACTTGAACGTATCGCTGGACTTTCTGCTGATGAAGCCAAGAATATCATCATGGAAACCATGTACAACGATGCGAGGAGAGATGCCCAGCTCATGATCAACAAGATTGAGCAAGAGGCCCAGCTCTCCGCTGACAAAAAAGCAAGGGATATCGTCGTTACCTCGATTCAAAGGTTGGCAACAGAGGTCGTCAGTGATGCGACGGTCAGTTCAGTGAATCTTCCCAGTGATGAGATGAAAGGCAGGATAATCGGTCGTGAAGGCCGCAATATTCGCACCTTGGAAACACTCACTGGTGTGGATGTAATTATCGATGATACGCCTGAGGCTGTAGTTATTTCCTGTTTTGACCCAGTTAGGAAGGAAATTGCTCGTGTCGCGCTCGAGAGACTTGTCCAGGATGGAAGAATTCATCCGGCACGTATCGAAGAGGTGGTGAACAAGGTATCGAAGGAAGTGGGGAGGATCATTGCAGACGAAGGTGAGAAAGTCATCTTCGACCTAGGGGTACATAATGTGAGCCCTGAGATGATTCGTGCACTTGGTCGACTGTACTTTAGGACCAGCTACGGGCAGAATGTGTTGAATCACTCGAAGGAAGTAGCCATTCTCTCCGGCATGATCGCCAGTGAGGTCGGTGCAAATAGTGAGTTGGCACTCCGTGCTGGACTCCTGCATGACATCGGAAAAGGAACTGAAACTGAGAGTGACGCAAACCACGCGGAAATGGGCGCGGAAATGGCTAAACGACTTGGGGAAGATCCCAAGATTGTGAATGCCATCCTTGCTCACCATAACGATACAGAACCGCAGACCCTGGAAGCAGTAATTGTGCAGATAGCCGATGCTATCAGTGCAGCGAGACCAGGAGCAAGGCGGGAGACGCTCGATAATTACATCAAGCGCCTTGAGTCGCTGGAACACATCGCTGAGAGTTTTGAAGGCGTGGATAAGGCATATGCCATCCAAGCCGGTAGAGAACTCAGGATATTGGTTAATAATGACCAGGTCAACGACGACGGGGCTAAGGAGATTGCCAAGGGCATCGCCAGCCGCATTGAAGCTGAACTGAGGTATCCGGGCAGAATCAAGGTGACCATCATCCGTGAGATGAGGGTTGTCGAGTACGCTAGGTAGGTTGTCTGTGTCTGATGCTAAAACAATGGTAGTCCTGCTTTTGGGAGATGTCTGTGGACAGCCCGGGAGCAGGGCTCTCTTTCTTGGATTACATACATTGGTCAAGGATTATCGAGCTGACATGGTCATCGTGAATGGTGAGAATGCAGCCGGTGGTTTTGGCCTGAATGCCGATTTAATGAACCAATTTTTCTCACTTGGGGTGAATGTGATCACCAGTGGGAACCATATCTGGCAGCAGGATGACTTAAGGCCACTGCTGGATAGCGAGAAACGTTTGCTTCGTCCTGCTAACTATCCCCCTGCAGCACCTGGTCATGGATCTGTGGTCGTTGAGATCAAGGGTCATAAGGTTGGTGTCCTCAACCTGCAAGGAAGGCAGTCCCTGCCATCCATTGATTGTCCTTTCAGAGTTGGGTCTGACCAAGTGGCAAAGTTGCGAAAGCAGACTTCCCTGATCTTTGTAGATTTCCATGCAGAGAACCCTGAGGAGAAAGAAGCCTTGGCGCTCTATCTTGATGGCAAAGTGAGTGCAGTAGTTGGGACACATACCCACGTACAGACCGCTGATGAGAAAATTCTTCCCCAGAAGACTGCTTACATTACGGATTTAGGTCTCTGTGGCCCTTCGGAGAGTGTCATAGGCTCGAAGCCTGATATTTCGATTGCAAGGCAACTTACCCAAATGCCGCTTCGCAGCGAGATTGCTGATACTGCACCGGTCATACAGGGGGTATGCATTACCCTGGATACTGCCAGTGGACAGGCGCTCATTATCGAACGATTTACGAGGTTGTACGATATTTGATGAAAGAAAGGAAGGTAGCCCTGCTGCAGGCCCTCTGCCAGCAGTATGATGAGTACACCAAGGACCAACTCACTGCATACATCGTCTGCCGTAATGTGTTGGTGGATGGAGTGTTGTCCACTGATCCCAAACAGTTGGTGTCCTCTCATGCAACCTTTTCTTTTACCTTTGATACCTATGTCTCCCGTGGTGGTTTCAAGCTCGAGCATGCCCTGAATAAGTTTTCCCTGGATGTAAGCGGATTGGTGATGCTTGATGCGGGCTCATCCACAGGAGGCTTCACGGATTGCCTGCTCAAACATGGGGCTGCCTTGGTGCATAGTGTGGATGTGGGGTACAACCAGCTCGATTGGAAACTCCGCACCCATGAGCAAGTGCAGGTGCATGAACGGCAAAACATCATGACCTTGGAATACTTGGATCCTCCTTGCGATGCTGCTGTGTGCGATCTTTCCTTCCGTTCCATTGCAGGGGCTGCAAGCCATATCCTCTCACTCTGCAAAAATACCTGGCTGGTCTCTCTGATCAAACCGCAGTTTGAGGTTCCTAAGGGCTTGGAGGATTTCAACGGAGTTGTTGGGGACCCTGAGGTTCTTTTGGATGTAATGCTTAGAGTGTTTGATTTGCTTGAAGAGGATGGGGTAGGCATACACGAACTTACAAAAAGTCCAATCAAGGGTCATAAAGGCAATGTTGAATTCCTTGCACTTCTGAAGCCAGAGGTCGGAATGGATAAGAATTCCTTTTCATCGCGAGTAAAGGCTCTATTGTTCTAACGGTTCTCCCTCAACCAAAATAACCAAATCCTTGACCTGGCTGAATGCTATGGCAGTGGTTTTCATCTGTTCTATTGCTTTCTCAATATCCAAGCTATCCAAGAACTCCTTACTTACATCAACAAAGAGGATCTTGTTTGACAGCGTTACTCCGATAAGGACGGTTTTCGGGTGAATATAGCTAACCAATCCTGAGCTGAGCACCTCTCTCGTAGGTCCCTTAAGCAGTGCCTCATAACTGTCATGGTATCGGCTCCCTCCCATTCGTTTGGTTTGGAGGGAGACCAGTTGCTGCTTTCCTCTGGCAGTGATGAATGCAACCTGTACTGTCCTGACCTGAGTCGATAGGAGGGGGGTGACCTCTCCTTGTCGGGCATACAGGAGAACACCACTGGAAACGATTGCTTGGCGAACCCTTGGATAACCAAGGGCGAAAACACCAAGGGTGAAAAGAATCCATGCTAATAGTATAATTAAGGGAGAGATAGTGCGTCTTGGTTTGGGAGCTTCATCCATTTCCATGGGAGTCATTCTACCAGAACTGTTGGAGGGTTTCCAGCTTTACATCTGACCATAAAGTCCGTATAGTACATTACATATGAGGATATTCAAGGGTATAGCGGCTTCAGAGGGGCTCGCAAAGGGCAAGGCGTTGGTGCATCGTAACGCCGCAAGTGCTGCAGAAAAACGGCATATCCTTGCTGATGGCGTGACAGCAGAGCTTGATAAATTCAAGGGAGCTGTCAATGCGGCGAGAGCACATCTGCAAGAACACAACACCAGCAAGATTTCTAAAGAGTCGAAGGATATCCTTGAGACCCACTTGATGATGCTTGATGACCCCGAGTATATCGGGCAGATCGAGGCATATATCACGACTAATCTGGTGTGCAGCCAATGGGCCATCGATTCTGTAACAAATGAGATGGTACGTTTGCTCGAACAATCCACGGATGAGTTGCTGCGTGAACGAGCTCTCGATTTCAAGGATATCTCACTCCATCTGATTGCTGCAGTCAAGGGAGATGGACAGCGACCATTGGAAGCGCTTGATGAGGACGTGGTTCTGGTTGCTGATTACCTTATGCCCTCTGAGTTGTTCAGCATGGACAAAACCCATATTCTTGGAATTAGCCTGGATGGGGGAGGCAGGGCAAGTCATGTGGCAATCCTTGTACGTGCCTTCAATATTCCTACGGTCCTTGCAACTGGTACCGCTTCCAGAAATGTGAAGGATGGAGATGAGATTATCCTGGATGGATCGTATGGGGAAGTCTATGTCCGTCCTGACTTGAATGTCGCACAGATGCTTGATGAGCGTTTTGCCCTCTGGCAGGAACATGAAGGTGAACTGAAGAAGATGGTTGACCTTCCCACTGAGATGACCGATGGGCATAATATACTGCTGAAGGCAAACATCCAGACCAGTATTGAGGTCGATGCTGTCAAGGAGAGTGGTGCTAGTGGGGTTGGATTGTTCCGCTCAGAATTCCTTTTCATGGAGTCCTTGGAACTTCCTTCTGAACAACGGCAGTTCGAGGCATACAGGCATGTCCTGGAAGCCGTTTCTCCTAAACCGGTTACCATCCGTACCATCGACATCGGTGGTGATAAGATTGTGAAAGGTCTCGGAATTGATGAGAAAAATCCTGTACTTGGTTGGAGGGCTGTACGTTTCTGTCTCTCCCGAAAGGATATTTTTACCGTACAGCTGAGAGCATTGCTCCGCGCCAGCGTATATGGTAAGTTGCAGATCATGTTTCCAATGATCAGCGGGGTCGAGGAGCTGAATGCGGTCTTGCATCTCCTTGAACATGTCAAGGAGGATTGCCGGAATGAGCAGATCCCCTTCGATCCTGATATTAAAATTGGAACCATGATTGAGGTACCGTCTGCAGCCTTATGTGCAGACATCTTGGCAAAGAAGGTTGACTTCTTCTCAATCGGAA
Source organism: uncultured Sphaerochaeta sp. (assembly GCF_963676285.1). Taxonomy (NCBI): domain Bacteria; kingdom Pseudomonadati; phylum Spirochaetota; class Spirochaetia; order Spirochaetales; family Sphaerochaetaceae; genus Sphaerochaeta; species uncultured Sphaerochaeta sp. The sequence goes on from NZ_OY781063.1 coordinate 1,941,738, forward strand.
CCAATGACCTGATCCAGTATACCATTGCTGTCGATCGGGGTAATGAGAAGATAGCCTACCTGTATCAGCCATTTCACCCCGGGGTGCTGCGATCGATCCACATGATCGTAGAGAAAGCCCACCAGAACAACATACCGGTAAGCCTCTGCGGGGAGATGGCTTCCGATCCTCTCTGTTCCGTGCTGTTGGCCGGTATGGGGTTGGATGAATTGAGCATGGGGTCCCAAAGCCTCCTGCAGGTGCGAAAAATCTTGCGCTCGGTCTCTTCTGAAGATGCGAGGGCACTGGCACAGCAGGTCTTGGAAATGGACTCATATCTCACGATAAATACGTTTATAAGGGAGTGGATGCATGACCGATTCGATCATTTCACCACCATCTGACACACAAGATTCACCGGCAAAGATTCCGGTTATCTCTATCGTAGGCCGCCCCAATGTGGGTAAGTCCACTTTGTTCAATCGCTTGATCGGCAAAAGACGGGCAATTACCGATCCGACCCCAGGGGTTACCCGTGACTTGATTCCTGAGCGCTGGTACCTTGGGAACCATCCTGTAACACTTGTTGATAGTGGTGGGGTAAAGGTAGAGCGAGAAGGGTTCGATGACCTGGTAGCAAATAAGAGTTTAGGCCTTCTCTCGCAAAGTGATGCCATCATTTTTATGATGGAGTGTACTGCTGTTACGGCTGAGGACGAAGAATTGCTGAAAGCATTGCGCCCATACAGCGAGAAGGTCCTGCTTGTGGTAAACAAGGTTGATGACCCCAAGCGTGATGACCTAGTCTGGGAGTACTACCAGTATGGATTTCAACGTGTGGTGGGTATTTCAGCCGCCCACGGTCTGGGCATTGAAGATCTGGAAGATACCCTGCTTGGAATGCTGGAAATGGTAAGCCTTGATGAGGCTCCTGAAGAAACCGAGCGCGTTAAGCTGGCCATAATGGGCAAGCCAAATACAGGCAAGTCCACCCTCACCAACCTCTTGGTCGGTTCGGATGTTTCAATTGTCAGTGATATTGCAGGCACTACCCGTGATGTTGTCATGGGAACTTTCTCATACAAGGGTAGTGACTTTACCGTACTTGATACTGCAGGTATCAGGCGTAAGAGCAAGGTTGAGGAGGATGTGGAATACTACTCCGTCAATCGTGCCATCAAGACCATCGATGAGGCTGATGTAGTGTTGTTGATGGTGGATGCTATCGAAGGACTCTCAGACCAGGATAAAAAGATTGCCAACCTTATTGTACGTAGGGGCAAGGGAATTATCTTGGTATTGAATAAGATTGACTTGCTCACTGGAATAGGGAACGAGCTGCAGGCTATCAAGGACAGGATCAGGTTCTTGTTCCCCATCCTTGGCTTTGCGCCCATCACGTCAATCAGCGCTCTCAAAGGGCAGGAAATTGGCAAGCTGCTCGATACAGTATGGGGGGTATGGAAGCAGCTCAATAAGCGTGTTGACACTTCTCAGCTGAACGAAGCGATCAAGGAGTGGGGAGAGGCCTATCAGCCTCCACGAGGAAGCATGGGGCATTACAAGGTCTATTATGGTACCCAGTTCAGTGCCAACCCAGTGAAGTTCCTTATGTTCGTCAACCGAATCAAGGACTTCCCGCAGATTTATGTCCAGTACTTGAAGAACTGTATTCGCCGAGATCTGGGATTCACCCAGATTCCCATTGAGGTAGATCTCCGTGAGCGTAAGAGAAATCCTTCCTTGCATGAGAGAGGACCCAAAAAGCCAGTAGTGGATGGCCCAAAGACAGAGGTGAAGCGTAATGTTGGAGGAAGAGCATTTGCAAAGCCAAAAGGGACCAAGCCAGGCAACGTGGCTTCAGTTGACAAGTCACGCAAGCGAATGGAAAAACAGGCAAAGCGTACTACCGGCAAGAAACGAGGTTGAGGATGGGGTATCTGCAAGAGAAAGGTATCAGGGTTCTCGCGCTCGATATTGATGGCACGCTCTATCCAAAGAGGATGCTCAATGTAAGAATGGTTCGTTCCCTGTTTCCTTCCCTTACTCTTGCCAAGGCTTTCAACTGGGCAAGAAAGGAGTACCGTAGGGTGCAGGACCTGCACCCTACCTCTCCTGAAAATCGAGAAGGTCTCATACATCGACAGGCTCAGCTGGTTGCTTCCCGCTTGAGAGGGAAGCGGACAACTGATCAGGTTAAGGCCGCTGTTGAGAAGCAGTTCTATCAGGCTTGGGAGCATTCTTTTTTGAGTATCAAGGCGTATCCGACGATGGTTGAGACACTTGAAAAAGTACATAAGCAAGGTGTGAAGATTGCGGTTTTCAGTGATTTTCCCTTGGCTGGTAAGTTGCAGACCCTTGGTATTGCTGATTTGGTAGACTATGCCTACAGTACTGAGGAAAGCGGCTATTTGAAACCAAGTGCAAAAGCCTTTTCCTTCTTGCTTGATCACTTGCAGGTGAATCCCAGCCAAGTGCTCTATATGGGCGACAGTTACACCAAGGATTGCCGTGGTGCAAGACAGGCAGGGATGCATTCCTGCCTAATAACCAAGGATACCCACAGAAGTTTTCCCGAAGCTGACTTGGTGGTAAGCTCTTGGAAGGAGTTTGCTTCTCTGGTACTCTAAGGATGTTCTGGTAGGAGGTTTTCGATGGGACTCGAGCTTTTGCTTCCGGTAATCCTGTTTATCATCACGCTCATTATCATCTACATGCTTCGTGTAGAAGATAAGCGTGACCGCCGTCTGGATCTCATGAAACAGAAAGTTGGGCAGTTCTCCCGGGAATTGGAAGCCTCCCGTAATCAGTTTAAAGATACCTCTCAGCAAGTGGAGGAGCGAATCAATCACCGAATTGATGCTGCCAACCAGATGCTTCTCAGGATAGAGACCCAGATGACGGACCTTGAGGCGAGGAGTGATGATCTTACCAAACTACAGGGTGTGCTTAATACCTACAGGGATTCTCTCACCAAGCTAGGAACCACCACAGCACAAGTAGAAGCCCGTATCGAACATACAAAACAAGAAATTCAGCGTATTGAAGCAGTAGATGCAACGATCAACCATTTTGATGAACGAATAGAGGCTTTCAAGCAGATGCTTCAGGAGGCAGTTGAAGAAGGCAGCAACTCAATCAGCCAACAACAACTAAAGGTAAAACAGCTTCTTGATTCATCCTATGCAAAGCTACAGGAGTATGAAGCTGAGGTCCAGGAAGTGGAGCGGCAGAACCAGAGCCGTGTGGCGAGCCATGCAGAGACACTGAAAAGCAATGAGGCAGACTCACTTTCAATCCTGACTTCTCAATTGGCAAAAATCAGACAAATCGGTGACGATGCAGAGCAGGTAATTGCCAACAGTAGACGCGAATTGGAAGCGGTGAGGGAACAGGCTTTCCAGGATGTGAACGAACAGAAGATCCAATACGAGTCTATCAAGACAGAAAGCCAGAAATACTTCAAGACAGAGAAAGAGAACCTCCTTTTCTTAATTGAGGAGGTGAAGGGGCGTATCTCTGAGACACTATCTCAATTTAGTCAGCAATGTGACCATGATATGGAAGTTGTGTTCACACATACCATAACCAAGACAGACCAAGCGTTCCAGACCATGATTCATACAGTTTCCTCGTATCTGGAAGAGTTGCAACAGCGAATGGAACAAGCTCAGATGATGAGCCAAAAACTGGAACAGCAGGAGCACGACAGTTTGCATGTATTCAGTGATGAAATCCAGCAACTTTGTGAACAACATGACCGAGCAACTGAGAATTTGCGCAAGAATGGGCGTAAGCAAGAGGAGCTCCAGCAGATTATTCTTCATCTCAGGGAAGAGGCTACCGCACTGCAGGAAACGTTGAGTGAAATGAAGAAGAATCATGAAGCATTGGCCACTGAACATGCACAAGAGCGCAAAGCTAAAGAGCTTTTGGCAGCTTCTTTTGCAGCGCTAACCCTACAGCTTACTGAGAAACAAGAAGCTTTACACAATGTTGAACAAACTTTGCAAACCAAACAGGAAGAACTTGCATCTTTGGAGCAGGAACAAAGAGTTCCAGATGAAGAAACTGAAGTAGAGGATGAATCTGAAGTAGAGGATGAATCTGAAGTAGAGGATGAATCTGAAGTAGAGGATGAATCTGAAGTAGAGGATGAATCTGAAGTAGAGGATGAATCTGAAGTAGAGGATGAATCTGAAGTAGAGGATGAATCTGAAGTAGAGGATGAATCTGAAGTAGAGGATGAATCTGAAGTAGAGGATGAATCTGAAGTAGAGGATGAATCTGAAGTAGAGGATGAATCTGAAGTAGAGGATGAATCTGAAGTAGAGGATGAATCTGAAGTAGAGGATAACCATTCGCCTTGGGTTGAATATGTTCCTGAGGGAGATGAGGAAGAAATCTCTTTGGATGACGAAGACGATAAAACTACTTGACGCTTGCACATCGGTGTGAGTATGTTATCGGCAAGCCCAGGGGTGGGCTACTCTTTACGCTATACACTATTAAAAGCTACGGCCTAGCATATGCAAGTAATTGCTGGTTGGGCTTGTGAATAGACATGTGCCCGCATCTTTCGCTGGCATATGGGAAATCGAGGAATAGAATGGAAAAGAAACAGAAAGAAAGCAAGTCCAAAAGTGCACAGCCTGCTGTTGATTCAGAAGTGAAAGAGGAACTTCACACACAAGAGAGTGAAAATCAGCCTGCACAAGAACAAGAAGTGCAGGAAATGCCTGAAGTGGAACAGAAGGAGTTGGAAATTGTGCGATTGAAGGAACAGCTTGCTACTGCACAGGAAGAAACCGCCTCTTTGAAGGAACAAATGCTTCGTGACCGTGCTGATCTTGAGAATTATAGGAAACGTCTTCTCCGAGACAAGGAAGAGACTGTGAAGTTTGCGAATGAAAACCTGATCAAGGATCTTCTTCAACCGTTGGATGACCTTGGCCGAGCCCTTCAGGCAGCGGAGGCTACAAAGGACTATGAAAAAGTGCATGATGGTGTGGTCATGGTTAATAGTCAGCTCTATTCCACCCTGGAGAAAAATTGGGGCTTGCAGAGAATTGAATCTGTAGGGAAAGAGTTCGACCCACTTGAGCATGAAGCCTATCAAATGGTTGTTGATGATTCCCTGGAACACGAAGTAGTACTGGAAGAGTACGTCGTCGGATATAAATTACATGGCCGGGTACTCAGGCCTGCGAAGGTAAAAGTTGGCAAGCCAAACGTTTGACGATTGGATGCGGTATGAGTACCTTTGGTGCACGGGTAAGAAACCCGTATTGAATATTTGATAGTTAATTTGGAGAGGAGAAATATAACATGGGAAGAATTATTGGAATTGACTTGGGGACTACCAATAGCTGCGTAGCAGTAATGGAAGGAAATGATCCCGTGGTCATCGCTAACAGCGAAGGTCAGCGGACAACCCCTAGTGTTGTTGGATTTACCGCCAAGGGAGACCGCCTGGTTGGGCAGCCTGCCAAGAACCAGATTGTTACCAATGCTGAGAATACCGTGTATTCCATCAAGCGCTTCATGGGTAGAAAGTACCGTGAAGTTCCTTCTGAACTCCAGAAGGTCTCCTATAAGGTAACCGCTGGAAGTAGCGATGAAATAAAAGTTGAAATCCGTGGAGAGTCTTTCTCTCCCCAGGAAATTTCTGCAGCAGTATTGCAGAAAATGAAGAAGACAGCTGAGGACTATCTTGGTGAAACGGTTACTGAAGCCGTTATCACCGTCCCTGCATACTTCAACGATGCCCAGAGACAGGCTACCAAAGATGCCGGTAAGATTGCTGGGCTTGATGTGAAGCGCATCGTAAATGAGCCCACTGCAGCTGCTTTGGCTTATGGCTTGGGCAAGGATGCTAATCGTGAGGAAAAAATTGCTGTCTACGACCTCGGTGGCGGTACCTTTGATATCTCCATTCTTGAGCTTGGAGATGGTGTATTTGAAGTAAAATCCACAAATGGTGATACCCACCTTGGTGGTGATGACTTTGATCAGCGAATCATTGACTGGATTGTCGGAGAGTTCAAGAAATCCAATGGGATTGACCTGGCATCTGACAAGATGGCATTGCAGAGACTGAGAGAGTCAGCAGAGAAAGCAAAGATTGAGCTTTCCAACTCAACCAGCACTGATATCAATTTGCCGTTCATCACCGCTGATAGCAGTGGTCCAAAACACTTGCAGATGACATTGACCCGTGCAAAGTTTGAGCAGCTGGTTGCCGATTTGGTTGAACGTTCAAAAGTGCCCGTACAGAATGCACTTCGGGATGCAGGCTTGACCGCTGCTGATATCGATGAGGTCATCCTGGTCGGTGGATCTACAAGAATTCCTGCAGTACAGGCTATGGTTCGTGAGCTGTTCAAGAAGGAGCCCCATAAGGGTGTAAACCCAGATGAAGTAGTTGCCATGGGCGCTGCCATTCAGGGTGGTATTCTCGGTGGTTCTGTTAAGGATGTGCTTTTGTTGGATGTTACCCCGCTCTCCTTGGGTATTGAAACCCTTGGTGGTGTTTGCACCCGCCTAATCGAGCGGAATACGACCATCCCAACCCGGAAGAGCCAGATCTTCAGTACTGCTGCTGATGGACAGACTGCTGTAAGCATTCATGTTCTCCAGGGTGAGCGCGAGATGGCCAGCCAGAACAGGACGCTCGGAAAGTTTGACTTGGTTGGTATTCCTGCAGCCCCTCGTGGTGTGCCGCAGATTGAGGTTACCTTCGACATCGATGCCAACGGTATTGTCCATGTATCTGCAAAGGATCTGGGTACCGGTAAGGAACAGAAGATTCGTATCGAGTCTTCCAGTGGCCTGAGCGAAGATGAAATCGACAAGATGGTCAAGGAAGCTGAAGCCCACGCTGAAGAGGACAAGAGAGAACGTGCTCGTATCGATGCCCGTAATGAAGCAGACAGCCTGATCTACTCCACCGAGAAGTCCCTCAAGGATTATGGTGATAAGATCAGTAGTGAGGATAAGGCTACCATCGAAAGTGCTGTTGCAGACCTCAAGGGTGTCATGGATAACCAGAGTGCAACCGCAGAAGAGATTAAGGCCAAAGTTGAAGCCTTGCAGCAAGCTTCTTACAAGCTGGCTGAAGAAGTCTATAAGCAGAGTGCAGCCTCTGGCGCTGAGGGCGCTGAAGGCCAAGCACAGGATTCTGCCTCCCAGGAATCAACCGGGGAGAATAAAAAGCCCAAGGACGGCGTTGAAGATGCCGACTTTGAGGTCGTAGACTAAGGAGTCGATTACAAGGTACTATATTTAAACGGCTTACCATCATGTCGGCTTCGGCCGACATGATGTTTCTAAAGCCAATCTGTTCTAAGGAAGTCGCACCGTGGCGAAACGTGATTATTATGAAGTGCTTGGAGTTGGAAAGACTGCAACACTAGACGAAATTAAAAAGGCATATCGCAAACTGGCAATTGCCAACCACCCAGACCGCAATCCAGGGGACAAGGCAGCTGAGGATCGCTTCAAGGAAGCAACTGAGGCATATGATGTCCTGGGTGATGAAAAGAAACGCAAAATGTACGATCAATACGGTTTTGCGGGAGTTGATGGCGCCAATGGTGGTGGTCATGACTACTCCAATGTGTACCGTGATTTCAGCGACATTTTTGGCGGTGGATTTGGCGGCGGTGGTTTTGAGGATATCTTCAGCTCCTTCTTTGGGGGAGGTGGTGGAAGATCTCAAGGCCGGGGTGGCCAGAGAGGCCCTGAAGCAGGTTCTTCTCTCCGGTATGATGTGGATATCGATTTTAAGGATGCAGTTTTTGGCACCAAGATTGAAGTTGCGTACTCCCATCAGGTAGCATGTGATGTTTGTCATGGAAGTGGGAGCGAAGGTGGATCTGGGACCAAGGTTTGTCCGACCTGTAATGGTTCAGGACAAGTTAGGCGAAACAGTGGGTTCTTTGCAATAGCCAGTGCCTGCCCTACCTGTGGTGGTAGTGGGCATGTCATTGAAAATCCCTGCTCATCCTGCCATGGCACTGGGTTGAAGAGAAAGCAACAGAAAGTGAAAGTCTCCATTCCTGCTGGAGTGGATACCGGTAGTAGGGTAGTGCTCAGGGGAATGGGAGATGCAGGTCCTAATGGAGGCCCAGCCGGGGATTTGTATGTATACATCAATGTTAAACCCCATAAATACTTTGTCCGTCAGGACTATGATTTGTTCTGCCAGATACCCATCTCGATAACCCAGGCATCCTTGGGCGGGGAGATAAAGGTTCCTACCATTGATGGTAATTCCATCAAGGTGAACATTCCTTCTGGTATCCAGAGTGGTAAAATGCTACGAGTGAAAGGTCGGGGAGTTACCAAGCTCAATACAACTGACCGGGGTGACATGTACATCAAGTTACAGGTCCAGATTCCCAAGCGATTGGGAATGAAGGCGAAGAAGTTGATGCAGGAATTAAGTGCTGCATTGGGTGAGGATGAGTCCCCCAATCCAGTTCCTTTCGAAGCGTAATGAATTGGGCTGCCATGATTGGTAGCCCTTTCATCGCGTAATGCATAGGAGCATTGTATGGGTGAGAAAATAATTGGCTTTCATGCCATAGAAGAAGGCCTGAAAAAGGCTTCCTCAGGGTCGGTGCTCTACATCGCCAGGGGAATGGGTGGACATACCCAGGATTTGGAGAGACAAGCTCGACTAAGCTCGAAAGTTGTGGTCAAGAAGATTGCAAAGGTTGAGATGGACCGAATGGTCAGCCAGGCGGACCATCGGGGTGTTGTACTGGATCTTGTGAGTTCTGCAAAAGAGTTGGGTGGTAAGGTCCAGAATCTTTCAGTAAAAGACTTTTGCAAGAGTCTTAAGGATGATGACAGTGCACTGGTCCTGGTGCTTGATGAGATTACCGATCCTCAGAACCTAGGAGCCATCCTTCGATCAGCAGATCAGTTCTCTGTATCCCTGGTTGTAATTCCTGACAGACGGAGTGCCCATGCGAACAGTACGGTCATCAAAGTCTCCTCTGGGGCGGCACACTATGTACCCATGGCACAGGTGACAAACATCAACCGTGAAATTGAGTACCTGAAGAGTCAAGGATTCTGGGTGTATGGCGCGGCTATGGATGGGCAGGCAGTATACAAGACTACATTCCCTAATAGAACCGTATTGGTAATGGGGAATGAAGGAAAGGGTATTGGGCAGCTTACTCAGCGGCTCTGCGACCATATGGTCACCATTCCTATGACTGGACACATCGATTCCTTGAACGTTTCCGTTGCAACAGGGATCCTCCTTTATGAAGTGAGAAGACAACAGGCAACGAAATAGATTCTGACAGCATTAAATTTTGTGATTAGGGGTGCCATTTTGGCACCTCCTTTGGTATACTTTGTTTCGTTTGCATAATACAAATTAAACTGGAGCGTATGGAATGCGTATAACTCGAGTACTGGTGTGTTGTCTTGTAATGTGTCTCTTATCTGCATCGATTTTTGGGACAGTAAACCAACAAAAGATCTATAGCTTGGACAGTGATGTCTATGATGCTCTAGAGGTGCTCTATATCCACCAAGGGTTATCCCTTCCCTCAACCACTGGTCCTTATAGTCAGGCTGAGCTTTCCCTGATGATGGAGAAGATAGATACTTCTCAGCTGAAAGGGGCAATGCAGGACACCTATGAGTATGTGCAGGCAGTCCTAGGCATTGAGCCTAAGACCCAAGGAAAAGGTATTGGCCTGAGTTGGGGCTTTGACGCAACCTTGGAAACCTACACCCACTCTGATACCACAGACTTCACAGGAAGAGACTCCTGGAACTATGACTCGATTCACCATAAGCCTCTCCTTGCAGTAAGCTTGGAAACCTGGCCTGCCAACTCCTTCTATGGTTACTCTGAGTTGAGTGTGGGGAATACCCATACATTGGAAAACGGGTTTGGTACTACCACATTTGCTACAAATATTCCCATGATTCCTCCCTCTCTTATGCCTGACCTTGACTTCAACATGCCTTACCGTGCCTTTGTTGCAGCAGGTGGAGAGCATTGGAGTCTCCAGGCAGGTCGAGACAGGCTGAGTTGGGGAGCAGGACACACAGGCAACTTAATGCTCAGTGATTCCTTCAAGTACCATAACATGGCTCGTGTGACTACCTTCAGTGATAAATTCAAGTACACCTTTGTGACATCGTTCTTCCCTCATCCATTACATTTCTATGATAATGTCCAATCTGGTGTAGGTTATTACAAAAACCCTGAAACAGGTGATATTGAAGAAGTGCCTGTCTATTACAACACCCAGAATGATGGTCCTACTGAAGGGGACGGACAAGGGACAGCCTTGAATGGCATCTACATGTTCATGTCCCATCGACTCGAGTGGAGGATGTTCCATGATAAAGTGGGCCTCACACTGACCGAGAGCATCATGTACCAGAGTAAGGAGAATTACTTGGATATACGGATTCTCAATCCTGCCATGATCTTCCATGACTACTATATCCGAAGTAATGCAAACTCCATTCTTGGGCTTGAAATCGACTATACGCCAGTGAATGGCTTGAACATCTATGCTCAGGCAGCGGTGGATGAGTTCTCATTGCCCGGGGAGCCCGTTCCCAGTGATACAGTGACCAATTTTCCCATCACTTTTGGATATCTTGCAGGGATGAAAGGAGTAGTTCCGGTAGCTGATGCAGTTGGCTACGGTTCCTTGGAGTTTGCTTATACTGATCCTTATCTCTATTTGCGCTATTCAGAGACTTCATCACCTGATGATTCGAGCTCGGGTTACGATGACTACGGTCTCAATTATGTGGGTGCCATCAGGGAGTTTACCAATGAATCTGGAATGCGCTACAACTCCGAATTTATCGGCTACACCTACGGTAATGATGCCCTGGTGGTCAACCTCAATGGTGGTGTGAAGTCCTATGGGAAGTGGAATCTGAGTGGCAATGTGTTCTACATGGCCCACGGTACCTTCGATATGTTTACTTACTGGACCAGAGTGGGGGGAGGTGTGGCTGATATTCCAACTACGCCTACATCCGGTGGGAGCGTCGGCAACTACGCTGATTCCAGTTATGCGTCCCGCAATGCTGTAGAGCATACCCTTGTTGCAGGAGTCAATGGATCGTATCAAATTACCGATACGCTGAAAACCTTTGGTCAGTTGGATTATATCACCATACAGAATTATCAGAACATAGCTGGGCAGAAAGCAAGTGATATTCAACTTACCCTTGGCCTGAGCTACACAATCTGATAAGGGAGTGCGTGTGAGACGACTATCCATCATTCTGTTGTTGATTGGAATATGCGTGGGACCACTTCTTGCTACCACCGGCGCGCAGGAAGTGATCCCGCTCTCTGATCCCATCTATCAGGAGATGGACCTCCTGTACTTGATTACAGGAACAGGAACACCTTCCGCTTCCCGGCCCTGGACAAAAGCTGAAGCCCAGAACATGCTTTCATATGTGTCCTCAGGGGAGGAAGGGAGCACGCAACATACACTCTATACTTCCATACATCAAACGACATATGAGTCACTTCGTTGGATGTTTCCTGACGAATTCGCTCTCTCGGCCAACTTGGATATCTCCCTAGAGGGTTATGCCCACCATAACCCATCGTATAACTCCTTGGGGAGATGGGACTATGCTTTCCCGGATCGAAAGCCTCTGGCTAGACTCCGCCTGGATATGGCAATATCAGATTTCTTCTACACCTATAGTGATTTACAATATGGATACGGACTTTATACGCACGACGATGTCATTCCTCATCTAGCGGATGATCATAACTCCTTTGGTGCACTTATCCCTGATGCAAGTACCAATAATATAAACTATATAGATGGATCTACCCCCCTCATACAATATCAGAAACGGTTTGCAAACAACCTGATTCCTGCAAGCAAGCATTTTGACTTCCAATGGCCAAAACGCGCAGTATTCTCTGTTGGTTCCGGGCATTGGAATCTTACCTTCAGCCGGGATAGGATTTCATGGGGAAACTCCCGGATCGGGAACTTCATATTGGATGATCATGTCGACTTCCATGAGTATCTTCGTTTCACTGCCTTCTCAAAATACTTTAAATATGAGGCATTGACGGTTTTCTTCGATACCTACTATGCCAATGAACCACACATCCGTATGTTGCTTGCTCATCGTCTGGAATTCCGACCTTGGGAGAAACTGTCGCTTGCCGTTAGTGAGAATGTCATGTACAAGGATGATTTCCTGGATGTCAGATTTCTCAATCCATCATTTATCTATCATAACCTGCACCAAGAGAGTAAGTTCAATGCAATAGCACATGCTGAACTGGCCTACGTCCCTGTTTCGGGGATTCGTCTGTATGGACAGTTTGCCTTGGATCAAGCTGTTGCCCCTAATGAGGACCCTGATGAAGAGGACACAGCCTGGGCTCTTTCATTGGGACTGGAAGTGGCAAGACCACTGGAAAGTGGAGTGCTTTCCAGCACATTGGAAGCTTCCATGGCCCTACCAAGTATGTATCGCAGAGATAGCGTTGACTTCTTGATGATCCGGCGGTATGCAGGACTTGGAAGGACCGTGCATCTGCTTGACTACATCGGTTCCCCCTATGGGGGCGATGCCTTGGTGTTTCTCTCTGAGACAAACTACCATGTTCCCTCAGTTGGTACCCTCTCCCTTACCTTTACAGCTGCCTTGAAAGGCGAGATAGATATGTACACACCAAGTATTGGTGGTACCACTGATTATGGTGCTGTCCTTTTCTCCCAAAATTTGATCTCCACAGCATTCTGTGCAACTCTCTCAGGAATGAAGACGCTTGAATTAAGCTTATCAGGTATTGAGCGATGGGAAATTTATTCTAGTCTCTCGTGTCTCTCATTTGGGGAATATTTACAATCGAGTCATACGTTTACTCTAGATTCTTGGGATTTCCAGGTTGTTTTGGGGACCTCAGTTACTTTCTAATGGCAAATGTACAGTGAGAAAATTATGTCACAAGTTAACCGGTATTCATTGACGGCAAGGGTAATCTGAGGGTAGGATGAAAGTAGAGATGGACCTTGTTTATGTGTTTCCTTCTAACAATGGTCTTTCTTCTGGAGTTCTGAGACGATTTCTTCTGACCGTTCCCTTTGCGTGGGGGGAATCGAAAAGTTGACGGCTGCCTGGGGAGGTGGCCGTCAGTCTTGAGGAACTATGGAACGGTAGAGCATGAGACTTCACTGTGGGGTGTGAGGTCTCATTGCTTTTTTTTGGTTTTAATTCTCGAAAAACCGGTTTCCAATATCTTGCCGATACCAGGCACCTTCAAAATTTACCAGTTTGACACCTTTGTATGCATTCTTGTTTGCATTCATGATATTGTAGCCGATTCCCACCACTGTGACACAACGTCCACCGGTGGTAACCAATTTGCCTTCATACTCTTGGACTCCACCGAAAAAGTATCGAGGAGCACCTTCGAAGCTGTTGTACAGAAGGGGGGCCGGCATTGGCTCGAGGTTTTTCCCAATAATGGGTTTTTCCGGATACCCATCAGAAGCAACCACCAAGGCTACTGCCGATTGATTGGAAACCTCAAGATTGAGGGAAGAGAGCGTATCATGCTTCATGGCATTAAGAATATCGACAATGTCCGTGTTGATGAGTGGTACGAATGCCTGTGCGGCAGGATCGTTGAAGCGAACATGGTAATCAACGAGAATAGGCCCATTCTTGGTGATGATGACACTGATGGTCAGTACACCCTTGTAAGCCATCTTTTCAGCCTTCAGGCCGAACAATACCGGTTCAATGATTGACTCGACGAGAGCTTCACTCAAATTTTTCTGGAGCGGAACCGGGCAAATGGAACCCATGCCCCCGGTAGGCAGTCCTCCCTCCTCGACTTTCATGTAGTCGCTTGAGGTGGGAAGCATGAGATATCCTTTATTATCCAAGAAGAGGGTGATGGTTATAGGAAGCCCATTGAGGTGTTCTTCCAGAATAATCGGACCGGTGGCAAGCAGCCCCTTGGAAAAATCCATGAGGGTGGAGTAATCAGTGGAATCTACCATGACTCTGCTGGGTGCGATAGCATTGCTCTTTACCACGAAACGTTCGCCTTCATGACGTTTTAAGTACTCTGAGAGTTTTTCTTCATCGTCAAAGAGAACATGGGAAGAAGTAGGAATATTGTGGCGGTCGGAAAACATACGGGCAAAATTACGATCGCCCTCAAGTTTCAAAGCGCGATTGGGTGCTCCGAATGTGTCTATTCCCCGTTCATTGAGAAAGTCGATGACACCTGTAAACAGAGGTGCCTCAGTACCCACAAAGACGAAGTCGATACCATGGGTCTGGCAAGCCTCGTATACCTGCTCAGGGTCAGAAGGATCAATTGACAGATTTACCGCAATTGTCTTAGTTCCTACATTTCCAGGTGCTACATATAAACCATCAATTAGACGACTTTGAGAGAACCACCATGCAATGGCATGGTCTTTCGCTCCGGACCCTAACACTAATACTCTCATTGCATTTCCTTCCCGATGTGATTGCTCAAATAAACGTACCATTTTACCGCTTTACAGGTCAACAAGTGGGCTGAGAGCCTCGAGATACTGTTCACGTCTGGAGGCATGTACCACCGCTTGCTTAATTGTTGAGGTATTGGGAATTCCTTTCAGGTAACTGCAGGTATGCTTTCTCATCAACGTGCATGCCGTTGTTTCTCCAAAGCTATCGATCATAAGGTCCAGGTGGCGTAGAATGGCAACCCTTCTCATTTCCACTGTGATGGGCTCAGGTTCCCTATTTTGCAAGATGGCTTTGGCCTGGGAGAAGATGAAGGGATTACCAATAGCTCCCCGTGCAAACATCACCCCATCGATACCGGTTTCTTCAATCATTCTCTTGGCATCTTCTGCCTTGAATAGATCACCGGAACCGAAGACTGGTACCGAATAATTGTGCTGGAGCGTGTACTGCTTGAGTTCTGTGAGCTTGCTCCAATCAGCAAATGGCGCATATCCTTGGCTACGGGTCCTTGCATGGAGCGTCAGTGCACTCGCCCCTCCATCCAGGGCAGCTTGTGCAAATTCAAGAAAGTTCTCACTCTGTGCATCCCAGCCTGTCCTGAACTTGACCGATACAGGGATGTCTGTCTCATCCGTGATGATACGGACCACCTCGGTTATAAGTTTGGGCTGCTTCATCATGGATGAACCTGCACCCGTCTTGGTTACCTTTGGAACAGGACAACCGCAATTAATATCGATTACCTCGGGCTGGTAAGGCTGGAGCTGGGCAAGGGCTTCCTTGAGAGAATCGGTGTTTCCCATGAATAGTTGAACAGCGTACTGCTTTTCGTTTGGGGCACGATCCATGAGCGCAAGTGTTTTCTCGCCTTCTCTTGCAAGACCTTCGGCACTAACCATTTCTGTAAATGTAAAATCCGCTCCTGCTTCAATGCAGAGCGTTCTGAATGGAATATCTGTGTACCCGGCAAGTGGGGCAAGAAACACGTTTCCGCCTAGCGTTGTCGGGCCGATTGTTACGGGGTGATAAAGATTCTTTCTGTTCATATATCCTTCGGAAGGGCAAAGGCCCTGAGGCTGTTAGCATAAAGCGTTTGTGAAAGCGCTTCAAGGGATGTTTGCCTCAGTGCTGCAAGAACAGTTGCCGTTTCCAGAATATATTGAATTTTATTTCGCTCTCCCTTGTGGGAGTAGGGAGTCATAAAGGGAGCTTCGCTCTCAATGACAATCCTGTCTTCAGGAAGGCGTATGGCTACCTCTTGCAACATCCGGCTATTCTTGAAGGTCAGGTTTCCTGCGAAAGAGAAGGTGAGATTCATATCCAGTGCTCGTTGTGCGAATGACCAATCTTCTCCAAAGCAGTGGAGAATTCCACCCTTTGGTGGAAGTTTTTCCTTGAGTATGGGTAGCAGATCTTCCCCTGCGTTTCGATTGTGGATAATCACAGGAAGGTCCAGATGTTTTGCAATCTCGAGATGCTTGAGCATCAGCTCAATCTGTGCAGTCTTATCGCCCCCGAACATATGGTAATAGTCCAGTCCTGTCTCTCCAATGGCTATGACACGTTTCTTTTTTGCATGAGAGATGACCCTCTCTTCCCAATCATGTCCTGGATGGGCTACTTCGGTAGGGGAAACCCCTACTGCATGGTAGACATCCTTTGCACTCTCCAGATTGGTGTAGGTCTTTTCAAAATCGCTTAAACTATTGCAGATGCTCACTACATGCTTGACCGACTTGACTTTGGCAAGTTGGACAGCAAGCAGTTGTTCCATTTTGTCATCCTGGATCAGCCCTATGTGGGCGTGCGTGTCAAACAGTTGCATACCGACTCCTTGAGAAGCTTACAAGCCTGTGTGGAGGATGGGTCCACTATAGCATGGTAGGTGTGAGCCGTCAACGTTGTAACTCATATGCAGCAAAATAGTTATATACACATGTAGAGAGTTTGACAATTTGTTATTGACGTGGTAGCTTTACTTCAGTGCCACAGTCAAATGGCAAAGGATATAGATGAAACGAGAACGAACGAATGCCGATAGCCGTATCCAGAAGAACCGGCCATCAAGAGGCTATATATATTTGGTTAAAAACCCTTCTTCAAATGAGATGAGCATCTGTGCCTGGGATTCTGTGTTGTATCCAGGAACCTCGGTGGTTGCTCCCACCCGTTATGGACTTGACCTTGGGGTCATCGTCTCTGCTGCAGATCAACTGGGCAAGTCCTACGAACCCGGTTGTGACCGACCGAGATCTGCATGTTTTCATGCAGAATCCTGTCTTCCCAAGGAAGAGCGGGAAGAGGTGTATTCAGGAGAACCGGAGGAATCGTTGCCTTCCTACTCCCCTGAAAAAGACGAGGATCCGTGCGAATCATGTGCTGGGTGCAATCCCCCAAGGGAACCTGAAGAGGTTGATATCTCGGGTGATGTTGTATGGATTGACCGTCTTGCGACTCCCTCAGATATGAGTCGTTACCAAGAGCAGTCAGAGAAAGAGGATGAAGCGATGCGAATCTGCAGAGAGAAGATCGCTCATCACAAGCTTGATATGAAACTGGTGACTGCCCACTTCCTGCTTGGAGAACCGAAAATCATTTTCTTTTTCACTGCAGATGTACGTGTGGATTTCCGTGAATTGGTCAAGGATTTGGTTTCTGTCTTCCGTATCCGAATAGAACTGAGACAGATCGGTGTCAGGGACGAAAGCCGGGTACTTGGCGGTCTTGCTGTCTGTGGGCGTGATTATTGTTGTCATAGTGTGACTGATAAACTCAATCCAGTCTCCATCAAGATGGCCAAGGAGCAGAATCTCTCACTGAATTCCATGAAGATCTCCGGACCTTGTGGGAGATTGCTTTGTTGTCTTTCCTATGAATATGATTTCTATGTGGAGGAAAAACGTAACTATCCTCCTGAGGGAAGCAAATTAAAGGTTGGCTATGACTTGATGAAAGTTCATGAAGTTAACATACTGTCAAAGCGTATCATGCTCAGTGGAAGTGAAGGGAGAATGCTTACCATCCCGCAGAATGCGGTATTTTTCAATATTGACACCAAGCGATGGGAGCTTGATAAGGAGTTTGCGAACGAATTTTTGTCAAATTGATATAAAGCATTGTATTGACCCATTTTATAGACTGTGATATGTTTTTAGACCGTCGGCACTTTGTTGCCGACCTCAACTTTAATAAATGAAATACGTATTCAAGGTAATATGTTTGGAGGTATTACGTGATTAACAGGTCTGCTGAAAAAAGAGAGCGACAGAGCCAAGTCCGGAAAATGAGAAACCGCGCAACCAAGAGTACTATGCGCACCGCAATCAAGAAATTTGATTCTGCTGTAACCGCCGGCGACAAGGAAGCTGCCGCTGCTGCTTTGGCTCTAAGTCTCAAGCTGCTTGATTCAACTGCCGGAAAGGGTGTCATCCACCACAACACAGCCAACCGCAAGAAATCCAGATTGCAGAGCCGTTTCAATAAGATGACCGATCAGGCTGCTGTATAATCAGTAAGTCAGAATGATGAACGTACCGATTGTTGATCGGTATGTAAACATGCGTATAGAACGTGTTTAAGGAGTAACCATGGCAGGACCAAAGTTAACAAAAGCAGCCATAATCGAGAGTCTCCATGAGAAGCATGGACTGAATAGGGCCGACATTCATACAATCATTGATGAGTTCTTTGAAGAAGTGAAAAATGGCCTCCGGAATGATCAGGTCATTGAGCTTCGTGGATTTGGAACATTTGAGGTTCGCACTCGAAAGGGCCGTGAAAGAGCGCGTAATCCAAAGACTGGCGCTATCGTTGCCGTCGAAACACATGGAGTTGCCATTTTCCGTCCAGGTAAAGAACTCAAGGACTATGTGTGGGATTTGCGTGATAATAAACCCGAGAAGGAATAACCTTCTACGTTTCCAATAATTAGGAGAAGATCTCTTGGTTGACTTGCATGCAAGACGGAACCTCAGGACGGTTTGTTCTGAGGTTCTTGTGTTATTAGTATCGGCATTTATCTACTCAATTGCCTTCCCTGGTCTCATTTCGGCCAATGGCGTTGGGTTTGTCGCAATGGTATCACTGATTCCTATATTTGCAGTAATCAGGAACACAAGCTGGAAGTTGACCCCAATCTATGGTTTCTTCTATGGATTCATGTTCTATCTCTTCTTCAACTACTGGCTCAAGACCTTCCACCCCCTTGCAATCCTGATCGTACCGATTATCAAGGGAGGGGAGATGCTGATGCTCTTCCCCGTACTTAAGGCAGCGCAGAAACTGTTCAAGAAATACGGGTATTTGGTTGAAGCCTTGGTATGGGTCGCATACTCTTATCTGAGTCAGGATTGGTTTGCGGGGTATCCTTATGGGACCTTGGGGTCGGCCGTCTACCGTTATCTTCCTCTTATCCAGATTTCCGAAATTTTTGGAATCTGGGGGGTTACCTTCCTATTGGTTATGCCTCAGACTTTCCTTGGTGCATATCTACACCGCTGGTTCAATGACCGGGAGTACTCCCTGAAAGGGTACTTGAGGGACCACCTAGCTTTTCTCATTGCCTATGGGATAGCTCTCCTCGCTACCTTGATCTTCGGGTTTGCCTCCATGGCTTATTGGAATGCTCAGGAACCCGATAAAACCTGGCGAGTGGCTACCATTCAGCATAGTGCAGATACTTGGGAGGGCGGGTATACCACCTACAAGCGGAACTTCAATACGTTGCGTAAGATGAGCTTGGAGGCATTGAGCGAAGACCCCGATATTATTCTCTGGTCTGAGACAGCCTTTGTACCGTCAGTCGCTTGGCATGAGAACTATCCTTCCGATCCTGCAACTTCCGCCTTGGTTGAGGAGTTTGTTGAATTCGGTAAGTCGCTTCCCATTCCGCTGGTTACGGGTAACCCCGAGGGAGTCATTGAAGACCCCAGTAAACCAGCTTTCAGCGAGGATGGCTCATGGAACCGTACCGATTACAACACAGTGATATTCTTTGAAGACGGAAGAATCAAGAACACCTATAGAAAGCAACATCTGGTGCCCTTCACGGAACACTTCCCCTACGAAAAGCAGATGCCATGGCTCTATAATCTCCTGCTTGCAAATGATTATAACTGGTGGGAGACCGGCTATGATCCCGTGGTATTTGAGACTGAGGAGGGTGTAAAATTCTCCACCCCGATCTGCTTCGAGGACGTCTTCGGGTATCTGAACGCAGGCTTCGTTGCCAGTGGCGCTGATGTCATCGTAAATATGACCAATGATGGATGGTCGAAAGCTGTCTCCGCTGAGATGCAACATCTTGGCTTGGCTGTCTTCCGTTCCATTGAGAACCGAAGAACCACAGTCCGTGGCACCAATAGCGGAATGACCTGTGTAATTGATGTTACTGGAAAGATTGTTGATCCTATGGAACCCTTTACCGTTGGCTACCATATCTATGATGTACCGGTATTCAGCGGAGACTCGCACGGGAACACCATCTATACCCGGTATGTAAATTGGTTTGCGTATCTAACCGTCTATCTATCAGCAATCCTTCTTGCAGGAGGTATGCTGTATCGTTTGTATCGATATTTCACCAAGGACAGGCAGAAACCAGAATGACCTATACCAGTGCTGCACTCTTTATCATTGGAACCGAATTGACTCGGGGGGTCATTGCTGACCGCCATACCCAAGTCATCTCAAGTCAGTTGACCCAGTTGGGGTATCGTGTTGATCGGATGGTGCTTGTCCCTGATGATGGTACCATCGGAGATGTCCTAAGGGACTGCATCGATAATTGTGATCTGGTAGTGATAACTGGAGGGCTTGGGCCAACCAGTGACGATATGACCCGTACCATCGTTGCCAATCTTGCCAAGGTTCCCCTGGTCCGTAACCAGGAAGCATTCGATACCTTGTATGCACGAATAGGGGAGCGGATCTGGGGTGCCAATGAACAACAGACCATGATTCCTGAGGGTTTTGAGCTCATTCAAAACCCTCTAGGAACAGCCCCTGGATTCAAAGGATTCATACCCGATGGGGGACGACAGATTGCCTGTGTGGCAATGCCAGGACCTCCCAGGGAGATGAATCCCATGTTCTTTGACCAGGTAATCCCCTGGCTTGCCCAGTTGATCGGGCATGATGATTTTTCTCGTAGCGAGTATTCTACATTCCTTATCCCTGAATCAAAACTGGAAGAGCTCTGCAAGTCCATCTCCTTCAATGGAATGCAGTGGGGTACACGGTTCCAGGATCTGAAGATAAGTTTATATCTTGTCGATAGCAGTGAATCTGACCGAACAGAGATGGCAAACCGTCTTCGGTCACTGGTAGGGGAATGTCTGGTGGTGGATGGGGACGTCCAGCCGTCGGCTTTGCTCACTTCGTTGCTTGAGGAACGAGAAGAAACGATAAGCACAGCTGAGAGCTGTACTTCCGGTTACATTGCAAAGCTACTCACCGACCAGGCTGGTAGTTCTGCATGGTTCTGGGGAGGGGTTGCAAGCTATGCGAATGACGCAAAGAGGCACTTGCTTGGTGTACGAGATGAGACCCTGGAGCAATATGGGGCAGTCAGTCAAGCGTGTGTCCTGGAGATGGCTGAGGGAATGAGGCGTGTCTCGGGAACTGATTGGGCAGTCTCGGTAAGTGGGATTGCCGGACCCGATGGAGGGACACCTGAAAAGCCGGTGGGAACTGTATGGTTTGGCTTTGCATCAAAAACTCGTGAGAGTGCAGCGGTACAAGTACATATCGCATCCTACGGGAGGGATTCCGTAAGAAGAAGAGCCTCGGTGATGGCATTAATTCTTGCAAGCCAATACATCAAAGGAGCCTGCTTGCTTGACACTGTTAAGAAGTGGCAATATATTTAAAGAACCAAACAGCGGAAAGAATTATCAGTAAGTACGTTCCAATTCCGCATATTCTTACATTCTGTATTACAAATTAAGGAACTGGGCACTAGGTGCACCTTTATATAGATGAGGTGCAACACATTTTCCCTTTTCCGTTGGAGTTAATCCTATGTCTTCCGAAGAATTAGAGTTTAATGAAGCCAGCGTGGCTGTTGCATCTGAGCAGGAACCTGTTAAGAAGCCGATGCGGCGCGTGACCCGAAAAAAAAGCCCTGTAGGAGCGAAAGCACCTGAAAGCACGAGTGATGTGGCTGAGCAGAAAGTGGAGACACAGGATGCTCCTGAGCCAAAAAAACGTCGAGGGAGACCTAAAAAGAGCGAATCTGACAAGAGTGCAGCAAAAAAAAGTTCTACTGATTCTGATCAACCTCAACTCGAGTTGGAGGATAAACAGAACAGTCCTGCTCCTGAACAGGAGCAGCCAACAGACACTTCTCGTCCTCCTGCACAATACAAGCAAGATCAGAGGAATCAGAACCAAAACCAGAATCAAAATCATCGCAAGCCCTATAACAATAGAAATAACCGTAATTCTCAGAACAGAAATCATTCAAAAGGGTCCTATCAAAAGAGCCAGAGCTTTGGCTCCAATAGGGGTGGACGGCCGAATCACCAAGACGAATCTTCCAATGATTTACATATAGAAGAGCATCCTGAGGCTCCTGTCCTGGTGCTTGAAGATTTCACCACCCTGTCCATTGATGAACTTCGCAAGGTAGGTTTGGAGCGTGGGCTGAATGCAGATACCATCCTGGACTTGCGCAAGCAGGAAATTGTTGCTGAAATTCTTCGCTTGCATACTGCAAATGGCGGAGTAATTGTGGGAACAGGTACCTTGGAGATCCTTCCTGATGGATTTGGATTCCTCCGATCGCCCTCAAACAGTTATCTCTCAGGGTTGGAAGATGTCTACGTCTCTCCCGCCCAGATCAAGAGTCTCTATCTGAAGACCGGTGATGTGGTATATGGACAGGTTCGCACTCCGCGTGAGAATGAACGGTTCTTTGCAATCCTGAAAATATTGAAGGTAAATGGTGATGAGCCGATTACCGCAAAAATGCGCGTACCGTTTGATAGCTTGACTCCCTTGTTTCCTGACCAAAGACTTAAGCTGGAAACAGCTGAAGAGGATATGTCGACAAGGATTATTGATATGTTCTGTCCTATCGGAAAGGGCCAACGTTCCTTGATCGTAGCTCCTCCCCGTACAGGTAAGACAGTGCTTCTCCAGAAGATTGCAAACTCCATCAGTACGAATCATCCTGAAGTGGTCCTGATGGTCCTGCTGGTTGATGAACGTCCTGAGGAAGTCACTGACATGCGTCGCCATGTCAAGGGAGAGGTAATTGCCTCCACCTTTGATGAACAAGCCAGCAGACATGTGCAGGTTGCTGAGATGGTGATTGAGAAAGCAAAACGGCTCGTTGAGCACAAGAAGGATGTAGTTATCCTCCTGGACTCCATTACTCGTCTTGCACGTGCCTATAACCAGACAGTTCCTGCAAGCGGCAAGATACTTAGTGGTGGTGTAGACTCGAATGCATTGCACAAACCAAAGAGATTCTTTGGTGCTGCGAGGAACATCGAATTCGGTGGCAGCCTTACCATAGTTGCCACTGGTTTGATTGAGACAGGCTCTAGAATGGATGAGGTTATCTTTGAAGAATTCAAGGGAACCGGTAACAACGAAATCATCCTGGACCGTCGTCTTGCGGACAAGAGACTCTTTCCAGCGATCAACATCAAGAAGAGTGGGACCCGTCGTGAAGACCTATTGTTGCCTTCTGATGAAGCTGCCAGAATCTGGCTTATGCGTAATGCTGTCAATGATATGGACGATCAAGAGATGACTCCGTTCCTCATTGACAAAATTCGGAAGACAAAGGATAATGAGTCGTTCTTGCGTTCTATCAATACCGGTATTCCTTCGAATTCGGCAGCGTACTAGAGACCAGGAAGAGATAAAGAGAAACTTGTCTGCTGCCTACAGCCAGCAGAACACATATCCTTGGAGGACCCAAAATGAAAGATGGAATTCATCCCCGTTATGAAATGAAAGAAGTTCGTTGCTCATGTGGCAATGTAATCACGACCAAGACAACCGCAAAGAATCTTGAAGTTGAAATTTGCTCCGCTTGTCACCCATTCTTTACTGGAACCCAGAAGATGGTTGATACTGCCGGTCGTATCGAACGCTTCAAGAAGCGCTATGGCTTGAACAACTAACCAGATTTATTATCCTGTCTAGTGATACAAGAGACCCTCTTTTTTGGAGTACCCAGGAAAGGGGATTTTTTGTAAGTTCTGGATTCCTGTTCACGCATTTGTTGGTCATGTGGGGAAATGCACGAGTCCCGAATTATACAAAAGTAGGTTTTTTGTTGCATTATGCCGACAAGTATCCTAAAATTGACCCATAAAAATTAGGTTGGGGCATGGACAACATCAGAAAACAACACATCAAGGAATACGGCGATTCTCCGCTGGTGATTGCGCAGGTACCTGGAACATGTACCTTGCTTGGTAGTTACGCGGACGCATGTCGAGGATGGTCCTTGGTGGGAACCGATCACTCCTCGCTGTATGTTGCTATCTCTTACCGGGATGATCAACTCGTGAGGCTGTACAACCCAACCCTCAATGACCGGAAGCGATTCTCCTTAAACAATATCAAGTACCGCAAGGAAGACCGATGGGGGAATTTCCTGAAAGCGGTGTTCTCGGTTCTTGCAAGCGAAGGGACTGAGTTTACAGGTATGAATATAACAGTCGAAGGGGATCTCCTTCATGCTGATACCCAGATGGTGAGTACTGCATGTTCGCTTGGGACCTGTCTTGCCCTTGATGCATTGCTTGATCTTAAGCTGAGTTTTTCCTCCCAGATAAGAATCGCCTATCAGGCATGTACGACATTCAATAATGAAGTATGCTCCATCAGTGATCTTCTTACCATGCTCAATGGAAATAAGGAGACCGTACTGTTCTACGACCTTCAGCATGTGACCTACAAGGAGTTGCCTTTTCCATTCACCAACAAGAATGAAGAGTATGTGGCAATCATCGTGGATAGCAAGATTTCCCCGAATGCGATGCGGGAAGAGATCAGGAGCAAGAGAAAAGCGATCAAGCGTGCGTTTGAGAAACTAAGTGAGTACAAGAGTGGTGGATTCATGCGGGACTTTCCAGAGAGTGACCTTTCTGGCCGTGTGGTGCCATTGGATGAGGAAGACCGCCATATCTGTGAGTATATCCTGATGGAATCCCGGCTCGCCAATGATGCCGCATCATTGCTCACCGAGAAGGATGCAGTACCCTATGGGAAGATGATGAATCGAGTCCAGGCTGGGCTCAGGGACCTTCTTGAAGTAACCTGTCCTGAAGTAGATTGGCTCACCAAGCGAGCTGGTGAACTTAATGGGTGCCTTGGATCGGTTCAGGTAGCAAACGGCTTCAGCGGCAATATCATGGTCCTCTTGAGTAAACAAGCACTTCCAAGTTATATTGGTCGTCTGGAGGACTACGAGCACATCTTTGGATTCCACCCTCGTTGGTATGTATTTGAGGGAAGCGATCCTGCAAAGGTTGTGTTTCAAGCGCATTAATGAAGATACTACTGACAAATGATGATGGATATCAAAGTGAAGGACTGAACACACTCAGTGAGGCTCTACTGCGAGCTGGTCATGAGGTGTGGGTATGTGCTCCCGATGCAGAGAGAAGTGCGAGCAGCCACTCAATGACGCTTCGTGAAGATATTACCATTACTGAATACGGTCAGAACAGGTATCATTGCAGTGGGACTCCAGCAGATTGCATCCTCTATGCTTCAAAAGGCAAGATTTTCCCAGAAGAACCAGATTTGGTCATCAGCGGAATCAACCATGGCTATAATATATCCACGGATATCCTGTACTCGGGTACTGTTGGAGCTGCCAGAGAGGCAGCCTTGACTGGATTGCGGTCCATGGCAGTCAGTTGTGCAAGAAGCGAGGATGGTTCTTACCCCTTCCAGCGTACTGCGGACTTTGTGGTACAACATCTCGAGGAATTTTATCCACTCACGAGCAGTGAGTGCATCATCAATATCAATGCCCCTGCAGAGGGGAATGGAAAATGGAAGAGTGGAGTATTGAGCTATCTCGACTACCATGATGCAGTACAGACAAAACAACAAGAAAAAACCCGCTACTATGACACTGCAACAGTACGTTTTGGTACCTCTGTTGTGCTTTCCATGAAGGGTGGTGTGCAACCAATCCAGCGTTGTGACACCAAGGGTAGCGATTTCCAGGCCGTAAGAGAGGGCTATATCAGTGTTACTGCAATCTCCATCCTTCCCCCGGTTCATACGGTATCCCAGACCAAGCTTGAGTTATTGAGCAAGGGGGAGAGTTGTGGGTAAGAATTGGGAGAATAAATGCCACAAGTGTGGGCTTTGCTGCCACGAGAAAGCAGTCTATGGTCGTGAATTAGTCATTGACCTGGATAGCTGGTGTGAGCATTTTGATCCTGAAACAAAACAGTGCAAAATTTACGCTGAACGCTTCAGCCAATCAACCCGATGCAAAAAAATGACGCCGATTCGTGCCATGTTTGCATCATATCTCCATGAAAACTGTGCCTATGTACAATGGGCACGTAGATTCCATATTCGTTTTGCTAAAAGGAGAATCCTCCGATTCATCCATAGTAAGACCTGTCCCGATGAGGACTCAGACGAAAGCGATCTTTACGAGGTATTCAACGCGTAACAGTAGAGTGGCTTGACCCTAAGGGGTATCTGTCACTATCGTTTTCTATGAGGTTAATTATGGAACAGAAAACCATTTACTTAGACAATAATGCGACCACACCCATGCATGAGGATGTAATCGAGGCTGTACACCAGGCCAATGTCCTCTTTGGGAATGCATCGAGCATGCATAGTTATGGTCGTGAAGCCGCTATGGCAATAGAAGAAAGCAGGAAAGCACTTGCCTCCTTGATTGATTGCGATCCATCATCGATTGTTTTCACCAGTGGGGCCAGTGAATCGAACAATACCGTATTCAATATCTTTCGTGAGCGTATCGACCTAGGATCGAAGCGTAACCGAATTGTGACCACAACCATTGAACATCCTTCGATCAACGAGTTGGTGAAGTATCTTAGGAATCTTGGGTACAAGGTTGATGAGTGTCCTGTTGATGGCAGTGGACGGGTAGACACGGAAGTAATGAAGACTTATCTCGGTGAAGATGTCGCCCTGGTCTCTGTCATGGCAGGGAACAATGAGATTGGTACCATCCAACCGGTAAAGGAGATCGCCCAGCTTGCCCATGAGGTAGGGGCATATATGCATACCGATGCAACACAGGCGATCGGAAAAATCCCTGTCTCGATGCGCTCTTGGGACGTCGATTATCTCAGCCTTTCTGGTCACAAGTTCTACGGACCAAAAGGTATCGGAGTGTTGGCGGTAAAGCCAAAAGCACCACACACCCCTCTGGTCCATGGTGGCCATCAGGAGGGAGGGAAGAGAGCAGGAACTTATAATACAGCATCCATTGTTGGTATCGGGGTTGCTGCTGCTCTCGCTGAACGTGATCTTGAGGAAGAGAGCAAGAAACTTTGGACTCTCAGGGAGATGCTGAGAGTGGGTATTGAGGAGCGTATTCCCAATGTGGTGGTGAACGGGAACCAAGAGCACTGCCTTCCCGGAACCCTCGATGTATCATTCCCCCATGCAGAAGGGGAATCGATATTGCTCTATCTCGACATGGAAGGAATAATGGTTTCCACAGGGAGTGCCTGCGCAAGTGGGTCGCTTGAACCCAGTTACGTATTACTGGCCTCCGGAGTGGATATCGAGCTGGCCCACGGCTCAATACGGTTCAGTTTCGGAAGATACAACACCGAAGAAGATGTTGCCTATGTACTGGAGAAACTACCGCCGATTATCAAGCGATTAAGGGAGATGTCCACACGATGACCAACTTTATGAGTCAATGGGTCTACACCCCAGTGGTGAAAGACCATTTTATGAATCCCAGGAATACCTGGCAGGAAGAAGAAAATTTTCAGGCAGATGGAATCGGTGAAGTCGGTTCTCTGGCCTGTGGTGACCAGATGCAGGTTCTGATCAAGGTCGAGAATGATACAATAGCTGACCTGAGGTGGCTTACTTATGGTTGCGCCTCTGCAATCGCAAGTACCTCCATGATGAGTGAGATGGCAATTGGGATGAGTTTGGAGGAAGCCTACAACCTCTCCCCCGATATGATTACCGAAGCTCTTGGAGGACTCCCTGAGCATAAGTTCCACTGCTCTGTTCTGGGAGACAAAGCTCTCAGGGCTGCAATTGATGACTATCTTGAGAAAGCGGGACGTGACAATCCTTTCAAGAGCAATGTGGCAAAGATTATTTGCGAGTGCAAGCAAGTCACCGATGTTCAGATTGAGGATCTTGTAAAGAGAGGGGAAGCAAAGACCCTGGAACAGCTGCAGGAGATTACTGAGTTTGGTACGGTCTGCGGCAAGTGCAAGCAACAGGTCAGTGACCTGTTTGATGAGTTCAAGCATATCTACAATGTATAAGAACCTATCCTCACATACACATGAAAAGGCGGCCCAAGGGCCGCCTTCTCTCTGAGTACTTGTTTATTTCTTGAATTCAAGCAAGGAAAGATGTCTGCTTATATGTGTATCGAGTAATTGTTTGTAATGCTCTTCTTCCTTGGAAATCAGGCTGAAGAAGGTATCCTTGAACAGTTTCTTTCCTTCTTCATCCTCATCCTCAAGCAGATACCCGTAGGTGATATGAAGCAACTGCCGGGCATTGTCATCGCTAAGGTAGGATGGTAGGTCCTCATCCTTCATTGCCTCCAAATCCTGGATTTTCCCCAGGTCAGTAGTAACATGATAGAAGGCTTTCGCATCGCCAAAACGGTTGAGTGCATGTGCATGCATCCTTCGATAGAGAGCGGGATCTTTCTGGGCAACCAAGCGAACCGCTTCAAGCCAGTTGGTCCCAGCTGTCTTTACATGGAAGCTTCCTTTGATCACCTTGGCCAGAATGGGAAAGATGGAGAATTTGTCACTGCCTGAGTGGATGCTGAGTCGGTAGCGGTATTGCTTTGCGATAGCAACATGTAAAGCCAGTTGTCTTTCAAACTCAGAAGTATCCCCGATATAGTCGATACCCTTCTGGAATTCTCCTACAAACCGTGGAGCAAGCGTGGAGATAATCACATGTCTTCGTTTGAGTTCCTTTGCAATGAAAAGATGGCTCTTAGGGTTGGTGGGAGTGTCAGTCTCATCAATGGAGATTTCAAAATCTATTGGTCGCTCTGAGTGCAATATATGCTGTTCGTAGATGATCTGTATGAAATCGAGCGCTCTATGGTAAGTCAGGATATCGCGCCTTAACATGGGTAGGTCAAGCTTGAGAGTTGAAGTTCCGATTGAGAACTCCTGTTCTGCATATAAACCCTCATATACCTCCCGTATCTCACTGTCCAATGCTTCATAGCGTGTTAGAAGTTCCTCATCATCCAGGTTCTGGATGGTGGGGTCTATCTGTTCTGATGAGTCCAGGGTGATCATAGTGGCCCCATCGTCGAGAGCCTTCTTGATCTCCTCGCTTTTTTTCAGGTGGTCTCCATCGGCACCAAAACCATAGGTGTAACCCTCTTGGAATACTGCATATGAAGCGGCATCGATCACATCATTGAAGGTCCTGTTGGTGAAGTTCAATTCCCTGATGCTCTGTTGTGCAAAAATGGGAAAAACCGAGGTGCCCTCCAGTGCCCTGATATGTCCAGGGGTGGCCATGCCAAGACGGTCTCCCAACCCAATGGAAGGCCGTTTGGTTGTGTTTGCAACGGGATGCGTAAACGGCAGATAGGTGTTCAAGACCAGGCGATTCTCATGGCTCAGTGGACAGATTTTACAGTCCTGTTCTGCTTCCCCTTCCAATTCATCGAATATCGAACCAGAACCAGAGGCAATGAGATAGCGGTTCTCTCCTGCCTTGATCATGGCAATCGTGCAACTGCCAAGGTTGGTGCGTGATTTCTCATATATGGATACCGTGTTCTTCAGCCGGCTTTCCAGACGCCGGATATTCAATGTACGTTCCTCATAGATTTCCATGTAAAATCTCCTATTTACTCAAACAACCCCGAACTCACTTCCCCCAATGAACTCCCTAAGTAAGGAGTCCTCGGGTACCAAGGTATCGGGAATCGGATTGACATGCTCCAAGAACCTGAGCAATCTTCTGGCTGTCTCATAGGCAGCACCAGCAGAGGGTTTCACCATCTTCAGTAACGGTTGTGCATAGGTGGTGAGTACCCCTAGTTCATAATCCAATGCACTATTGATCATGACATTGGCATTGTTTTGGTATGGGAAGATGTACTTGTTTTCTCCCCGTTCAACCGAAGGCCACATATTCAAGGTGGCTGTTGCATTTGCCCCACGGGTTCTGTTGTCACGTATCATACGCCGTATGATACGGTTGTCTGTGGTGCTGATTCGGTTATGGTCATCGAGATTCAGTTGGGTCAAGGCCGAGATATAGACCCTGAAGAGCAACTCCTTATCCAAGCTAGCGGTCAGCTTGGGATTCATGCCATGAATGCCCTCAATGATCAAGATGGTCCGCTTATCCAGATGTACGGGTTGCTCCTCATAGGTACGGGTGAGTGTCTTGAAATCATAGAGCGGTAAGTGTACTTCCTTCTTTGCAAAGAGATTTGCCAAATCCTCTTGGAAACGGGCAACATCAAGTGCCTCAAGAGCCTCAAGATCAGGCTTTCCTTCTTCATCCTTTGGTGCTTGATCTGGGGGAAGATAGTAGTTGTCCAATGATATCTTGATTGTTTTCTTGCCCAGGACTTGTAATTGGATTGACAGCTTATGGGCGAATGTGGTCTTGCCTGATGAGGAAGGCCCAGCGACAAGAACTGCTTTTACACTGCTATGTAGGTGTATCTGATCTGCGATGCTCGCAATCTTCTTCTGTTGCAGTGCTTCAGCAAGACGAATGAAGGACTCAACGGTGTTCTGGTTGCCCATCTGATTCAGCTGTCCCAACGACTGAACATTGAGAATGGATCCCCAAGCCTTATACTCCCGATAGATGGAGAAAAGCAGTGGATTGTCAACGAAGGGGTCAAGTCCAATGACATTGTGTGAACGTGGATAGCGGAGCAGCATCCCCCTTTCCTGATATGGCTTGAGCTCCCAGACCTGCATCAGGCCTGTCTTGCTGAGCAGAGGTTCGTATGAGATGTCCATGTAGCCCTGCAATCGATAGAGATTTACCTTGGGGTCATTGCGGGTGGAGAGTAGGGCGGCAGTCTGTTCATGGTGGTTGTTCTCAAAGTAAGAGAGTGCTTTCTCATAGGGCAGCAAGACCTCCTCAATGGGGAGGTTTTGCCCAACCAGCGAGTGCATGGCCTTCTCGATTGCTTTGATATCTGCATTGTTCAATGTAAGGTCATCATCGAAACTGAAATAATACCCATCACCAAGTGAATGCCCTATTACCAGTCTACGACTGGGGTAGAGCATGGAAACAGCAGCACAGAGAAGGTAGCAGAGGGAGTGTCGGTACATCCTTTTTCCCATGTCTCCAAAAAGCCGTACCGGTTCAAGGGTACAATCTGCAACCAATGCCCTCGAACAGGAATGGAGTTCATGGTTCACCAGGGCTCCGATATATGGGTTTTCCCTATAGGCCTGTTCTTTGCAGGATTCGACCACCTTTGCCTCAACCAAGGCCTCTTCTACGGTGGCTCCGGTGGGGAGTTCCAGATGTTGTTGTTTGATGGTTACGGTAATACTCTTCATGTTGCCATCATACAAGGTGGTCTTCCCGTAAACAAGAGTGAAGCGTTTTTGTCGGGTTTGTGCTATACTGCTGTTTTAGTCTAGGATCATGATTCTGGATTGACAGCCAACTGGGAGGTAGGTACCTTTTGTACATGAGGAAAAAGCTTCATCTGGCGTTTCCCTATCGCCAACGTTTCATACTACATATAGATTTGGAATCAGAAACATATACGAGCATACCGATGGAAGAGGAAGAAGCAAAGCGCTACCTCGGAGGAAGGCTGCTTGCCCTGATGCTTTGGGACCGTTTTGCTGAATATGACCAGATGGGGGAGGAGTTCTATGAGCGGGGAAACCCTGTAGTATTTGCACCTGGTGCTGCAGTTGACACACCACTGAGCTACTGCAATTCCTTCACCGTGGTAACCAAGAGTCCTGTCACTGGCTCTCTGTCAGCATCCAGTGCAACATCCTCGCTCGCTGGAGCCATTGTTGGCTGTGGGTACGCTGCATTGGTGATAACCGGTCGTAGCAGAAAGTTGTGCAGTTTTTCCATTGCTGATGGGGAAGTTACCTTCAGCGATGCTGAGACATATCATAATCTCACCACAACCGAGGTTGCAAAGAAAGTAGGGAAAGAGCACATGGTTGTCATAGGCCCCGCAGGGGAACACTTTGTTCCCTTTGCCTCTCTCTATGCAAACAACCAGAACATAACCCAAGGCGGGGTTGGTTGTGTCTGCGGGATGAAGAATATCAAGTTCTTTACATTAACACCCCATAGCCAAGGCAGGGAGGCCTATGATTCCCATAGATTGGGTCTCTTGAACCAATCCTATTTGAAGGACCTTGGAAAGACCAGAATGGGAAAGATGATAGCCCAAGAGGGGGCAATCGCCTTGCTTTCAAAGGCAAACCATCATGGATGGGCTGCAATTGATACCTACTCTATGCGCGTCGATGGAAGGCTTTGGGGGCTATGTACCCGTAGTGTACCGAAAGGGATTCCCCTTGATGATCCCTCGTTCCCTGTCTGCCAGAACAATGCCCCCTTGGATTTGGAAAGTGCAATGGCACTGGGATCCAATCTGGAACTCTTTGACAGCAGGAGTGTGCAACAGGTTGCCCACCGTTGTTTGGAAAATGGTTTGGAAGTAGTGAGTACCGGTGCAGTGCTTGCTTGGGCAAGATCATGCCGAAGGGAAGGGAAGCTTAGTTTCCTTCCCGACTTGCAGCGTTCAACAGCGGTACTCTACCTCCGTCTTCTTGATGCAATTGCCTATAGAAGAGGATCTGGGGAGCAGCTGGGCATAGGGCTCAGTGCATTGGTGAATCAGTATGGGGGAGCAGAGCATGCTTTCATGGTTGATGGACTGCCTTTGCCTCCCTATGACTATCGCGCACTCCCGGTACAAGCACTGCTTGTATCCATTGGAAGGAGAAGTGTGGTACTAGGAGAGATATTATGGGGGAATCACTACCACAGGGGAAGGGAGCGCCGCCTTGTTTCCTGGGCCCTATATGTACAGAAGCTCACCTATGCCTGTGAAAGCGTAGGCTTGTGTCCTTTGGTTACGCTTCCCAGTTTCAATCATCGACTCTTTCACTTTCCGCATTTCTCATTTGCAAGAAGGAACTTCTCAAGGTTGGCCTTGTTAGCCTCATTGGGAGAGGGTTATGAGATCAGTGCACATGCCATACGCTCCTATGGAGACCAGGCTCTGCACCTGCAAACAACCCTTGATGACAAACTTCTGCATCGCAAGGGTCGCTATGGATCGCTCCCTGATCAATTGCTGGTGAATGGGAAGAGCAATTTTCGCTCAGCCCAGGTTGTTCCCTTGGCTCGATTGCTTGATGCTTACTGGTCGGCTCTGGGGAGAAAGTAGTATTGAAGACCAGCTATTGGTTGGTCTCCAGTGAGAGAGCGTATACTGATACTTTCTTCATCTATTAATGCGTAGGTGGGGCCGAGGGGTGTTCTTGGGTAGGTTGTTGACCCAGGGTTCACCCAGATGATCCCATCTTCTCCCCTCTGGAGTTTTGGCGTGTGGGTATGACCGCTGATAAAAATATCCCCATCTTTCAGATTCTGGCCAAAAGGGGAGTGAATCCTATCCCCGTGGGTCATGAATATGGTTCGTCCCTGCCATTCGATGCATCTTTTCTGGGGAGGTAGGGGTATTCCTTCATTGCTGAAGTCATAGCTGCTGTCACAGTTGCCCCTTACCAAAAGTAGGTGGGGGATATTCCTGAGGAGTATTTGGAAATGTGTGTGACCTGAAGGACAGAGATCACCTGCGATAAGAATGGATTCCACTTGATGTTCTCGTCCTCGTTGCTCAAGAAGAGAGAGGGCCTCAATCGAGCCATGTACATCGCTGGCAAGCAAGAGAATATTGGACATGAAATCTCCTGATTTTTCTTTGCTAAAGACAAATGCTTCTTGTGATGTATGAATAATACTGGTAGTATAATACGAGAATTATATAAAAAAATATATAGGGAAGGAGGCTCAAATGGCTACCATCCGTGAGCTGTCTTGCAGCGATGGGAAACGCGTAATGTATCGCGTATGGGTTCCAGAGGGGTCACAGGTTGAGGCTGTTCTTCTCATTCTGCATGGTATGGCTGAGCATAGCCTCCGATATGATGCATTTGCTACATTTCTAAATTCTAAGGGTATTGCTGTCTATGCTCCTGATCATCGTGGTCATGGAGAGACTGTTAAAAATGATGGGGAGACCCTTGGTTGGTTTGCCGATCGAGAGGGTTGGCAGCGAGTGGTGGAAGATGCCTATGAGTTGACAAATGTTATTCTTGCCGAGTATCCCAGTCATAGTCTGTTCTTGCTTGGACATAGCATGGGCTCTTTCCTGGCAAGAAGTCTGATGGTGAAATACTCTGACCTTTTTGATGGTGTCATACTTATGGGAACCGGTGCTTCCCAAGGATTGCTTGGGAAAATTGGCAAGATGATTGCTCGCAGTCACGTCAGTAAACATGGTTCAAAATATCCCGATTCGCAATTGGATAAGATGAGCTTCGGCGCATACAACAAGAAGATACCGGATGCAAAGACCTCATTCGATTGGCTGAGTAGGGATGAAGAACAAGTAGCGAAGTATATCGAGGATCCCTTGTGTGGCTTTGTCTGTACCTCGGGTTTCTTTGCTGACCTATTGGATGGGGTGGAGATCGCCAATGATGCTGAGAAGGCGAAAAAGATTCCCTCGGATCTCTCTCTTTTAATCATCAGTGGGAGTGAGGATCCTGTAGGAGGGTTCTCCAAGGGAGTACGGAAGGTATATGAGCTTTACCGTAATTGTAGCATCTCTGACATCACCTTGAATCTGGTTGAGGGTGCGCGGCATGAATTATTGCAGGAAACCAATAGGGATCAGACGACACAATACCTCTATTCCTGGATGAAGCAGAGGCTGTAACCATGTCCTATAAAAGTATCGTTCAGCAGAATCTTAAACGGCTGAGTACCTTTTTCTCAGCCGTGTTTAGACAGGCTATGAAAGATAATTTTCTCAACTCTGCTTCGGGGTTGGTCTACTCCACGCTCTTGGCCATTGTACCTGCTGCAACCTTCCTCTTCACCTTCTTCAATGCTTTTGGTGTCATGGAACCGTTGGTGAATTTTCTCTCCCAGTGGTTTACGGAACTGGCAGGAGAGGAGGCTGGTGGACAGTTGATGATTCTCCTGACCCAGTACACCCGTAATGCGACCAGTTTGGGAGTCGTTGGTCTCATATCCTTCCTGATCACCATGGTTCTCTTGATCAATAAGGTATGGATTGTGATCAACCGGATATACCGCTCAAGCAGAAGTCGAAATGCGCTGAAACGATTTGCAGGCTACATTTCATTCTTGATTGTAGCAACCTTGTTGCTTGCAGCATATGTAAGCGCTCAATCCATTCTCACTTCCTGGTACCTCAATCTGATTGGGGTAACCCTGGGTAGGTGGTCTGTTGCAGTCGAAGCCATAGCCCCGAGTTTTATCGTGGCCTTGGTTATTTTCCTGCTCATATACCTTGTTCCCAATACAAGGGTTCGTTTCGATTCAGCAATTCTTGGGAGCATTGCAGGGTTGTTGGTGATTAATGTATTCAGCAAGCTGACCTCACTGTTGACATCAATGGCGAGCAGGTTCTCAGTCATCTATGGATCATTTGCAGCCATCTTCCTGTTCTTGTTCTTCTGTTATGTTTTTTGGGCAACAGTCTTCTTCAGTGTGGAGCTTGCCTATGTGCATCAGTTCAGGCCAGATGTTTCCAGTTTTCGTGGGCTGCCCCAAAGTCCGGCACTGCAGTTATCTGAAGGAACCAACATCATGATGCTTATCGGGAGCAATTTTCGTGAAGGGAAGGGTGCTACCTCCACCAAGGAGTTGCTCGACCGCCTCGCAATCCCATACAATCGGTTGCAGGGATTCCTTGGACTCCTGACGCAACTAGAGTTCATCACCCCCACCAACAGCAGTCAAACCAGCTATATACCCAAGCAACCGCTTGATACCCTTCGTCTCCAGGACTTGGTAAAAGGGCTGTATGGTATGGAAACCATCGATGAGGTTGAGCACGATACTGCCGGTGAGGCGGTAGCTGAGCAGGTCCAGGATAGGGGCGTTGCTGCGTTGGGGAATCTTACGATTGAACAACTGTTGCAAAGAATCTAGAGAGAGCTTGCCTCTTTCCAGCAACAAAGGATACTCTATATGAGGAGGCTCCTATGAACCTAGATGCTACTACCCAGCCCATGATCGATCCCCTTATCTGGCACACTTTTCCAGATGAGAGAGATGGTATCATGCCTGATGAAATATGGAAGTGCGGTCCCTTGGTCTGCACCTTACTCAAGAATCCCGTGTGCAGGAATGGAGAGCAACTCGTATCCATACCTTACTCAATGATAGTAAAGAGAGATGGAGCAATTATCTTGGCTGTTTCTCTTGAAAAGGAAGACCTCAGAGCACTCTCTTACAAGTTGGGCATATCCCTTAAGGAGATGCAAGAAGAGTATCAAACCAAGGGCAATTTTGCTGAACTAAGAGGGTATGTCTATTCTGATGATACTCGTGAAGACCTAGGTATCTATGATGAGGATATGGATGTGCAAAGCATCAGGATCTTCTTCTTGGAGACGGTCTGTGACACCTTCGACATACTCTCTGAGCCAGTGCAGGTTACCACATAAGAAATTCTGATTTAAAAAGAGAGAGGAGTTGGAGTACTCCTCTCTCAGTGATATCCTCACGCAAGTATTACATGTTTAGAGATTTATATTCTGATCTGTCGTCAATTCTGACTCCACTACAACATCGCTGTAGGTAGTTTCATCAATAACCGTATATACTCCTTCTTCATCAACACCGACAATGATCAGATC
This sequence comes from uncultured Sphaerochaeta sp., assembly GCF_963676285.1. Taxonomy (NCBI): domain Bacteria; kingdom Pseudomonadati; phylum Spirochaetota; class Spirochaetia; order Spirochaetales; family Sphaerochaetaceae; genus Sphaerochaeta; species uncultured Sphaerochaeta sp. The sequence goes on from NZ_OY781063.1 coordinate 1,978,361, forward strand.
GTAGGTTCCTTTTGCCAGGAATGGAATGGTATAACTACCTTCCGTGAGATCTACAGATGCACTGCTGATGGCATGCTCAAACTGGATTTCATCCCCTGTTACCTCCGCTGCTTCGCTAGCAGCATACTCCCCATCCTCATAGGCAAAGATGATGAAAGATGGATAGGTAGATGTGCCTTCTGCGAAACTTCCAGCTATTGTCCCAGCTTGATTATTCACAACCAGTCGAATGGTGGGTTTAAGAATGTATTCATCCTTCACCCCCCGTTTAACCACTGACTTGCGTACATCAAAGTCAGCGGTAATCTCAACCTCTCCGTTTGCGGGGATGGTAAAGCTTCCTGTAGCCTTGTATCCAGTCTGTGCTCCACTGGGAACAAACAGCTCATGGATGACGTCATTGGTTTCGGTTCCATCAGCAGTACCAGTGCTATCAAGTACAATATAGCTTCCTGGGGTCCCCTCCCCAGCAGTACCCTCTTCTTCTACATTCAACATGAAACGGATTTGTGTTACCTCACCAGCTGTGATCTCTGTATTGGATAACGCGGCCACTGTGCCTCCTGTAAGGTCCAATAGGTTGAACGTTTGAGGACCTTCAAAATTGGTGTCCTCAATCCAGACATCATTCTGGTTGTACCAGATGGAAGAGATGGTGATATACACTCCCTCAACCGCTGCTGAATCAGCTATTGGTGCATCAGTGAGACTGAGTTTAAGGGTCCCTGTTTCTTCGCTTGCGAATGAGCAACCCAACAAGACTATCGAGATTAGAACGATTCCAAACGTGATAAAGAAAGAACGGCGCAGTAGAGTTTTCATACATATGCTCCTCGTTGAGAATAAGTATTCTGTTTTGTGTGCAATGTGCAGTCTGGAGTGTTTCCCTCATTCCAAGAACTGCAGATTATCCAAAGCCAAACCAAGTGCTGAAAACGATGTTCCCAGCATAAAGATTGTGCAAGTCTTTATACAAAATAAAACAATTGTATGTTCATCTAGTTACATCCAAGAGGCCTATCATTGAATTTAGATGAAAGGAATGTATTGTTATATGCTTGGCTATAGGACTGTTGACACCATACAGTGAAATGTATATGTTTAGACAAACGCAGCCATACGTATGGTTGTGTACTATAAGTTCTTCAGGGTTAGGTGTAATTCCTTACCGGCGGTAGGCAGTAATACTGCAAGCCCGCGAGCCCCTTGGGTTGATTCGGTCAAATTCCGAAGCCGACAGTTAAAGTCTGGATGGAAGAAGAATTGAAGCATACTGTACCAGGACTAATTTCTGGCATATAGTGTTTTTCTTTTTATCCATGTAATGCAAATACCTTGAAGGATCTACTTCAGGGGGATGTACATGGAAAGCGATTTACAATACATGACTCGGGCTCTTGAGATTGCCGAACTGGGTAGCGGTGCGACACGCCCAAATCCTTTGGTCGGAGCAGTCCTGGTAAAGCAAGGGAAGATCATCGGGGAAGGATACCATCAAGCGTATGGAGGTCCCCATGCTGAGATACATGCACTTCGTGCAGCAGGAATGGAAGCTGAGGGTAGTACCCTCTATGTGACGCTTGAACCATGCGCTCATCATGGGAAGACCCCTCCCTGTGCTGAAGCTATCGCCAAGGCAAATATCAAAAAGGTTGTTTGTGCCATTGCTGATCCCAATCCATTGGTGCGGGGAAAAGGCATTGCCTACCTACAGGAACAAGGCATTGAGACCTCTTGCGGGCTCTCAGCTGAACAAGCGAGAAAGCAGAATGAGATATTTCTTCATTTCATCACGACAAAAACTCCCTTTGTATTACTGAAAACAGCGATGAGTCTTGATGGCAAGATTGCTACCAAGACAGGAGAGAGCCGATGGATCACCTCTGGGGAGTCGCGTTCGTATGTGCATCGATTAAGAAACAGGTATGCAGCAATTATGGTTGGGATCGGTACCGTTTTGGCGGACGATCCTGTTCTGACCACGCGGCTGCAGGGGAAGACTGGTCGCAATCCTTTACGGATTGTGATGGACAGTCGCGCACGAACACCACTCAATTCCCGTTTGATTAAAACAATAGATGAAGCTCCGGTGATGATTGTTACCTCTGAGAAGGCACTTCCCGAACAGGAGGAAGCGTTACGTAGCGCCGGTGCTGAAGTGTTGAAAATACCTGGAGAAGATCAGTCCAAGCGTATCAAGGAAGTAGTGAAGATACTAGGAGAAAGGGGAGTCGATAGCCTGCTTGTTGAGGGAGGCGGAACATTGGCCAATTCCTTCATCCAAGCACAAGCGGTTCAGAAATACTTGGCATTCATAGCTCCACTGGTCATTGGAGGAAGGGATGCCAGAACCCCTATAGAGGGCGAAGGTATATCCTCACTCTCTGATGCGGCTCAACTGACCATCACTGCTGTTGAACACCTTGGCCCAGACATTCTCATTGAAGCGTATCCCGTGAGGAGTACAACATGTTTACAGGACTGATAGAAGAATTGGGCTCTGTCGTTGCCCTACAAGGCAAATCCCTGAAAATCCGGTGTAACCATGTGCAAGATGACCTTGATCTTGGAGACAGCATTGCGGTAAATGGCGTATGCCTGACCATTATCAACTATTCTCCGCAAAGTATAGATGCAGAGGTAATGCCTGTTACCTTGGAGACAACCAACCTGGGAGTTCTCAGGCCGGGAGCTTCGGTCAATCTTGAACGAGCAATGCGGCTCGGGGACAGGCTGGGAGGCCATCTCGTCTCCGGTCATGTGGATGGCACAGCAAGCATCGTGAAGTTGCAACAAAAACAAGATGCTCGATTGGTAACCATGCAAATCCCGAAAGAACTTCTTTCTTTTGTGATCCCGAAAGGTTCCATTGCAGTGGATGGTATCAGTCTCACCGTAGCACAACTGGCAGGGAATCAGGTAACGGTTTCCCTGGTCGGACATACCCAAAAGCATACAACACTTACAGGAAAACGAGTCGGGGATATCGTCAATATTGAATGTGACCAGATAGGGAAATATGTAAACCAACTATTGGGTACCCAGTATGCAGACAAAACTGAAGGTTCGCTGAACCTAGGGTTTTTACAGAAGCAAGGATTTTTCCGTTAAGTGGAAATGGAGGAAATATATGGAATTTTCGACAGTTGAAGAAGCATTGGCTTCTATTCGAAGAGGGAAGATGGTCGTGGTTGTTGATGACCAGAACAGGGAACATGAGGGAGACCTTATTGCTGCCGCTGAGTTTGCAACTCCTGAGATCATAAACTTTATGGTGACCCATGGGAAAGGACTGGTTTGTGTCCCCTTGGATTCAACCATCACGAACCGTCTCCATCTGATACCGATGACAGAGCGGAACAGGGACCCAATGGGAACAGCTTTTACCCTTTCTGTTGATCATATGACTACTACCACAGGGATCAGTGCTGCTGAGCGTGCATTGAGTATCAAACAATTGGCAGACCCAGGGTCAACCTCAGCAGATTTCCGCGTGCCAGGGCATGTGTTCCCTCTCATTGCAGCAGATGGAGGAGTCCTCACAAGACCTGGGCATACAGAAGCTGCGGTAGATTTGGCACGTTTTGCAGGTCTGCAGCCTGCAGCGGTTATCTGTGAGATCCTGAAGGATGACGGGTCGATGGCAAGAACTGAGGATTTGCAGGTATTTGCCAAGAATCGTGAGCTTCCCATCATCACCGTTGCCCAGTTGATTGCGTGGAGGAGAGAAGATAAGGAGTATGTGGTAAGAGATTCAGAGGTAACACTGCCTACTAAGTATGGGATGTTAAAGGCCTATACCTATTATCAATTCCCTTCAGGTCAGCACCACATGGCCCTGGTCATGGGTGATCATAAACAGGTATCTGAAACACCTTCTGTGTTGGTCAGGATGCATTCAGAGTGTTTGACAGGGGATGTCTTTCACTCATTGCGTTGTGATTGTGGGGAGCAACTGGAGAAATCCATGAAAATGATTGCAGAAGAAGGGGTTGGTATACTCATGTATCTTCGTCAGGAAGGAAGAGGTATCGGCTTGCCGAATAAGATGAGAGCATACCATCTACAGGAACAAGGACATGATACCGTAGATGCAAATCTAGCACTGGGCTTTGCCGCTGATGAGCGTGAGTATTCTGTGGGTGCTGATATGCTGAAAGATCTGGGAGTAAGCAAGATTCGCTTGCTTACCAACAACCCCCAGAAGAAGGCTGAGTTGGAGGAATGGGGAATTACTGTTACTGAGCGGGTCCCTGTAATTATTTCCCCCAATGCATCAAACAGGAGCTATCTGGATACGAAAGCACAGCGTATGGGACATGTTTTTTCATAAGCAGACATTCAATAATTGTAGGAGAAATTATCAATGAACGAACGAATAGTATTTTCAGGAAATCTGGTTGCAGAAGGGAAAAAGTTTGGAATCGTAGCAGCTCGGTTCAATGATTTCATCACCTCCAGGCTGGTTGATGGTGCTCATGATGCACTTTCCCGTCATGGGGTTAACGAGCATGATGTCGATATTGCCTGGTGTCCTGGAGCCTTTGAGATTCCCTTGGTGGCTAAAAGAATGCTTATGACGGAGAAGTATGATGCAATCATCTGCCTTGGATGTGTAATTCGTGGAAGTACGCCCCATTTTGATTATGTTGCAAATGAGGTTTCCAAGGGGATTGGAAAAATCTCATTGGACTTTGCTAAACCCGTAATATTCGGGGTCCTGACCACAGATACCATAGAGCAAGCCATAGAGCGAGCAGGGACAAAAGCCGGGAATAAGGGCTTTGATGCAGCAACCTCAGCGATTGAGATGGTAAACCTTCTCGATACGCTGTAGGAACACAAAGACGTTTTATACCTGCTCTTGTTCTGGGAGCAGGTATGCTGCCTATAGAGCAAATACAAAATTTCCTGTCACATTCAGCTTCGTGTTGATCTTGGAGGAATCCTTTCGGTAGGGAAACAGAATACCGGTGCTTCCTTCCTGAAGTTCCTTGGGAAGATGCAACAATGAGTACTGTTCAGTTGCCACCAGGGTCGTGTATCCCTCTCTGGCTTCAAGGCTATAACGGGCATGGATCAGTATTCCTTCCAGCTCGATGGTTACGATATCACCCAAGGAGTATCCCGCGTCCTGAAGCATTCCTCGATTAACAGAGAGCTTAAACAGTTGATCAGCTGGGGACTCAGTAATGGAGACGGGTACTGCATCAGGCTTTTTTACCGTGGTACAAGAGGGAAGTAACACCAAAGCAACTATAAGCAATGCATATAATAGTATTCTTTTCATAATCGGTTCTCCTCAAGCAGGGTGAATGTGCTCTTATGATAATCCACCAAACCTTCACTACGCATCTTTGAGAGTTCACTGGACATGGCGCTTCTCTCCACACAAAGATAATCAGCAAGATGTTGCCGGTCAAAAGGAATGGTGAATGTCTTCTTGTTTCCCTGCCGCTTCGATTCAGCAGATAGGTAGGAGAGTAATTTCTCCCGTGTAGTCCGCTTCGTGATATGATTGATTTTTTTCATCAATTGCAGGTTTTTATAACTGAGTAACTTCACTAGGTTCTCGATCAGCATATGATGATACATACAATTCATACTGCAGGTGGTTACAATCTTATTGATGTTCAGGAACAGTATGGTGGTGGGCTGAGATGTGATGGCAGCAACCTCACTGGGGGACTGGGTAAAGGCAACCGTCTCTGCAAAGGTATCCCCCGCCCCAATATTGGTGACAACTGTTCTGTTTCCCCAGAAATCGTGACGGACGATATTCACTGATCCTTGCAGTACGATTCCCATTTCATCGGTGAAATCCCCTTCATCAATGATGGTGTAGTCCTTGGGGAAATTGCTGGTCCTGCTTTTCAAGCAGCCAAGCAAGTGGGGCAGTTCCTGTGCTCCTATCTGTTTGAAGAGATGAGAATGATGTATTACCTCGTAGATGTTCATAAACCACCTTGTATTTTGTTGCAAATCCAACATATCAATAGATGAGCACATGGTATCATAACCCATATAACAAGACAATGGAGTCAATATGATCAGACAGATGATAACTATAGATGAAGAGCTTTGTAATGGGTGTGGTTTGTGCGTGAGTGCATGCCAAGAGGGAGCAATTGGTCTGGTAAACGGAAAAGCGGTACTTCTTAGGGAAGATTACTGTGACGGGTTGGGCAATTGCCTACCAGTCTGCCCAACTGGAGCAATCACCTTCGAAGAGCGAGAGGCTCCTGCATTTGACCACGAGGCGGTGGAGAAGTTCATGGAAGCGGATAAGCCGGTATTCAGCTGCCCTGGAAGCCAGATCAAGGTGATGAAGCAGGAAGAAAAGGAAGAACCTGTCTCACAAAATACGAATGCTGCACCCCAACAGAGCCAGCTCCGTCAATGGCCGGTACAGATCAAGCTGGCTGCCCCGAATGCTGGGTTCTTCAACAATGCTGACCTGCTTATTGCCGCTGACTGTGCAGCCTACGCCTATGGTGATTTCCACAACACGTTCATCAAGAACAGGGTCACCCTCATTGGCTGCCCCAAGCTCGATGCAGGTGACTATGCAGAGAAACTTACCGAAATCTTTACCAATCATGATATCAGGAGCGTTACTGTTGCAAGGATGGAAGTGCCTTGCTGTGGAGGGCTCGATGGTGCAGTGAAGCGTGCTATCACAGCCAGCGGGAAGATTATCCCCCTTGCCGTGGTAACACTCTCCACAGAAGGGGAAATTCTCCGCTAGAAGATCCAGGAAGCTCCAAGGGTCAAGGAGATACGTTCATCAATTGGCCCAATAGTAGGATGGATAACTTGGTTATTCCAACTGAACAAATCTCCTTTCTCTCCTACTGGAGCACTGAGGAAGCCTAGGAGGCTGAAGCCTTCAAGGACTGCCCAGTTTACCCCGAGTGTTGCATTGAATGAGAGGTCCAACGGGCTGATGATCGTCCTCAGGGACCAGGAGAGACTGGAAGAAGGTGTGTATACCACCTCAGGGTAGAGAAGCAGTGGACAATCTGCATCACTTTGGCTCTCTAGTTTCCAGTTCCCTGCAGGGCGGGTAAGGAATTCCAGTCGGAGGGATAGGTTCTTATCATTCTCCAGATACTGGATGTGGAACAATCCACCGGTAATTACCCAGGAATCCAGTGTTTCTTCGCCAATATCTCCACTCTGTGGAATGGCTAGGGAAGAGGACAGGTACCAGTCCGGTCCAATATTCCCCTGCAGGCTTATATAGGGTTTATGCAGGCGTTCACTCTCATAACTGGTGAGATAGCCTGCTTCCACCTTGGTCTCCTGAACTGTGGTATAGAAACGAGCCCCTCCTCCCAAATGTTCAATCTTCATGTCCGGCGAAGGGAGTACTACAGCCTCAGCAAAGCTGAAGAACCCCAGGGGATAGTTCAGGCTTACCAGGAGACCTGTTTCGCTACGAAGCTCTGATTGGGTCAATGTAACAGAGGTGTCATTGCTGCCGTAGAGCACATCCCCAGCATTGAAAAGCATTCCATCACCCCAGGAGAGGCGGGTTTTTCCTGCCGTCAGGCGGACTGAAGGGAAACGAGCCTTGAAGTAAGCCTTGTGAAGGATTTCTTCATAGATTGCATCAGGAGTAGTACTCAGATTTGTTGGGGTTTTCAGGACTACTTCCCCGCGTACATTGCCACTCCTTCCTGAGCTGATCGAGAGACTGAGTGCGGGAGCCATTGTCTCATTCCACTGGCTAGTGTTTGGCGTATAGCTGATTGCACTGAGTAATTGCATCTCCACTACTGGGTTTTCTGCTGCGCTCAAGGTCATCCCAATACATAGGATGAGTGATAGGAGTAGTGACTTTCTTACCATGTCAGATTCTCCAAGGTGAATAGGTTTCTATCGAGTGCGATGTCTACTTCCAAGGTTTCGAGGGTCATCCAGGTTGCACTGTTACTCTTCATCGCATCCTCGATACGGGTTTCTTTTGGGAGGGTTCTTCCATCTACCACCAGGGTATCGAGTACTTCCATCTCCTTGAGCAGGCGACCGTGACTGGTGGAGTACTCACCTTTCCACGTCAGGAAGGTCTCCTTGTCCACCCAGATCTTCTGGACAGGGTAGGCAACCTGCCTTGTCTTAGCCGTTAGGGTCAGAATATGGCAATCCCTTCCATTGATGGTCTCACTGCCATCAAGTGTCACAGTATAGTCATCAAGGGTGGTTTTCTCTTCCGTCATATCCTCATAGGAGAGATCGCTGCCAAGTACTGATTGTCTTAGTGCTGCGCCTTGCAGCCTGATCAACTCCTCGGCATCAGGGTAGAAAAGATAGAGGCTTCCCTTGGTTCTGAGTATCTTCTGTCCCCGTTCAGCAATACTAGTGAATTCAATAAGCGAATCGGTTGTGCCTCGTGACCAAGCCTTGAAGGTACTCTCCTTTGTTCCAAACCGATCTGTCGTTTTAATTGATCCGGTGGAGTAGGAGGTTTCAAAGGTGGCTTGTGCATCCATCTCCCTGACAATCTCCTCGGCTGTGATTGCGAACAGGGAAACAGGAAGCAAGAGTATGGTGAGTCCAAGCAGGACCATGATAATACGTTTAGACATAGCGTAGTGCCTCCACAATTTCTATTTTTGAAGCTTTTCTGGATGGAATGAGCGTAGAGAGCGATGAGATGATGATCGCGTAGATCCATACAAAGAGAGCGGTGAACCAGTTGACCCGAGGGAAGAGAATGGAGGATATCTCCATATCGACACCACTCATCGCCTCAGTGAAATTGATTCCAGTCTTACTGAGTATGAAGACGATCAAGACTCCAACGAGTGTACCGATCGTAGAACCGGCGATGCTGATGAAGGTACCTTCCAAGAGGAAAAGCCTGGTGAGCTCCTTCCCCTGCATTCCCAGGGCACCCAAGGTTCCAATCTCACGAACTCTCTCATAGATAACCATCATGGTGGTATTGATGATGACCGTACTTCCCAGAACAAAGAAGATGGCTCCCATCACGTAATAGATGAACTTGGCAATGGAGAGGAATGTATACATCATATTCAGATCCTTCCATGCCCGTGTTTCAGTCTTAAGGGAAAGTTGTTTCTGAAGGGCCGTTTCCACTGCATTGGCTACATCTCTTTCTTTGTATCCATTCTCGGTGAGAAGCAGTATTTCCTGGGTATGGCCATCCATCCTCAGGAGGTATTGGGCTCGATCAATGGGAACATACACCGTCTTGGCACTCAGGCCTCCCACTGGGAAGGCTGCAATACCAACAATGGTAAATGTCATGGCATTGGAACCTCTCAGTGCAGTGGATGTGAGCATGGTCACCTTGTCCCCCAATGCGAGACCAAGGTCATGGGCAAGGAATTTTCCCATCAAGAGCTCATTGGCTCCGGATTCAGGGATTCTCCCTTCGTCCACGATGGCTGGGAAGTCAATGAAGGCCTGCTCCGTGTTGAAGTCAACACCAACTCCCATGGCTCCATTGTTTTTCTCGTCAATATACAGGTTTGCAGGAAAGTTGATCCGCGGCGTAGCCGCCTCCACTCCCTCGACAGCAGAGGCAACAGAGATCACTTTCTCGGTGTCCAAGCTTAGATGCAGAGGGTTGTATCGTTCATACTTCTCAAAATCTGCATGTCTGATCCTTACCTCTCCGGTGTAATAGCTGGTTAGGTTGGTCGCCATATCTGTTTCCATGGTTTCAAGCAAGGCCAACAGTGCCATGATTGCCATTGCTGAGACAGCAATTGCTACAGCAGAGAGGATGGAGCGACGGAGATTTCTGAACACATTGCGAAAAGCTACAGCTGGTAATTTTATCGTCATCGTCTTCTCCTATTGATGGTGCAAACATGTGGGGATGTCGAGTTTCAGAGCCCTTCTAATGGGAAGAACTGCTACAAGCATGGAGAGGAGTATACCGGCAGTGAATGCCTTCAGTATGGTGGTGAAGTTCCATGCTCCCCGCATGACACTCGAAATCCTGAATCCTATATCCATGTCCCTGAACATAAAACCAAAATCGAAGCCAGTGTTCACCAGATAGATATTTACCAGACTTCCCAGTGCTATCCCCACGACTGAACCAATGAGTCCGATACCTCCGGCCTCAAAGAGGAAGGAGAGAAGGATATCACGGTCCCTCATACCGAGAGCACGCATCATGCCAAGCTCTCTCATTCTCTCATACATCGCCATCAACATCGTGTTTGAAACACCGACAGCTGCAATGATGAAGACAAGGAAGAGAATCATCCCGGTTCCCCCTTGCTTTGCCTCCACCAGTGCCAGGTAGTCTCGAGCAAGATCCTCCCAGGTAAATACGCTGAACCCTTCAGGGAGTTTTTCTTGCAAGGTGGCTTTTGCTTGTTCAAGGTTGGTTTTCTCAGGGAGGACGATATCGATACTTGTTACCGAGTTCTCCATCCCTAGATAGGTACCAGCTGCATCAATATCCATCATGATGAGTGTTCGGTTCACATTGGGGTTTGGACAGTTAACGATACCGACAATTTGCATGTCGAAGGCCTCGTAGAAGCCTCCCTTTCCCCTGGTGAGGAACGTAACCCAGTAACCGACCTCTGCACCTATGTCCTCAGCAAACCAGCTGCCCAGTACCACTCCGTCCATCTCCCCCGGTTCAAGGTGTCGTCCTTCCACCAAGGTATCTTCGAAACGATAGACCTCAAAATCTTGTTCAGGATCGATGGCAGTCACTTTGACACTCATATTGCCGTCTTCACCAAAATCATCACTATAGAGAATCATATCAGCGGCGAAGGTTGTTCTCACGGTCGCCACCCCTTGTTCTTCCTCTACCAATGGGATGAGGGATTCAGGATTCTCGATGCTGGCCTCTAGAGGGAGATATGCACGATCCTCCCAATAACCATCAGCATAGATACGAAGAGAGGCTGTCTCATACCAACGGAGGTTGCGCATCGATTCCAGCGTAGCTCCCCCGAGAATGGAATCAACGATGATGTACATCATCAACCCAACTGCGATGGCCACCGATGTGATAATTGTACGTCGCTTGTATCGGCTGAGATTCTTCGCTGCCAATTGCAGGATAAATTTCATCACTGTCTCCTTTCGTCACTGACGATAGCCCCGTCATGCAGTTGCACAAGGCGTGAGGCGTAGTCCATGACCATCTGGTCGTGCGTGGAGAAGATGAACGTGGTATGATATTTCTCGTTCATGTGTTTCATCAGTTTGAGAATCTCTTCACCAGTCTTGGAATCCAGATTGGCAGTCGGCTCATCAGCGAGGATGATCTGTGGGTTCTTTACAAGCGCTCTGGCGATGGCTATTCTCTGCTGCTGTCCACCGCTGAGCTTGGCGGGACGTCGGTCCTCCATCCCCTCCAGACCAACTTCCTTGAGTACCTCATAGGTGCGTCTCTTGACCTCGCTCTCGCTGATATCAAGCAAGGAGAGTACAAAGCTGACATTCTCGTAGGCAGAGAGGACTGGGATCAAGTTGTAGGTCTGGAAAATGAAACCAAGATTATTTCTCCTGAATGCTGTTTTCTCTACCTTGTCCATGGTACTGATTGCATCATCATTGATGAAAATTTCTCCCTCATCCAATCCATCTATACAACCAATAAGATTGAGCAACGTGGTCTTTCCAGATCCTGAGGGCCCTGCAATGGAGAGAAACTCACCTGCTTCAATATCCAGGGAGACTTTTTTCAATGCCTTGACTACCGTTTCACCTGTCTTGTAGTTTCTCGATACTTTTTCAATTCTGATCATGCTCATCTTCTGTTACTTCCTTCTCACTGTTTCGTTTTGCCTGTTCGACTTTTTGCATTGCCGCTGTACCCATAACCGCCCCAAAATCCATATGTTCCAGAATAGAGGCCGGCATCAGCATCATTGAGTTGTTCTGCCTTATTCCCTCATACACCATATTCATCGACCGGAGTTGTAGTGCGATCGGGTCATTGGCATATTCAGCTGAAGCCTCAGTAAATTTCTTTGCAATCTCCACTTCTGCAGCACCCAGTATGATTCTCGACTCCTTCTCACGCTCAGCCTGTGCTTGCTTGCTCAGTGCATCCTCCAGTTCCTTGGGGATGATGATATCGGTAATCTCGATCGAGAGAATGGTAACACCCCATGGATTGGTCTTGGCGTCCAGTGCTTGCTGTATCTCCCTTCCGAGCTCTTCACGTTCGCTGAGTAGGCTTCTTAGGTAGTGCTTGCCGATTGAATCGCGGAGTGCTGTCTGAGCCGACAGTATGACCGCTTCAGTATAATCCTCTACTTCCAGGATGGCCTTCTTTGCATCCCAGATCATCCAGAATGCCAAGGCATCCACATGGACAGGGACCGTATCCTTGGTGAGTGTTTTCTCCGCGCTGAAGTCAGTTGCCCTGATACGCGTATCGATGAACTCAGCAGCCCGGTCGATCAAGGGGATAAGGAAAAAGAGTCCAGGTCCCCTGACTGTCTGAAACTTACCCAATCTCAGAATGATGACCTTGTCCCAGTGGTAGACCAACTGGAAAGAGGATGAGATGAGAAGCCCGAGCGAGGAGAGGGCGGTAATAGGATAAAGATAGAGAGAGAGTTCCCCAATCACATAGACCCAGAGAATCAGAATGATCGCCATCACCAACGACCACAAGGGGAATAGTGCGATGACAATAGCTGCTGCAAATGTCGCTGTGCTCACCAAGACAAGCGCCTCATGTGGCATGGAAGGGTAGAGCAAGAGTTGAAGGATAGCTCCTCCAGCGAGAAAGAGAGCCAACACCAAGAAGGAGAGTGCTCCGTAGTTGAAGTCCTTCTTTAAAACGAATCCCTTCATGTTCTTGATACGTTCAATTTTTTTCTTGTACAGGTTCATGATTATTCCCCTTGTGTATGTACTTCATTTCCCATGTCCTTGATTGCCGCAATCAACTCGTTCGGCTGGAAGCCATAGGAGGAAGCTTTTGTGATATATTCCTTGGTGATCTGGGAAAGGATACGTTCCCGTTCAATCCCATCAATACTGACTTCCTTGTCACTGATGAAGGTTCCTGAACCTTGTTGTGTCACCACGATATTTCTGATTTCCATCTCTGCGTATGCTCTGGCAACCGTGTTCGGGTTTACGCTTAAATCCACCGCAAGGGCTCGAACAGTAGGGAGCTGAGCGCCTTTTCCCAATCTTCCATCGGCAATGGCCATCTCCACTTGGAATATGATCTGTTTATAGAAGGGCACTCCACTTTTCACGTCTAGGCTGAATTCCAATCCAGGTTCAATCTTGGCCATCACCACCTATTTCCTCACTTCTTGTACTATTGTACTGGTGTATTAGTACAATGTCAACAATTTCATAATTCTGTTCAGAAACAAAAGAGCTGCCTCCCGTAGGAAGCAGCTTACATGCTTGTTTACTTGTTTTATTATTTATGTTTGATGAAGGTATTACTCTGCAATTCCTGCCGCGCAAGACGTAGCTCTTCAGGAGTATTCATGACAATGGGACCTGCCCAGGCGATTGGCTCCTTCAACGGTTTTGCTGCATAAAGAAAGAAGCGTACACCCTCTCCCCCAGATGAGAGTGATAAGGTATCTCCTTCTCCAAAGAGTATTGCCCTATGGAAAGGTACCTCCTGTCCATCGGTGAGCAGTGATCCCTCCACTATATAGAGGAAGAGCGTGTTTTCAGAGGGAACTTCCAAGCTCCAGGATTGATTTGCCTCCAGCTTAACATCAAGGTAGGTGGTTTTTACATAATCACCTTCCTCAGGCCCCTTTGTCCCATTATAGGAGCCACTGATGACCCTGACCTCACCTACAGTCTCCCTGACAACAGGGATTTGTTCTTTCCTGATATCCCGATATGCAGGATCGGTCATCTTGTCTTTCTTGGGAAGGTTGATCCAGAGCTGGCATCCAAGCATACGATCACTGGGTTGCGGCATTTCCTGATGGATGATTCCACTACCTCCGGTCATCCACTGGCAACATCCCTCGTTTATGGAGCCACTGTTTCCCAGGCTGTCCCCATGCTCAATCTCACCTTCAATAAGGTAGGTGACCGTCTCTATCCCCCGATGGGGATGCCAAGGAAATCCTTTGATATAGTCTTTGCTATCCTTTGAATCGAATGCATCAAGCATAAGAAATGGGTCAAAATCCTTGGTATCATTGTATCCAATAACCCTGACCAGCTTGACTCCGGCTCCGTCGTACTGTACCGCTCCGCCTGTAATGCGCTTGATTGGTCGTTTCTGCATGATCGCTCCTTTTATTGTGCTCATAGTATAACACCCACGTAGAACGTGGGTGTATACAACTTCTTTCTGTTTGTTTTACAGCTGCAGGGAAGGGGGTGTGAAGACTCTTGCCTCCAGTTCCTTGTTGAGCATGTACAGGCCACGGTTGTCAGAGCCAAAGACCTCGAACTTCTGGATGTTCTCCTGAGCATTGGCTTCCTCTTCCCCTTGTTCCTTGATGAACCAGTCAAGGAATTGCTGGGAGCGATAATCTTTCTGCTTGACCGCTTCCTCATAGATGGTATTGATGGAGGCTGTAACATATTCCTCATGTTTAAGCGCCTCCAAAAGAGGATCCTTGGTATTTTCGTATGATTTGCTGGGATCTGCCAGGGCGGACAACGTTACGGCATGCCCATTGTTCAACAAGTACTGGCGAAAGAGCATGGCGTGACTCATCTCCTCCTGTGCTTGTACCTTGAACCAGTTCTCATACCCGAACAGTCCCTTTTCAGCGTAGAAGTTTGCCATATCAAGATAGAGATATGCGGAATAGAACTCCTTGTTGATTTGATCATTCAATAATGTGGCGATTTCTTTTGACAGCATATGAATCTCCTTATTTTTACTAATACAAAGATACAACTAATATTGTATATCGACAATATGATACCCGGCTCTTTAGTCTTGCACATAAGGAAGAGACACGATAGACTCTGTCAACATGAAAAAGCGTATGAAAAAGCCGCTAAGAGCAAATCAATATTTGCTGCTAGGCTTTCTAGCTATCATTCTGGTGGGTTCGTTGCTGTTGCGGCTCCCCATCTCCCACAACGAAGGAATAAAAATTTCCTATTGGGATTCACTTTTTATATCTACCAGCGCAGTTTGTGTTACTGGACTCGTTACGGTTGATGTAGCGTTGACATTCTCGCTCTTTGGACGTACCGTCATCGCCATCCTAATCCTGCTTGGGGGCTTGGGATTTGCCTCAATGGTTATCTCCTTCAGTCTCCTTTTGGGCATGAACATCGGACTCAGTCAACGGTCTTTCATCAAGGAAGCCTACAACCTCTCTTCTGTCCAAGGCACGCTGATGGTGGTACGTGCTGTTGGTTTGGCAGCTTTGTTGGTGCAGGGCGTTGGCGTATTTATTGAATATTTCATATTCCGTTCAACGTATGGTCCTCTTGATGCCTTTGGCCATGCACTATTCAATACCATCTCCGCATTCAACAATGCTGGTTTTGACCTCATGGGAAAATTTCAAAGTCTTACCCTATATCGACATAGTGTTGCGATGAACCTTACGACTGCTTTACTGATTATCATTGGAGGTACCGGTTTCTTCGTGATTGCAGATATCGTGAAGAACCGCTCTTGGAAGAAACTGAGCATGCATTCCAGGATTGTGATAACCATGAACAGTATTCTCATTACTACCGGATTCCTGTTCTATCTCCTTGTTGAGCATCTGGAGCCCCTTGCAGCTTTTTTCCAGAGTGTCACAACCAGGACAGCAGGCTTCAATACCGTGGATATCGCAGGATTGAGTCAAGCAGGTCTGTTCGTTACCATTATCCTGATGTTCATTGGAGCAAGTCCTGGATCAACCGGTGGTGGTATCAAGACCTCCACCACCTTCACCCTGTTTCTCAGCCTCGGCTCCTTGATGTTTGGCCGGCAGACGGCTGCCTTCAAGCGTAAGATTGGAGGTGAGAGTATACTCAAGGCTTTTCAGGTTCTGTTGCTTTCCATTTTATTGGTGGGAGGAGGCAGTTTCCTATTATTATTGATTGAAGGATCGAAGTTCACCTTTCTTGAGGTACTGTTTGAAGCGGTCTCCGCTTTTGCTACTGTTGGTCTTTCAATGGGAATCACCACCGAAATAGCTACGCTTTCTAAACTCGTATTGGTGGTAGTAATGTTTGCTGGAAGAGTCGGCCCTATCACCATAGCCACCAGTTTTGCGAGGAAAACCTCACAACTGGGCTATGTTGAAGAGCAGGTGTTTATTGGATAGGAGAAAATTTACCATGAAGAAAGAGTATGATCCTGATGCATATGGGATTATTGGACTGGGAAGGTTCGGCCTGTCCTTGGCCCTGGAACTTACCAAGGCAGGGAAACAAGTCATAGTCCTGGAAATTGAGGAAGAGAAGCTAAACGCAGTCAAGGATCAATTGGAAAATATCTATCCAGTGAAAGCAGTCACTGAAGAAGTGTTGCATGAGTCTGGAATCTCGCACTGCCGAACTGCAATCGTCTGTATAGGTAAGGATATTGAATCAAATATTCTGGTAACAATGAGCCTGATTGAACTGGGTATCCCCCGGGTCATCGCCAAGGCAACAAGCATGAATCATGGCAAGGTGCTTGAGCATATTGGTGCTGAGGCAGTCTTCCCTGAGGTTGAGATGGGTGAGCGCCTAGCCCGTTCCTTGGTCTCCACTGGAACACTGGACTTTCTTGAGCTCTGTGACGACTTCTCCATTGCCAATATTTCTTTAACTAGAGCATTTGCCAATCAGAGCGTTGAAGATATCAACCTCCGTAAGCGTTTCCATTTGAATATCATTGTGATAATCCGCCAGAAGAAAGCCATCAGTGAAATCCTTCCGAATTTTGTATTGGAAGAGGAAGATATTTTGGTTGTAGGTGGTACCAATGATGCAATCAGGAAGTTTGAAAAGGCAAATGAAGCCTAGTTGATCGTCTGCTTGCCGGTTGCAAGGTCATGAGCGAACTCCCAGTACTCCTGGGTGTTTTCCCTCACCTTGGCAAACTCCTCGTCACTGAGTGTCCTGATGAGTTTTGCAGGGGTACCGACCAGCAATGAGCGGGGAGGGTAAACCTTGTTCTGGGAAACCAGAGCCCCTGCAGCAACGATGGACTCTTTCCCAATTACTGCTCCATTGAGTACAATTGCTCCCATACCGATAAGACAGTCATCCTCAATGGTGCAGGCATGGATAATGGCACCATGTCCGATAGTGCATCTTTCTCCCACAATAAGCGGGAAGCCCTTGTCTACATGTGCAACTACGTTGTCCTGAAGGTTCGATTGCCCACCAATATGAATAGTATTCACATCTGCCCTGAGTGTGGCATGAAACCAGATTGAGACCCCTTCCCCCAATGTGACATTGCCGATGACATCAGCACTGGGTGCGATATAACAACCTTCTGCAATACTCGGTGACTTACCATTATATGCGTACATCATAGTCGTTTTCCTCACTGGTTTGACTATAGCCGGAATGCAATGATTCTGTACAGTCTGAAATAATTTTGCAAATGACTTGCAAAATCATCATGGGTTTACTATGTTGTAGATACTTGATGGAGGTACTATGCGAACACGTGCATTATCGATACTAATGGCGCTCATTATCACTCCTTTCGTTCTCTTTGCAGGAGGGAATACTGAGCAGGATTCCAAGCCTATTGTCATGGTGAGTATTCTGCCCCATGCATATTTTGTCGACCAGATCGCTGGTGACCTGGTGGAAACTGCTGTACTGGTTGGGGAGGGGCAGAATCCACATTCTTATGAGCCTTCCCCATCACAGATGGCTCAGTTGGCAAAGGCCAGTATCTGGATTCTCAGTGGAACGGACTTTGAACATGCCCTTATCGACAAGGTCTCCAGTCTTTATCCTGATCTTACCATCATAGATGGGACAGAAGGGATGACCCTTCGGACCTTGGAAGATCATGACCATGAGGATGAAGAAGCAGGTGAAGATGAGCCTGTTCATGATTTGAACATTGATCGACATACCTGGCTTGGATGGGAACAGTCGAAGGTCTTGGTCAAGAACATCAGCACTGCACTGACCACCCACCTTGGATTACCTGAAGAGGAAGTAGAAGAGAGGTCTAGGCAACTCCTCTCCCAGATCGAGGGAGAATTCACCTCGTTGAAAACAGAGCTCGAAGGGCTCTCTGGCAGTACCGTCTTTGTCTATCATCCCTCCTTTGGGTACTTCCTTGACTCATTCGGCCTTCATCAGGAGGCTGTCGAGACAGGAGGGAAGGAACCCACAGCAAAGGACTTGGCTCTCCTGATAGAGCGGGCACAAGACGATCAGGCAAAGGTAATCTTTGTACAAAAGCAATTTCCCTCCGGCAGTGCAGAGAAAGTCGCCCAGGTGGTTGGTGCACAGGTAGTGGCACTCGATCCCCTTGCCTATGATTGGCTGGGAAATATCCGCTTGATGGGCAATGCCCTCGTGGAAAGCCTATGAGTAGCGTCCCTATTGCACTCTCCTTTAATGATGTTGCGTTCTCTTATCCCCATCTGAGGGTCCTTGAGGATGTATCCTTTCATTTTCATACGGGGGAGTTCATTGCCTTGGTCGGGCCAAACGGATCAGGGAAAAGCACCTTGCTGAAGTTGGTCCTTGGTCTGGAAGCCCCCCAATCTGGGATGATCAGGTTGCTTGGGGAGAATCCAAGAAAGAGCCGGGCCCTTGTAGGCTATGTTCCCCAGCACACCAGCTATGATCCCAATTTTCCTATTTCCGTATTGGAAGTCGTGAGGATGGGGCGTGTTGATGCATCAAAGCGGGGGGGGAAAGCTGAGCAGACGGAGAAAGCACTGCAAGCACTCAAGCAGGTAGAGCTTGAGCACCTCGTCGAGCGACCTTACAATGCCCTGAGTGGGGGCCAGAGGCGACGCGTGTTGGTTGCCCGAGCCCTTGCGGCTGAACCCACCATGTTGATTCTTGATGAGCCGGCGGCCAATCTGGACAAGGAGAGCGAACAAAGACTCTATGCAACCCTTGGGAAACTCAAGGGTTCGACAACCATCCTGATTGTTACTCACGATATGAGAGAGGTATCCCCCTTGATCGACCGGGTGTTCTGTATCGATGCCCATAGGGATGGAAAGGTGGGTCGTACTGTCGTCCAGCATGCACTTGAGGAAGAAGCAGAAGGCACAAGGAAACGAGTACGTCACGATGTAGAGATTCCCGGAGACTTCTGCCATTTTCCAAGGGAGGATGCATGAACGATCTTCTAGGATTCTTTTCCGCACTGTTCAACCCCGATTTTCCTTTTGTGAGAAATGCATTCTTTGCAGGATTGCTCTCCTCTGTCCTCTTCGGGGTGCTGGGCTCGGTCGTTACCGTGAAACGGATAGCCGGCCTTGCCGGAGCCATCAGTCATGCGGTGCTTGGTGGTATCGGTATTGCTCTCTATCTCTCAGCCACCGGCTTGGTTCCCAATCTAAGCCCAATGGTAGGGGCTATAATCTTTGCGCTCCTCTCTGCAGCAATTATTGGGACAGTCTCCCTTCGCTCCAAGCAACGTGAGGATACGGTCATCCAAGCAATCTGGGCAATCGGGATGAGTATTGGTGTGCTGTTCATGGCAAAGACCCCTGGATACACCGATCCATCAAGCTACCTTTTTGGGAATATCCTGCTCATTGCCCCCTCTGACCTCATCCTGCTAGCTATTCTTGATGTGGTGGTCATTGTACTCGCTTGGCGATTCTATCCCCAGATTGAGGCAACTGCCTTTGACGAGGAGTTCGCACAGGTGAGAGGAATCCCGACCCATGTGGTATTTCTCGCCATCCTCTCGATAACGGCGGTAGCCGTTGTTCTGCTGCAGACATTTGTAGGTATCGTAATGGTGATTGCCATGCTCACTCTCCCAGCGGGAACAGCAGGGTATAAGGCGAAGAATCTTGCCTCCATGATGGCCTTTGCCACGCTCTTCTCTTTCCTGTTCTCCTTTGCAGGGCTTGCTGTAGGCTGGGGATTCGATATTCCTGTGGGAGCAACCGTCGTTGTTATCGCCGGTGCGTTTTACTTGGGGCGGTCGGCTGGTGACCTACTGAAAAAATGGAGGAAACACCATGACTAAGGCAAGGAAAGCCCTGCTGGAGTTGCTCAAAGAGAGCAAGGAACCTGTCAGCGCATCGATGCTGAGCCGAGATCCCTCACTTCCCTTTGACCAAGCAACCATCTATCGCAACCTGCACTACCTTGAGGAGAAGGGCTTTGCTGAATCATTCATCCTACACTGCACTGAGCACGGTACCGAACGCTACTATAGCTATCGCAGCCGCAGTGAAGGAGTCCATCATCACTGGTTTCACTGTGAGAAGTGCCATACATTCATCGACCTTGGCGGGTGCGCCTACCAAGAACAGATGAAAGATTGGGAAAAACAGTATGGATTTTCCATCAGCGATCACACGTTTTTTCTCACCGGTATCTGTGCCTCTTGTAAATCATGATCACTTCTTGAGCCGTGAGAAGAGTTGTAGGCGGTTGTTCACGCCCATCTTTGCATAGATGTTCTTGATGTGGGTTTTAACGGTATTGGGTGAGATATAGAGCTGTTTTGCAATCTCCTGATTACTGCATCCTGCGGCCAGAAGTCGTAATACCTCTTCTTCCCTGAGTGAGAGCCCGTACTCCTTGCCCCCCTCTGCATCCACGTGGTCGGTCTGCTCCCAAGTGAGGAAATATCTACGGCTGATGAAATAGTAGAGATAGACCGAGAGTGTGGAAAAACTGAGATAGACAAGTTTGAACGGAAGGTTCCTGAAGAACAGCAGATCAAGGGGAAAAAGGAAGAACAGCGGTAGAAAGGTATAGATGATTCCCTTCAACAGGCGCTCTTCCTCCCAGGTAGTCGCCTTCTTGACGAAGATGCCACTCAGGACTGCGTGGATTACCAAGAACATGCTGCCCGCAAAGAAGTGATAGGCTATGGTGTCGCTGAGGGCTTTCTGCCAGTCTCCCTTGCTTTCAGCAATGATTACCCAGAGGCTGATGAGGAAAAAAAACAGGATCAAGAATGTAAGGATTCGGTTTCCCAGTATTCTCTGCTTATCAGTAGCAGGAAGAATTTGTATCAAATACTTGCTCATCATTAGCAACAATGTGGTAGTGAGCAGGACAGAGAAGATGGTTGCTCCCAGTGCAAATACCTGAAAAGCATTGGCGTCCAGGTTTCCCACCGGAAGTGTTCTGGTCAGGTAGGTGACCAAAAGAGAGAGACACATTTGCAGTGAGAGAGGAACAAGGACCGTAAGGAAGGAACCGATATATGCATCACGCACACGGTAGAAGAGCAAGATACAGAGACAAGTAATGGAAACCACCAAAGCGGTGGTAAGGAAGAGCAGGATATCGGATAGGATTACCATTGGGTTCCTCCTAGGAGAATCCTATCATATACCTCTGCTTAGAACCATGCTTTCAGCCCTATCTGAAGAGAATCGTTTGCATCCCATGTGTGATAAATGCTCTCTTTCGGCTCTATTGAACCATACCAGGTAGTCTTGAGGAAACAAGAGAGATTGTCCCCCAGAGCATAGGTGGCGGAGGCGAGCATGAGGTATCCGGTGCTTTCTACTTGGTAGGTCCCAGCTACTCTGCATGCAAGTTTTTCCCGGAAGAATTTGGCTTCTGCTGCGGCAATGATTGTATTGGCATAGGCCTTTCCTCCATAGGAAGCGAGAACATCGACATCCATAGGCGAGGAAGGGAAATTTAGAACATAGTGTCCCTGGTAGGCAACTGCCAGAAATGTGCCACTCGCGCTATGGGTATACGAGAGCTCTGCTAAGTATGCCCATTTGCTATTGTATAATCCTGAGTCACTTCCATTGGTGTCCTCACTGAGGAAGAATCCCCCCTCCAGAGCCAGTGTAAAGGGTCCAACCAAACTGCTCGATTCCAACCCAATAAGTTGGTAGCGGGTGTAGATGGTGTCTGCCCCGGTGATCGCAAACGTAGAAGGATCGAATGTGATGTTTGTATATCCGCTTTGAGGATAATATCCATTATAGTAGAGCAACCCAAGGTCGATGGCACTTGATTGTATTCGGTAGCGTGCCCCTCCTCCAAATTTTTCAAGACTCTCAGTCTCTTCTTCATGCAACGTGACTGATGCAAACTGTGCCGGAATAAGTGACCAACGTCCAGTGTTTTCCAAGCTGGTAGGGAGAAAACCTGGCTTCAGGACGATATCGAGGGAGCTTCGATCCCAGTAGGTAGTCAAGGAGAACATCAGCTCCGGCTGTTTCATCGCTTCCAGGTCATCAATGATCCCGCATCTAAGATCCTGTGCATTGAGTACATCCACTACATGGGAGAGTGATGCACTACCCCAGGGGTGGGTCATCCAGCCGGCAGTGAGTACCTGATCACCCCAAAACAGACTGAGTGCGAGTTGACTCGCTGAAAGCTCATTGTGAACAGCATCGAACTGCAGTGTTGTATGTGCCCGGTATCCTTCATCTTCATAATCGGCAGTGATGCCAAGGAGCAACTGGGGTTCCAGAGACTTGTCACGATAGAGGATCAATGATGTTTCATTTTCCAGATATACCTTTCTGGTTGGCTCCTCTTCCTCAGCGAAGATGTCAAAGGCAAAGAGGATTGTTGTGCTTGCAAGCAATAGGATGGTTGTCAGAATGATTCGTTTCATCAGAGCCTCCCTGTTTCCAGAAATCTGGTCGTAAAGTATCCCTCTGGAAGAGGAATGTCATAACGTGCTTGAAGTATCTCCAAGCGTGTGACATGTAAACTGGAGTGGGTTTTCATCTCCATAATGGTACTTACCGGGCGATCAGAGAGCGTATCAATTGCTTCAGTGGTTAATGTTTTAAGAAGAGTTTTTCCATCAAGTTCATAAAACTGAACTTCCAGCGGAAGATAGGTTCCCTTGTCAACAACGGTGATGGTTTTTCCATACGATTTCATCTCATGGGGAATCGATTCAACGGTAAAGCTGTTACTATCCTCAGAGATGAGACGGTGATCTGCTTGGCTGGAATCATACGTGGTTGAGGCCATATCGCTATAGGAGAAGTCACTACCCATGAATGAACCAGCTTCCTCAGCGCCCGCTATTTTTCTGATCCGCTTAAGGGAGGGGAGGTAAATCCACTGCTCAGTATTTCCATCTGTCCCTTCAATGGAGAGAAAGCGGGTATTGCGTACACTCTCTGGGGAGAGAAATACCGTCAGTGTGGAAGTCCTGCCATCCTTGGTTGTACTGAGTGTTTGCAGCCGTCTCTCTCTGGCACTTCCCGAGGTATCGATCAAGGTGAGTTTGATATCGAGTGCCGAAGTTGTTGAGCTTTGTCTTTCAAGTACCTGTTCCATGATCTGATCAGCAGTCGGTGAGCTGAAAATTGCAAGAGAACATCCAAGGCAGAGTATAGAGAACAGTGTGATGAATCGTTTCATGATTTCCTCCTGGAAGTGTTGAATAGGTTGGGGAGATGGACCTGGAGTGCCACCAAGAGCAAGAGTGCAGCAGCACTTGCTGCAATCATGGCGATACAGAAGAGCAGCCCAAGGTTTGCAATTGGAAGGAAGCGACTGAAGAGTAGTCCGCTGAATCCAACAGCAACCGATGCAGCATTTGCCAAAATTGCTTTACCAGTGGTCATCATGATCTCTTCAGATGAGTGTTTGTTGCGCATAAACGCTGAGAGCAAGTGGATTGCATAATCCACCCCGATACCAATTGCCAATGCTGCAATGAGGCTGGTCACGATATCCAGTTTGATGGAGAAAAGCGCCATAGCCAGAAATACTGAGGAGAGTGCAAAGAGACAGGGAAGGAGGGCAAGTGTTGCAAGTTTTGCAGAGCGGAGTGTGATAAGTACCAGTATCCAGACAGCAATGAGTGAGCTGAAGAGACTGATGATTTGGCTCTTGGTGACCAAGTCAGTCAGGGCAAGGCTTACTGCCTCTCCTCCTCCAATCTCCACGTTCCATGTTGAAGGAAAGAGGGTGGGAAGGGTGGAGGTCATTGAGCGGAGCGTTTCTGTATTTGACTCCTTGAGTAAAATGGTGAAGAGTGTGGAGTCCGGTTCCAGCGGGTCGTTGATGAAACTATCCAAGGATGAGCTGTACAACAACAGATACTGGGCGATAAGATGACTCAGTTCCTCCTCTGAGGAAAGGCCGTATTTTGCTGGGTCACTGGGAATCTCATAGGATCCATTGCCACCACTTTCAAGCTGCTTGGTTGCTGTAGGGTTGGTAGTAGATGCTTCGCTGGAGAGTGGACCGGAGAAAAAGTCAAATACCGGTTCATCCTCCACCGTTTCCACTATCGCTCCCTCAGCAGGTCCAAGCAACTGATTCATGCGTTTAATAAAAGGCAGTATTGACTGAACACCCCCCACCGTGGGTTCCTCTTCGATAACCTGGATTGCATGTTCAAGTGTCTTCAGTACTTCTGGGCTGAGCGTGGCCGTACCTTCTGGAGGAGTAATCATGACTGAAAGGGAGAAGGACCCTTGCATTGCCTGGTTGTATCGGTTGTTCATGGTTACAAGATTTGAAGAGGGCCTGAAGAAGGCAATCATATTTGTACCTTCTTGCAATGACAGGTAGGAGAGAGGAAGGACGACGATGATCATCAGCAAAAAGAGGGTAATGGTCAGCTTGCCCCATTTGTTGGAAACCTTCAGTGCAAAGCGTACGAGGAATACTGAATGGGACTTACTCACTTCTCGTGGTTTTGGAATCTTTACCTGATATACGACCCTGATGAGGGCAGGGAGCAGGATCAGTGAACTAACGGCACAAGCAACCACCCCGATGAAACTGAGTAAACCGAAAGTCCTGAAAGGTCCAAGAGGGCTGGAAAGTTGTGCAAGGAATGCGAATGCGGTCGTTGCCGCGGCTCCAATAATCGGATAGGTATTGGTGTGCACTACGTTCTGCAAAGTCTCCTCAATATGCTTGCCATCATATTCTTGATAGAAGTGGCTGAATATATGCACGGTATAAGCACTCCCAACAATAAGCAGAAGAATCGGGACAAGCATGGTTGCCATGGTTACCGTGATTCCCGTCCATGCCATGATGCCCAGTGTCAGTGAGCTGCTGAACACAAGGGGAACCAGAGAGAGCAGGACAGCAGATATTCTCCGCAGGAAAAGATAGAGCACCAGGATAATCAATAGAGCCACTATCGGGGCAAGCACTGCAAGGTCACTGAGCAGGCTCCTCTCTATCTCCTCAGTAACGGCTGGTAGCCCAAGCAGAGAGAATTCGAGCCCTTCCAGGGGGGTCAACAACTCCTTAAGATTGGAGAGCAGGAGCCCTGCGTTGTATTCTCGTGTGGTTTGGATCAGAATGGAGAGTACATGATGGTCCTCAGAGATGAACGTACCCTCATAGAAAGATGCCCAAGAGGCAATACGTTCTTCGACTTGCCCAGCATCCCCATCATAGAGAGAGACAACTGCAACTCCATCGGAGGATGGCTCGAGATGTTTGAGGTTTGCCAAGCTGGAGGCCTGCTTTACCCCCTCCAATGCTTCAATGCGCCTGGTAAGCTCAGAAAGTAGCTCGAGGTACTCTTCACTTACCATCGAGTGGGGGGCGTACAGACTAACCACCACCGAGTCCAGGGAGCCGAATCGTTCTTCCATGCGCTCATTGGTAGCTACAACCGGATGTGATTGTGGGATGAATGCATCGGTTGAGCTGTCGATATGTAGATGCCCTATACTGCTTATGCAGAGAAGCGTGAAGAGTATTGATACAGCTATGATGATCCAGCTACGTACGATATGCTTGTTCATACTTCCATGCTAGGGCTTGGCTGAAGGAAAACAATCGCCTGGAGAGAGTATTCTCTTCACCTTTCAGGGTGATTCTCTTCTCACCCGAGCGGGAATAATGCTTTACAAATCACTGTAGTTCACCTCATGATACCTATAGGAGGCAGGGATATGACCTACACCAAGATTGTTGCCACACTGGGACCGGCGAGCGAGAAGTATGAGATGGTAAAAGCCATCTTGGAAGCTGGATGTCGAGTGATAAGGCTGAATTTCAGCCATGGTTCGCATGAAGAACAGCAGAAGCGCTTTGACTATGTCAGGCAGGCAAGCAAGGAGTTGGGGTTTCCTGTGACAGTATTCATGGACCTACAAGGGCCCAAGATCCGTCTTGGTCAGTTGCAGGAAGAGATGTATGTACTGGAAAAGGGAGAGAAAATCACCTTGACCACTGAGCCCTGCGTGGGAACCAGGGAGCGTATCAGCATTGACTACCCATACCTGCATGAAGAGATCAAGGAAGGGCAACGGATATTGATCAATGACGGATTGGTCTCCCTTATCGTGGAAAGTATTGAAGGGAAAGACATCCATTGCTCCTTACTGGAAGAGGGAGTTCTTTTTCCCCGTAAAGGCGTAAACCTTCCAGAAGTCCCCTTACGCCAACTGAGTTCATTCACGGAGAAAGACAAGAGAGACTTGGATTTTGCCTTCAGGAACAATCTTGACTATGTTGCCCTCTCCTTCGTTCGTAGCGGAAAAGATGTAAAGGCCCTAAAAGAGCATATGATGGCCTCCTACGGCAGAACCATCCCCATTATCAGTAAGATTGAGAAGCCTGAGGCAGTTAGCAACCTCCAGGAGATCATGGATGAGTCAAGTGTGATTATGATCGCCCGAGGAGACCTTGGGGTGGAGGCGCCGGCTGAGGAGGTCCCCCTGATCCAGAAGGCTATCATCAGGTCCTGTATCGATCGTGGGCTTCCTGTCATCACCGCGACACAGATGCTGGAATCAATGATGCACAATCCAAAACCTACCAGGGCAGAAACCAATGATGTGGCGAATGCAGTGCTGGATGGTACGAGTGCTGTAATGCTCAGTGGGGAAACTGCAGCAGGTGAATATCCTCTGCAAGCGGTGACCACGATGAGTCGGATTGCCAGTCTTGCTGAGCGGAGTGATGTATTCCAGAAGCAGGTCTTCAACCAAATCAGCATGTTGGATCCAGATCGGAAGATTACCACCACGGAGGCTGTGGGTCTTGCCACCCGTGAGCTTTCTCTCTCTGTAGGTGCGGCATTCATCGCATGCTTCACGCAAACAGGTTCTACAGCACGGTTGATAGCTAAATTCCGCCCCTCGGTTCCTATTATTGCCTTCTCTCCCTTGCCGGAGGTGGTGACCTACCTTGCCTTGAGCTGGGGGGTTACCCCAATTCTCATTGACCAACTAGCAAGTGTGGATGAGTTGTTGGCATACGCACCAGAATATCTGATAAAACAGGGAATGGTGAAGCAGGGAGATACCGTGGTAATTACTGCCGGGGTTCCCGTGGGCAGTAGTGGAAAGACCAATATGGTCAAGGTAGTGGAGATCGAATAAAGAGAGGGAAGGCCGGTGCATTGAGCTCCGGCCTTCTTTCAGAATCACTGTGGTCTGAATGATATTGTGGCACCGATGCTCAGTGCTCTTCCTTTATGGTCGAAAAGATCAAGCGCTCGTATATCGAGTCCAAAGTAGGTATCGGTAAGGAACTCAATGGGTAGTAGTCTCAGTGCGACGTTGACCAACCCTCTGTCCCCAGCATCCCCTGCAGACGGGGTGGCGCTGTAACTGACATTGCCGAAGTCCAGTAGGAAATCCACTTTCTCCTTGAATACCTCGGGAAAGAATGGTGTTTGGAAACCGAGGGCAAAGTCAATATTGCTATCCATGGATTTCTTGAAGGTGTAGCCAAGACGAAGTGTTGTCTTTGAGGGGAAATCCATGATTGAACTCTCGAATGTAGAGACTGCATATAGTTGGGCAGAAAAATCATTCGTCTCTGACACCCCACTCACTTGGGCAAGGATTCCTGCAGCAAAACTTGTAGACTCTCTGTTTGCAAATCTCCATTTTCCGTTTAGCAGGAGGTCTATGTCATTCCCGATATCAACGGCAAAACTGGTCTCAACAGCGTCTGAAAATGACAAGAGAATTGAGGGTATGTGTATAACCCTGTCACTTGTGATGGTAGCTGAATATGCAGTACTGACTGAGCTGTTTGCCTTACTGGGAGCAACATCAGCACTTGGAACTACAATATAGCCCGAACTTCCGCCCAAGGTCGTACTGCCAAATATCGGCACAAGACACATCATAAGCAGGGAGAGAAGCAGTGTTCTTTTCATAGAAGCCTCCTAGGCACAGGGTGCCTCTAGATTGATGCTAGGTCAAGTAGCAGAAGAGGATTGTTTCATGGAATGCTTGCATGCATACATTGCTTCATCAGCACGACCGACACACTGATGGAATCGGTCTTTTCTCTTGGGAATGTATCGGTCAAATCCTACCGCTACATGGTAGTGGAGTTTATTGCCAAAGGAGAAGTGTGAGAGTACCCGTTCTGCCATCTTTTGCAGTTCCTCTTCTGAAACATCACTGATCAGTGCGATGAACTCATCCCCGCCATAGCGGAAAACCTTTGCACGGGAAGGGAGAATCTTTTGTACGCGATGTGCAAAGTCCCTCAAGATCATATCTCCTTGGGTATGGCCTTGGGTGTCATTGATCTTCTTCAGGTCATTGATATCCATCATAAGAATCCCCAGTACATGCTTATCCTTCGATGCCTGGATTCGGGAGACCTCCCTGTCATAGGCTGCCCGATTCCCTACCTCGGTCAGGGCATCACTGTAGGCAAGACTAAGCAGGAGCTGTTCTTTGCAAATCGATTTTGTCTTGATCCTCATCAAGGTGGCACTACGCCAGAAAAGTACCACCGCCGAGGCCGCCATACCAAAATGGAGGATAACGGCACTATCGAGGGAAATACCAAGCATGAGCAGGATTACCTCAGCAATGATGGACGAAAGCAGAAACCCCATTGCAAGCAGGAAGGACTTCAGGTCTTGGTTTCCCCTAAAATACTCGATTACCAAGAGCACAAACAAAGAGAGTAGAAAGAGTGCTAGAAACAGCCCACAGGGGAGCAGCAGATCGGTGTACTGCATAATACCGAAGAGTTGGAGTGCCCCTCCCAGAATATAGAGGGAAGCAAAAAAATGTGAGATATACAAGAATGGCGAAGCCCACTTTCCCACCGGGTAGGAGTGGATGATGTAATTGACCAGGAAGAGGGGTAGCAGGAAAAGTGCAGCAAAACTGAGATTCATTGGGAGTGCGGGGTTCCTGAAGAGTATGAATTTGCTGGGGGTCTGGCTGAAAACCCATCCACCGAGAGCAAGCAGTACCAAGCCAAAGTAGAAAAAACTCTTTCTCTCTTCATCTGTCTGGATGGAGAGGGAAAAAAGAACCACCAATAGGCCGATCAAGAGAAGTGAGAATCCATAGAAAAGGGAAGGCCACTCTCCTAGTTCGTGAAACAACAAATCGGTCTTGCTCCCACTGTAAACTGGTTTGAAATGCCCAGCAAATGAGTTATTGGAGGTATAGCCGAAAGTAATGCTTAAATCTCCTCCAAGGTATGAATCCTTGAGGCGGATGAAATGGGTGTAGGTTCCTCCAAAAACAGGGATCGCCCATCCTCTCTCAGGCCCCTCAAAACGGTAGATTGTTTCGTTATCCACCTGTACCAAGACACTTGCCATGCTGGAGTTGAATGCAATGGTCCTTTGTTCAGCTGGCAGTTGAGAGGGAATGGTGTGATGAAGCGAGATTACCTTGTTTTTGACAGGCTTCTGCAGTGAGTAGGGAAGCGAGACATCTTCAGCAAATGTCTGTCCGTCGATGTTGATGGTCCACAGTTCATCCCATGCTGTCACTTTCCCACCGGAGAGCGGTTCAGTCTGGAGGAACGAATCATAGTAGAGAGCCATGACGAATACCATCAGGACCAAGGCAAGCACAATTCTCTGAATATGGTTTTCACGTGAGAAAGCAGCCATTCGGATTCCTCTTTTTATTGGTTTCTAGTTCGAGATTCTCCGAATTTCCGGATGTCCCTTCTCGTTGAGTTTACGCTCGATATACTTCTCTTTCTCCAGTTTGGAGAGCAGATTCCCAAGACTGTGGTAGCTGCTTCGTTCAATCATCCGGCTCTTGTCCATCTGATGGAACTTAACCCCTACATAACTTACCAATTGCCAGCTGTCTGGATCGAAGGAGTCCACCACCCGCCTCATGAGTGTTTCCACTTGCTTGTCCATCTTCTTTGTATGGTTGATCTCAGCAGGTTTATCTGCTTTCTTTGCCTTTGGTGGACCACTTTCCTTCGGTTCTTCTGTTTTTGGTTTGTTCATGAATGATTCAATGATCAGGATTTCATCACAGCAGTTGTTGAAGATGGGCTTGTCACTCACCATCTCCTTGGTAACCAGATAGACTTCCTTACCATATTTGCGAAGGGCCTCCATGATGACCGTGAAGTCGCTGTCACTGGTGATGAAAACATAGCGGTCAATGACAGGGGTATTTACGATGATGGTTTCCAATGCTTCAAGGCTGATGATCAAGTCAGCACGGTTCTTGTAGTTTGTGGTGATGGAAGGGGTGTCCCTGATGGTGAAGTTGTATTCAGCCAACTGCTTTTCCATTTTCTTTATGGAAGCAGAATTCCCACAGGCCATCTTGATGACAAATATATTCTCTTCTTCAGGGGAATCATTGTGTTTCAGTGTCAGTTCTTCGAAGAGCGGCTTGAGATCCAGAGCCGAAGGGATATTCTCCAAGTCAATGTAAATAGCATTGTTTTTTCTCCGCATAGACCCTCCGTTTGTTACTATACAACACCTTAGGGGTACAAGAAAGTATTAAAAAGGGTCTTCTGTAGAGAACTCCATCCACACTCCGGTTATCGGATGATGGAAGGAGAGTGTCTTTGCATGAAGATAGAGGCGGTCTGACATTCCGCTGCCATACAGACGGTCCCCTTTGATCGGGTGTCCTAGACCCTTCTCATGTGCGCTGTGCACCCTGAGCTGGTGGGTTCGTCCTGTCAGGGGAAAGAAGATCATTCTCGTTGCAAGTGATCCATCGCTTCTTCTCTCTACTCTAATTCTCTTGAAGCGGGTAGTTCCCCATTTACCTTGCTGCTCATCATATATCTGGAGAGGGCGATGATCGACATCGAGGCGGAAGGGAAGGCTGATCTCTCCCTTTTCTTGCCTGACAACTCCCTCTAGAAGTGCCACATAGCTCTTGCTTACTTGTTTTTCGCTGAACTGCTTGTTCATCCTTTTATGTGTTTCCTTGTCTTTTGCCAGGATGAGCAATCCGGAGGTATCCATATCGAGTCTATGGACAGCACACTGCAAGGGGATATTCGGCATCAGCCTCCTGAGGCGGGTTTCCACGCTATCACATTTCTGTGGTCCTCTCCCTGGAACTGCAAGCAGTCCTGCATCCTTGTTCACAATGATGATATGCGAATCTTGGTAGATGATATCCAGGGTAAGCATGGCATGGAGAATTGGTTTGCATTTCTCATCACAAGGGCCATAGAACCTGAGATGGCTTCTCCCACTGTCCTTGGTAGGGGCCCCAAAAAAGAATTCTGCCATGCTGATAGGATGCAATTGGTGGGTAAACGCATACTGGAGAAGCTTGATGGCACAGCAGTCCCCGCTCCCTGTAGGGGCATTCCCTCCGGGAAAGATGGATTCCAGACGGACTCGCTTACCCTCAATCGTGGCTATGCTGTAGAGTTCTCGGTAATAGGAGAGAGCCCTGCGGGAAAGCTCTGAGCGTTCATAAAGAAATGATTGGCGCTCCTTTTCATTGCCAGCTGCCTCAGCAAGCCTACCTATTTCCTTGATCGGGGCATCAAAGATACGAAGGTATTCGTGATATGACTCCTCATCAACCAAGTGGTCAACCCAACCAGGAAGGTTCAGGTGTCCCATGCAACTACCTGAGAATGCTTTCAACAGTACCTCATTTCCGCTCTGGTCACGTGTAACCAACACACCGAACATGGCCCCCCCTCCTGGCAAGAAGAACCCATCGATAGGTACTTTCCCCTCTCCTTCAAAATCTACTACCCCGTTTTTTTGCAGAAGCTGCTGGAGGTGCAGGGCATGGGTGTATGCTGGGTGTTCTGGCAGTGGTGGGTTCATGGCATCTTTGATGGTACGAAAGTACTGCTTTAGATGCAAGGTCTACCCTAGGCAAATAGCATGTGCTATGGCATCATGGATGCAAGAGAGGGCCTATGAACGCGACACTTGAGTTGGATGTACTGTCTGTGGTGCTTCTGATCTTTGCCATAGCTCTGGCTTCCCGCAGTTTGCAGAGCAAGCCAAATAATCGTTGGTATATTCTCTCTGCTGTTACCCTGCTTATAGTCATAGGGACCGAGTTGTTCGCTTACCAGGTTGATGATATCGGTGTTTCCTCCCAGATTGCTCCCCACCGTATCACCAATGTCCTTGGTTTTGGGCTCTCTCCTATAGTCTGCTATTTTCTGTTCAGGTATATTTCTCATACAAAGTACCAACAGAGAAGTAAGTGGTTGTTCCTTCCCTTTTCCATCAATGGACTGTTGAGTATTCTCAGTTATTTCAATGGTTGGTACTTCTACGTGGATGCCATGAACGTGTATCGTAGAGGACCAATTTTTGCACTGGCAACACTCAATATGCTGTTCTACTACGGACTGTGTATTGTCTTTCTGGTAAAGACGCTACGTGCTTATGAGGCGTCAGACCGTCCTCTTTTGCTCTTTATCCTGGCAACCCCGATTATAGGGGCTGCCATCCAGATTGTTTTTCCCCCTGTCCTGACACTCTGGCCCGGTATCGCACTCTCCCTGCTGTTGTTCTATCTCTTCTCCCAAGAGCAGTATTATTCGTTTGATGTGCTTACTGGTCTGAGGAATCGATCAACATTTATGCGGGATCTTTCTGATCTGCAGCGAATATGCAAGGGACCGGCAACCATTGTTGTGTGTGATGTCAATGAACTGAAAAAGGCCAATGATACCTATGGTCATGCCAGTGGGGATGCCCTATTGGTGCATGCCGGTGGTCTGTTGGAACGTTGTTTTCGCGGAGTGGGAAAAGCATATCGTATCGGTGGTGATGAGTTTGCCGTGATCAGCACCAAGGAGGAACCTCTGGAGGTTGAACGATCACTATCCCTGCTTGAGAGCCAGATAAAGCTGTACAACAAAACTGGGCCCGTGCCGCTCTCTCTGGCAATTGGATGGTCGTGGTGTGAATCCTGTGGTGGAAATCTATTCAATACCTATGTAGCAGCAGATAACAATATGTATGATACCAAGGAAAAGATGAAACAAGGACGGAGGTAACCTGATGGACCCGCATGTACAGTATGCCTATCTCAGCGTTCCTCAATTTAAACAGAGGCTGGCAGATCATCCCGTGGGGTACATTCCCCTGGGAACCCTTGAGTGGCATGGGCTGCAGAATGTATTGGGCGCGGATGCCCTGCAGGCAGAAGGTTTGTTTATCAGGGCAGCCAGGCGTTTTGGAGGCATTGTGTTCCCGCCGTTCTATCTTGGTCCCGATAGGATTGCCGATGCAGGGGATGGCAAGAGCCTGATTGGGATGGACTCAAGTGAGGCTACAAAACCCCATCAGAGGCTTCCTGGGAGTTGTTACTGGGTTTCCAAGGGGCTGTTTCTCCAGATGCTCGAAGCGCTGATCGCCCAGGCAAAACGGGCTGGGTTTATCTGCCTGATCGCTGATGGGCATGGTCCTTCCAGAAAGGCCTGGGCAGAGTTGGCCAGCCAGTGGGAAAAGCAGTATGATATTATCCTGCTCTCTTCCATCAATGATTTTCCACCAGAAACGTATCTGGCTTTGGGCGATCATGCTGGACGTTGTGAAACCTCTACAATGATGGCGCTTCACCCTGAGTTGGTGAATCTCGCAATCCTGGAGCAGGATACCTGGCCGCTTGGGGTGAAAGGTGAGGATCCAAGGCTTTCTAGTGCTGCCTATGGGGAGTATATCATTGAGACAACGGTGAATGCGATAGGTCAAAAACTCCAGGAATTGGGTTTGTGATTCCGTTTTTGTAAGGGGTGCCTTCTCTTTTGCAATGTCATTGCAGCTTTCCTTCTGTAATCCTTTAGAGCAGGAGGAATGAAAATGAATATTTCATGTACTGTAATTGGCAATGTATGTGCGGGGGATGGGTATGCCATCCAGATCGAAGAGCCGTATCGTAAGGGACTTCACGGCTTGGAAGGGTTCAGCCATATCTTGGTTGTATGGTATGCACATCAAGCCATCTCGTTGCCTTCAGAAGCTCTGTTGCTTGAGAAACCGTATGTTGCAGGACCCAATCATATCGGGGTCTTTGCCACCCGATCCCCGTATCGTGTGAATCCGATTTGTGTATCGGTTGTCCCTGTACAATCTATCGATATGGACACAGGAACGATCCATGTCCATTGGATCGATGCAATACAGGATACTCCGGTTCTCGATATCAAGCCATATCATGGTAGTGAAGATCGGGTACGCGACTATAGCACACCACCGTGGTGTGCCCATTGGCCGCATTGGATGGAAGAGAGTGAAGATTTTGACTGGGATGCAGAATTTACATTCTGATGGGGATATAGATCTCAATGGTTGCCCTGTTTTTCTCATAGCGTTGCAGCTCCCAATTGCCTAGGCACTGGTAGCTGCTCTGTGAGAAGTAGGTCCCATATATGTATTGGTAGGTATTCCTGATCTGGCTTACGTCTTGGGTATGGAGAAACCTGATATAGGTTGTCTTTGGTATTGATTGTCGAGAGAAAATTGTTTCCTGGGGAGAGGCAGGGTTCACCTCCAGACCGCAAAGTACCCGCATGGTCTGTTCCTCTCCCTCTTTCCATGCTGTGAATTGGAATGTCACAGACGCATTTTTCTGTCCCTGTATTGCATTCTGGTAGTTTTCGAACTGTTGCCAGTGGCGGTGGAAGGAACGGGTTTCAGGCCAGATGAAGAAGTCAAGTCCGCAGAGGGTGAACTCTGGTAATATGATAATCTCTCCTTTGATGGCTTCACTGTCCTGGTGTCGTTGGGGGTAGATTCTTTGTTGTAGGTATGGAGAATCCAATCCACTTTGGAGAATGTTGGAAGGGGTGTTTTTAAATCTCCGTTTGCAAGCTCGGTAAAATGTCTCATAATCATGGAATCCATAGACAAGGGCAAGTTGGTTGAGCGGGGTATTTGAGCTGTATGCATGCGAGAAAATGGTAGAAAGAATCCTTGCTTGCAGGTACTCCTTCAGTTTCATATCAGTGTGGGCAGTGAAAAGTCCGGAGAGATGGTGTGTGCAATAGCCACTATGCCTTGCGAGTTCAGAAACCGTGGTAATTGGGTTCTGGGACATTAATCGATGTTCGAAATAGTCGAGGGTTGCGATAAGGTTGTCATATCCATCCATGCTGATTAGCATACCACTACAATTCTGCATATGATATGCTTATGTGCATGGAAAAAATACCAATTGTGGTCAGCGCATGCCTGCTTGGCAGGCAATGCAGATATGATGGATCCTCAGTCCCCTTTCCCCAGGCAGTAATGCTGGAAGAACGCTATACCCTTATTGGGGTATGTCCGGAAGTCTTGGGCGGATTGCAAACCCCTCGTTCCCCCTCTGAACTGCTGGATGGCAGGGTGATAAGCCGAGAGGGATATGACTGCACTGAAGCTTTTTTACGAGGAGCACAGCGAGCATTGGAAATTGCAGAGGCAAGTGGGTGTAAGCGAGCACTCCTGATGGACCGCAGCCCATCCTGTGGATACGGGGTGGTCTATGATGGAACCTTCAGTGGCATACTTATTCCCGGCAAAGGTATCTTCGCTTCGCTCTTGGAGTCAAAGGGGTTTATGATCAACAGCTCATCTCACCTTGGGGACCTGTTAGGCTGAGGGAAGCGCAAATCTCTTCGCACGTTTAAGTGCAGCGGTGGTTGCTTCCCAGTCCGTCTCCTTGAGCATCCAACTCCCTGTCATGGCAAGTACGTGTGGATTTTCAAGGTAGGTGGCTGTCATCTCTTCATTGATATGCCCCGCTACGATGAATGTAAGACCTTCCTGTTCTCCCAGGGTGTTGATGAATGGTAGTCCACCAAGCTCCTCCACAGGATAGCAACCCAGCGTCTTGAGATTCCACGCCCTGGCTACCGATGCCTGGGTGGTGACCGGATAGATGGGTGTTCCTTCTTGTTGGCAAAACTCCACCATCTGCTCATTGAAAAGAGGAGAGAATATGAAGGCAGCTCCTGCTTTTACTGCTGCTTTTGCCTCCTCCAGCGTTTGGACATTGCCCGCCCCGATGAGAAGGTCCTCTTCTTGGGCCAATCGGCGCAGCAAGGCAAGCCCACCATTCATCTGCTGGGAGATGTTTGCCGTGCGCAGGTCGCTTGCACGCAGTGCCTTGGCCAATGCTTCTGCCTGGTCCTCTCTGCCCTGTTTGACCATAGGGATGCACCGAATTTGTGCCAATTGTTTGGTAATGGTATCCATGTCGGTCTCCTCCTTATCACATGTAAGTCTAATCTGTTTGATGCATCCAGTCGACCCTAAAGTAATAGATGACAAAGATAATGGAACTGAGTGTCCAGGTAACAGGATATGCCCAGAAAATGACCCTGATATCCATGAAGAGCCAGAGGCCGGTTGAAATGAAGATGATTCTGAAGATACACCAGATGGCAAGCATTACTGCCATAGGGACGATTGCCTTTCCAGCCCCGCGGTAGATACCACTCATTGCATGACTGAGCGCAAGCGCCCAGAGGAAGAGGCTGGATATGTTGGCTTTCGAGACCCCCATTGCAATGACTTCAGGGTCTTGGCTGAATAGTCTCAGCAAAGGCTCGGCGCCAAGGAGCATACCAAGTCCTATGGTCTCTGCGAGGATCATGGCAAACAATACCCCAAAGCGTGCACCCCTTTTCACCCGATCATATTCCCTTGCTCCCAGATTCTGCCCTGTATAGGTGGTAAGAGCCAAGGCAAAGGCCGTTATCGGGATAAAGGCAAAGCCTTGGATACGCATGAAGGCCCCATTTCCTGCCATGGCTGAGGCTCCAAAGAGATTGATTGAGGATTGGAGGATGACATTTGCAAAGCTGGTTACCGAATTCTGGATACCGGAAGGAATACCGAAGGTAAGAATCTGCTTGAGGTATCCTTTGTGAATACTAATGGAAGGAATGTGCACTCGTACAATTGAAGGTGTTGTAAGCAATAGACGAAAGCTGAGGGTGGCGCTTACTCCTTGTGCAATGATGGTAGCATAGGCGGTTCCCTCAATGCCCATACCCAGCACGCCGACGAAAATCAGGTCTAGGGCGATGTTCAGGATTGAAGCAACGATAAGAAAATAGAGTGGATGTCTGCTGTCTCCCACTGCCTGGAGAATTCCGCTTGCAGTGTTGTAGAAGATCAGGGTGGAGATACCCAAGAAGAAAATCCGGAGATAGGTTTGTGCGTCAATGAATACGCTCTGGGGAGTTCTCATCCAATGGAGAACCACCGGTGCAAAGAAGTAGCCCAGGACGGTCAGTAGTGCACTGGTGAGCAAGCTAAGGGCAATGGTGGTATGGACAGCCTTCCTGACTCCTTCATAGTCTCCCTTTCCGAATGCTGTGGAGATTACCACTCCCGCTCCTACAAAAATACCCTGGAAGAGTCCTACCAAGAGCATGATAAGGCTGGTGATTGAGGTAATGGCAGCCAAAGCCTCTTTTCCGACAAGATTCCCTACCACCAAGGTATCAGTTGTGTGATACAGTTGTTGAAACAAGTTCCCAAGGAAAATGGGGATTGCAAAGGCAATAAGGTTTTTTTGGATCGAACCGCTTGTCATAAGCTTCGTATGCGTTGCCATATGGCCTAGTACTCTAGTCCATCCCTGTAGTTCTTGCAAGCAGAACTACAGCTCATCTTGCCTTGTGAACAGTGCTGTTCTAGGATGAGCGTATGAATACCTATTCCACAATCAGTACCTTGGTGCATGAACTGTACTACGGATCAGATACCAACTGTGCAAGGACAATGCTTATTGTACTTTCCAAACTGCTGGGCCAAACCATCGCACCTCAGACACTCCAGAGTGCTGTTGCCTTGCATGGTTGTGGTGGCCACGGGGATCAATGCGGGTTGGTCTCAGGTGCTGTAATGTTCTTGGGTATATATTTCCTAGAGAGAGGGTGGGACGAGAAGGATGCTATCTGTCTTGCTTATACCTTTGCTGAAAACTATCGCAATCGGTTTGGCTCGCTTCTCTGTAGGGATCTACGACCTGGAGGATTTTCAGAGGAAGATTCTCCACACCTGTGTGAAAACCTGACCAATGAGTCAATCGCATTCACGTATCAATTCATCTGTAATAATTGCAACAGATAGGACTCTTTCATGTCTCAAGAAGCCAATTGTTTTCCATAGAAATTCAAGAAAACAATAAAAATGCTAAAAAAATAAATATTAAAATTATATAATATATAAAAATAAGTGCATCTATGCAAAAATATACAATTTTTGATGCATAATGATGTAAAATTTGTTAATATAATTATGGATTAGGTAGAATTTGTTACATCCTGTTGATTCATCAGGAAAGGGGGGAGAGAGATATGGTACAGGAACGAATACGTGAGACCTTGTCATCCATGTCTCCCTCGTTTCAGGAAGTAGGGCGTTGGATGCTCGACAACTACGACTCCATTGGTTTTACTTCAGTCAATGAGCTCAGCAAGATTATCGGAGTCAGCAACGCCTCCTTGGTACGTTATACACAAGCACTTGGTTTTTCTGGTTACAAACAGTTCAAGGAGACAGTACAAGAGGAGCTCAGGACGAAACTCAAGCCGGACTCAAACGTTGTATTGAATGAACTTGATGTACTGCCGATCAAGAAGAAACTGCAAAAGCTTGCTGACAATGAAATACAGAACCTCAGTAAAACCTTGAAGGGTTTGAGTGTTCAATCGCTGTCAAGAATGGTACAGGGGGTTCTTAACAGTGATCGCATTTTTGTGAGCGGTTTTGGGGTCAGCAAGAATATCATGCAGATATTTGAATATGCCTTGGTTTCCATGCAGATCAAGGAGGTTCACTCGATTACTGGTTCCATCAGTGACTACAGTGCGAGGCTTGCGAGCATGAACAGCTCTGACAGTCTCTTTATCATGACCATGCCTCCATACTCTCCTGAGGCGCTTCAGGTAGCCAATGCAGCACATGCACGAAAAGTGAAGGTCTATCTGTTCACCGATTCGGCGGCATGTCCCATCTATCCAATTGCCGATTCAGTGGCCTGTAGTGCGAACAACTCGTTATTGCTTACCAACTCTTTTGTCGGCATGGTAGCGGTCATCCAGGTATTCATAAACATGCTGCTCCTTGGCAGTGATGAAAACTTGATTCCCCATATGAAGGCAGTTGTAGCCACAGAGCGGGAAGGATATGCGTGGCTTAAGTCACAAAAGGAAGTGTTACGATGAAAGTATTTATTTCCACAGACATGGAAGGTATTGAAGGAATCTCTTCTTGGAATGAGATGACCACCAAGGAAGCTTGGTGTGCTTCCCTGCTTAAACAGGAGTTGACGTATGTTATTGATACATTGCTCCAAGGTACGGAAATAGAGGAAATTTGTATTTGTGACTCCCATAGCCGTGGGGAGAATTTGGTCTATGGTTCCTTCGGTGACGAGCGCATCACCCATATAAAGGGATACCCGCGTCATTCCTATATGATGGAGGGTCTTGATGAGAGCTTTGATGCCGTATTCCTCATTGGCTACCATGCAAGCATCGGAACAGAGAAGGGTGGGATGGACCACTCCTACTCCTCTTCCTGCATTTATGAGATCAGGCTGAATGGCACTGTGGTTGGGGAAACCGAGATCAATACATATTATGCAGGGCTTTACGGTGTACCTGTGGCCTTGGTCAGTGGTGATGATGTTCTTGAAGCACAATTGAAAGGGTTTCTCTCGATTCCCTTCGTACGGACCAAGGAAGGACTCGGTCGCTATACAGCTAAAATGTATAGCCCTGAGCTGGTGAAGCGAACCTTTGAAGAACAAGTTAAGGCCTTCCTGCAACGTCCATTGGACAGTTTTGAAGTGAAACGGTTTGATGGTCCGGTTGAACTTGAAGTGGATTTGGCTACTAGCGTCATTGCTGATGCAGTTGCAGTAGTGCCTGGCCTCGAGAGAGTCGGTGGGCGGACCGTACGGTACACATCAGAACAGTATGATGATGTGTTCCATATGATTCTCACTATAGCCATGCTTGGTGGCAAATTTGCTCAGTTTACCTGATGAGAAATCCTAGGAGTTGGAGTCTGTATGGGTAAGTATATTATTCGACGATTGATTATGATGATCCCCGTATTGCTTGGGGTAACCTTCATCGTATTCTTCATCATGTCCCTCACCCCCGGTGATCCTGCTGCCATCATCCTTGGAGACCAGGCAAGTGCCGAGGCGTTGGAGATGAAACGGGTTGAGTTGGGATTGGACAAACCCTTGTTGGTGCGCTATGCGACCTATATGGGGAATCTGTTTCAGGGGGATCTGGGGTTGAGTTACCGAAACCAGATATCGGTAGCCTCCCAGGTATGGGACAAGTTTCCCAATACTGCCATCTTGGCAATATCCGGCATCTTGGTTGCGCTGATAATAGGAATTCCCATCGGAATCCTCTCAGCTAAGAAGCAGTATACGGTCATGGATAATACCTCAATGGTATTCTCCTTGGTAGGGGTTTCCATGCCTAACTTCTGGCTAGGTCTACTGCTCTCCCTTCTCTTTGCACTGAAACTGGGCTGGCTGCCCTCTCAAGGCATGGGGAGAGGATTCATTGGTCTGTTAAGGTCATTGGTGCTTCCTGCATTGACCCTCGGTACCGGGGCTGCAGCAACGGTGGTCCGGATGACCCGTTCTTCTATGTTGGAGGTAATCCGGCAGGATTACATCTCGACGGCTCGTGCAAAGGGTATTACGGAAAAACAAATAACCAAGAAGCATATGTTGAAAAATGCCTTGATCCCGATTGTAACTGCTGTAGGATTGCAGTTCGGTCTATTACTGGGTGGGGCGATGCTCACAGAAACCATCTTTTCTTGGCCTGGACTGGGGAGGCTTATGGTTGATTCCATTACCAGTAAGGATATCCCCATGGTACTGGGCTCGGTTATCTTCATGGCTGTCATGTTCTCGTTTGTCAATCTCTTGGTCGATATTCTCTATGCGTTCCTTGATCCGAGGATCAAGAGCCAGTATTCCAAGAAGGTTGTCAAAAGAAGGAGAGGGGTGGTGGTATGAAACAACCGTTGGTAAAGAAACAGCGAACACTTGCAGCAGAGACATGGAGACGGTTCAAGAAGAACCGACTGGCCTTGACCGGTATGATCGTCATCCTGACGCTTGTGGTGATTGCACTCTCCACGATTGTGGTTGATTTGGTCACTGATAAGGCAATCTACAATGACTATGTGATTAAACAGAATCTACGTATGCGTCTGCAAGGACCAAGCAGGGAGCACATATTTGGTTTGGACGAATTTGGGCGTGATATATTCATGCGAATGGTATGGGCAGTTCGTTACTCGCTCTTCATGGGAACGATTGCCATAGCGCTCTCTACTATTCTGGGAGGTTTGCTGGGTGCGGTGGCCGGTTATTATGGAAAGATATCCGATAACATCATCATGCGTTTCATGGATGTGTTGCTGGCTATTCCCTCCATGCTCCTAGCTACTGCGATTGTAGCAGCACTGGGCACAAGCCTGACCAATGTGCTTATAGCAATTGCAATCAGCTATGTCCCCACCTATGCCAGAACAGTACGGGCTTCGGTATTGACCATCAAGGACCAGGAGTTCATTGAGGCGGCACGGGCAATGGGAGCCAGCGATGTACGAATTATCTTCAAGTACATCCTTCCTAATTCAATGGCCCCCCTGATCGTCCAGGCCACTCTTGGCGTTGCCGGGGCAATCCTCTCCATAGCAGGGCTTTCTTTCTTGGGATTGGGTATCCAGCCTCCGACTCCCGAGTGGGGGTCGATGCTTTCCTCGGCCAGGGCGTATATCCGTGAAGGTTGGCATATCACAGTCATCCCAGGGCTGGGGATCATGATAACCATCCTGTCCTTGAATGTTATGGGTGATGGACTGAGGGATGCCTTGGATCCTCGGCTGAAAAATTAGGAGACATCATGCAGAATCCAGATGATATATTATCCATCGAAAACCTCACCATTCATTACGAGACTGATGAAGGGAGTGTGCATGCACTCAATGAGGTTTCCCTTGCAATGAAGAGAGGGGAAACCCTCGGCTTGGTGGGAGAGACTGGAGCTGGAAAGACAACCCTTGCCAGGGGGATTCTTCGACTGGTTCCTTCCCCTCCTGGGGTGATCAAGCAGGGGAGCGTGTTTTTTGAAGGGCAGGATTTGCTCTCCCTGAACGAGAGCAAGATGCGCTCAATCCGTGGCAGTCGGATTTCCATGATTTTCCAGGATCCCATGACCAGTCTCAATCCAGTCATGACTGTCGGTGAGCAGATACAGGAAGTTGTTGAGGTTCATAACCGGGATCTTAAACGGGAGGAGATTGTTCGGCAAGCTGATGCAATGTTGGAGATGGTTGGGATTCCCTCAGAGCGAAGTCATGAGTTTCCCCACCAGTTCTCCGGGGGTATGAAGCAACGGGTTATTATCGCCATCGCACTTGCTTGTAATCCTGTACTGTTGATTGCTGATGAACCAACTACCGCTCTTGATGTGACCATCCAGGCACAAGTATTGGATATGATCACAGCCTTGAAGAAGAGGCTCAATACTGCGATGTTGCTTATAACCCATGACCTGGGAGTTGTTGCTCAGAATTGTGACCGGGTTGCCATCATGTATGCCGGACAAATCATTGAGCTGGGAAATCTCGATGATATTTTCAAACAGCCAACACATCCCTATACGAAAGGGTTGCTTGGCTCAATCCCTTCCCTCACAAAGGATGTAAAACGCCTGAGTCCCATAAAGGGCCTGATGCCCGATCCAACTGATCTGCCTCCTGGTTGCAAGTTTGCTCCCCGTTGCAGATTCGTTACTGAAGCCTGTGAGCGAGCAATGCCTGACGCCACACATCTGAGCGAAACTCATCAGGTCCGTTGCATTCTGGCCGAAGCGGAGGTGAGAAATGGCTGATGTCTTGTTGCGTGTTGAACATCTGAAAAAGTATTTTGATACCCCAGGCGGCACCTTGCATGCAGTGGATGATATCTCCTTCGATCTGAAGAGAGGGGAAACCCTTGGTGTAGTTGGTGAATCTGGCTGTGGGAAGTCAACCTTGGGGAGGACAATTCTACGCTTGTATGAACCCACCGAGGGAAATGTCTATTTTGAGAATCAGGAGATTACCTCACTCAGCAAC
This sequence comes from uncultured Sphaerochaeta sp., assembly GCF_963676285.1. NCBI lineage: Bacteria > Pseudomonadati > Spirochaetota > Spirochaetia > Spirochaetales > Sphaerochaetaceae > Sphaerochaeta > uncultured Sphaerochaeta sp. The sequence goes on from NZ_OY781063.1 coordinate 2,021,718, forward strand.
AAAAGTATGAAAGCGCTGAGACGTGATATGCAGATTATTTTCCAAGATCCATTTGCGTCCCTGAACCCAAGAATGACAGTCAGTGAAATGATTGCTGAGAGCCTGCTGATCCAAAAGATCTTTACCCGCAAGCAGGGTCCACAGTTGCGAGCACGGGTTACTGAGTTGATGGATTTGGTGGGGCTCTCCACAAAACTGATAAACAGCTACCCGCATGAACTGGACGGGGGACGAAGGCAACGTATCGGTATAGCCCGGGTTTTGGCCTTGGACCCGAAGTTTGTTGTGTGTGATGAGCCGGTCTCTGCTCTTGATGTATCGATTCAGGCTCAGATCCTGAACTTGATGCAGGACCTGCAGGATGAGTTTGGATTGACCTATCTCTTCATCACCCATGACCTTTCAGTCGTGAAGCATCTCTCGAATGACATCATTGTCATGTATTTGGGGCAGATGGTGGAGAAAGCCCCTGCAAAAGGGCTCTTCTCCCATCCTATGCATCCATACACCAAGGCGTTGCTTTCTGCCATTCCTGTTCCTGATCCTGATTATGCCGTGGATAGGGTGTTGCTCAAGGGAGAGTTGGCCAGTCCCATTGATCCAGTGCCAGGTTGTCGGTTTGCAAAGCGATGTCCGTTTGTAACTGAGGCCTGCACCAAGGCAGATATCCCGCTCAGGGAGATAACCCCAGGACATTTTGCGGCTTGTATATTGGTTTGAGATTGGGGTGCCCCTGTATGGGGGCAACTATAGAGACAAATAGGAGAAAGAACATGAAAAAAATCCTGACAGTGCTAGTGGTTTTATTGAGCAGTATTGCGCTGTTCGCCGGAGGGTCTTCAGAACGCGGTGACAGTGCAGAAGGAGGTGGCTACAAAGATACCATCACCATCGGACAAGGTGCGGATGTAACCTCTTTCGATCCACACATCGGAAAAGAGACTCCTGCCGTTGCGGTTACCAACCATATCTTTGATACCTTGGTGGATACTGACCCTGTTACCGGTGAAGTGGTTCCCCAGATTGCAGAGAAATGGGAAGTTGTTTCCCCCGTTGAATACCGTTTCTTCATCCGCAAGGGACTGAAGTTCCACAACGGTGAAGATTTGACAGCTGATGATGTCAAATTCTCTCTTGACCGGGCCATCGCCAGTGGTTCAGTCTCCTACATCGTTGATTTCATCAAGGAAGTAAAGATTGAAGATGATTATACGGTACTGGTGACCACAAAAGCCCCTTATGGCCCGACCTTGCGTAACCTTGCTGTTCCCTTCGCAGGTATCGTCCCCAAAGACTATGTAACTGCAAATCCAGATGGATTGAAGACCAGTCCAATTGGAAGTGGACCGTATAAGTTCGTCTCTTGGGCTCAGAATGACAATGCCAAATTGGAGGCATATGCTGACTACTACAAGGGTGAACCCGAAACTAAGTATTTGGTCTTCAAGATCATCCCTGAAGCATCCCAGAGAACTATTGCCCTCGAGACCGGTGAGCTTGACATCTCCTATGATATCCTCGTATCAGATCTCAAGAGGATTGAGCAGAACAAGGACCTGGTGCTTCTTGAAGCCCCATCGCTGACTTGTTTCTATATCTCGTTCAATATGCGCAAGGCTCCATTTGACAACCAGAAGGTGAGACAGGCTATCAACATGGCCATTGACCGTCAGCTCCTGGTTGATACGGTAAACAGTGGTACTGGTGCAGCAGCTGACGAGATCATTGCCCCTGCAGTATTCGGATACTATTCCACTGGGGTTTGGGACTACAATCCTGAAAAAGCAAAACAGTTGCTCGCTGAAGCTGGCTACCCCAATGGGTTCGAGTGTTCTCTGTGGGTAAACAACAACCAGAGCCGTGTTGAGATGTGCCAGGCAATTCAGGAAATGCTCAGAGAAATCGGTATCACCGTAAAGGTTGAGGTCATGGAGTTCGGTACCTTCATCAGCCGTTCAACAGCCGGTGAGCATGACATGGGCTACTTCGGTTGGGTTACCTCCACCAAGGATGCGGATTATACCTATTATTCCCTCGAGCATAGCTCCCAGCAGGGCGCTCCTGGAAACCGCTCATTCATCGCTGATCCTGAAGTTGACCGTCTTGTTGAGCTTGGCAGAACCAGTGCTGATATGGATGTACGCCTTGACGCATACAAGAATCTGGCCCTTGAGCTGAAAGAGATTGCAAACAATGCTCCGATCATCTACACCGCCATCACCGCAGGTACAAACAATGCAGTGGAAGGCTTTGTACTTGATCCAATCGGCTATCACAAGCTGGAAGGTGTGAAGGTAGCGAAGTAATTGCTGCCAGCGCACAGGGGTGGGGTCCGCCAAGATTTGGTGGACCATCCCCTCTCCGATCTGTGATGCATCATTGAGGTAATTGTTTATAGAGGTCGTACATGATGAAAAAAGAAGACCTCATCCGAAGTATCATGCGCATCAGTGATGCGAATGGTATCAGCGGATTTGAGGACGATGTGCTTGCTGTCATCAAGGATGAGGGTAGTTCACTTGGAACATTCAAGGAAGATAGGTTACGAAATCTGTATCTCTATCGTTCTGAAAACAAAGAAGGGCTGCCTTTGGTGCAGTTGAATGCCCACACTGATGAGGTAGGGTTTATGGTGAAAGCCATACGTCCCGATGGGATGTTGGAATTCATTCCCATTGGGGGGTGGATCCCTACCAATGTTCCTGCCCATATGGTTCGCATCCTTAACAAGGATGGGGAGTATGTGCTTGCAGTCGTTGCAAGCAAGCCCCCCCACTTTATGAGTGAAGCTGAGCGCAATGCTCCACTGGATCTTTCCAAGATGGTCTTGGATGTTGGGGCAAGAAGCAGTGAGGAAGTGGTAAAGGAATATCGTATCGGCATAGCGGCTCCCGTAATACCTGATGTGACTTGCACTTATGATGCAAATCATGATTTGCTCATAGGCAAAGCCTTTGACTGCCGTATTGGGTGTGCGAGTGTACTTGCGACGATGAAAGCACTGCAGGGCATGACCCTGCCTGTCAACCTGGTTGGGGATTTCTCGAGCCAGGAGGAAGTCGGTACCCGTGGCAGTATTGTAAGCACTGAGCAAATTGGTGCTGATCTTGCCATCGTGTTTGAGGGATGCCCGGCTGATGATACGGTAGTCCCTGAATATCAAGCACAAACGTGCCTGAAGAAAGGTCCAATGCTGCGACACATCGATGCAAGGATGATCACCAACCCCCGGTATCAACGGTATGCACTTGATCTTGCCGAAGAGCTTGGTATTCCTGTTCAGGAAGCAGTTCGTGGCGCTGGGGCAACCAATGGGGCACCAATTCATCTTTCTAACGGGGGAGTCCCTGCGATTGTAATCGGGGTACCGGTTAGGTATGCCCATACTCACTATGGAATTAGTTCTGTATTCGATGTGGAAGCGGCCGTTGCTTTGGCTAGTGAGTTGTTGCAACGTCTCGATGAAAAGGTTATCAGGTCGTTCTGATGATTATGCCTCATCTTGGATCCATGTTCCCACTGGAATCTCCTTCCCCCCGGGGGAATGGGTTTCTAAAAAACATCGGATCTGATTTGCACTATTTCATGTCTGGCCGGTGTGCCCTGTATGCATGCCTGCTGGATGCGAAGTCGAAGAATGAAAACAACATTGCGTATGTCCCTGCCTATACTTGTGAAACTGTGCTTGCTAGCTATGAAAAGGCAGGGTATACGCTTCGTTTTTATGATGTAGATGCCAAGGAGTTAACACCCCTCTTCAAGAAAGAAGACCTAGCGGGGGTAACGGTCTTGAATCTTTGTGGCTATTATGGGTTCAGTCGCTATGATGAGCAGTTCCTGAAGCTGTGTAAAGATCAGGGAATAATTATCATCCAGGATACAACCCATAGCATATTCTCCCGAGACGGTCATTCTCCCTTTGCCGATTACTGGGCAGGTAGCCTCCGTAAATGGATGGGTGTTGCCTGTGGCGGGGTTGGGATCAAGAAAGAGGGTGTGTTTTTTATCAAGAGCAAGGTACCGGACGAAAAACATCTTGAAGGCCGCTACCTGGCGATGGAGCATCGAAAGCAGGCAATTGAGAGTGATGATGCTCCCTACGATGCCTTGGCCGGTGAGGTATTCTGGGAAACAGAAATGAGACTGAGGGAAATGTTTGATGTATATGGAAGTGATTCACTCTCTAAGAGAATCATCGAAAGCTTGGATATTGATGCCCTCCTAAAGCGACGAAGAGATAATTATGAGACAGTAATTACACATTACAGGCCATCATCTCAGTGTCAGGCAATCTTTCCTAATCTTGATGAAAAAACCTGCCCCAGTCATTTCAGCTGGTATAGCGAGGATAGGAATCGTGCCCAGCAGTTTCTGTTGGATCATGGGATACGTAGTACAATCTATTGGCCAAAACCACCACAGCTGAGCAATGAAGAGAAGTTCCCACATGCAAATTGGATCTATGATTCAGTGGTAAGTGTCCAGATTGACCAACGCTATACGGTAGAGGATATGGAGTACCTCGGAAAAACGCTTTCCCGGATGTAATGGACTCAACAGGTTTCATTATTTCGCATCGTTTTTATCCTTCACTTTACAAACCTTCAGCAAGCTTCTATGCTTTTGAGTACGTAGGAGAGGTGTCAATGCGTATACTCGATTATCTTACTGAATCTTCCATTTTGTTCCTCAAGGAAACCCATAAGAACCAGATACTCACAACCATGACAGGAAAAGCGGCTGATAGCGGGTATATCCCCAGTGGGGAAGCTTTTACTACAGCTATCCTTGCGCGTGAAGCCATCATGAGCACGGGTATCGGTCTTCAGGTTGCCATTCCTCATGCAAAGTTGGACGGCATTAAGGAGTTTTTCTTGCTTGCTGCAGTGTTGGAAAATGATGTCCCATGGGATTCCCTGGACAAGAAACCGGTACGTTTGGTTTTCATGATTGGCGGTCCTTCTGACCGGCAGTCCGATTATCTCATGATCCTTTCCAAGATCACCTTGGTGATCAAGAACCCCGAACGTAGGAAAGCCCTCATGGTTGCCAAGACTCCCCAGGCGGTGCTCGATGCATTTGCCGATTTGTAGGATTGCATAATGGAATTCCATCTGTTTCTCTATCTTGCTGCAATTTTTGCTGCAGGGTATGGGAGTAAGGTACTCACCACAACATTGAAAATCCCTGAAGTCACCGGCTATGTCCTCCTGGGTGTATTGCTTGGTGGATCCTTGGTGAATCTCCTCTCTACTCAAGTATTGGATATCTTGTCCCCTCTCTCCTCCATTGCGCTTGCCCTGATTGCATTCATGATTGGAATTGAGCTCAAGATTGATGTGATCAAGCGTCTGGGAAGGAGCATTATCGCCATCGTAACCTCCGAATGCATTGGAGCGTTCCTTGTTGTTTTCTTTGGCTTGTTCTATGTGTTCAAGACCAATCTCAATACTGCACTTTTGCTGGGATCCGTGGCATCGGCAACAGCCCCTGCAGCAACAGTTGCTGTTATTAAGCAGTACAAGGCAAAGGGTGTTCTGACTTCAACCATCTTGGCCGTCGTCGGAATTGATGATGCATTCGCACTTATTATCTATGTCTTTGTGGAGAGCTTTGTCAGTTCCAACCTGCTTGGGAGTTCTCTCGCAATCGGGCCAATGGTAGCCTCAGCCTTGCTCTCTGTTGCAATGGCAGTAGGGCTTGGAGCTGTTTCCGCTGTTCTCTATATCTTGCTTCTACGAGGAAGAAGAAATAACGATTGGGTGATGTTGCTGCTTGCTGCCTTCCTTTTCTTGTTGTTGGGCGTCTGTGAGTTGCTTGGTGTATCTGAGCTGCTTTCAATTATGGCTTTCGGAATGACCATCGTGAATAGCTCGGCGGTATTGAGCAAGAAGAGTGAGACGGTAGTCTCCTCTTTCAGCCCTGTGTTCCTGGTTGCCTTCTTTATTCTTGGTGGAGCTCACTTAGATGTCTCCTTGATTACACAGATTGGAATGCTTGGACTATTCTACTTTGCAGCAAGAAGTATTGGAAAGATTGGTGGAGCAACCCTTGGGGCTTTGATAGGTCGCGCGCCGAAGAAAGTTCGGTTTTTAATTGGGTTCTCCCTCTTGCCGCAGGTAGGGGTTGCACTGGCTCTCGCCTTGGCGATCAACAAGACCTTCTCAGCCCCCGCTTTCGGGGAGACAGGTCAGCAACTAGCGAGCATGATCATCAACGTATTGCTGTTTACCACAATCATAACTGAGGTCGTAGGACCCTTGCTGACACGGTTGGCACTACGCAAGGCGGGCGAAACGAATGAGCAGGTCTAGGAGGAAATGATGAATCTATTGCTTATGGTGCTCTCGCAACTGGATTATAAGGAGGATGTGTTTCTGGCAATGCAAAGTGTCGGGATCACCAAAGCCTCCGTGTTCGATGCCAAAAGCATGGATCGGAGTCTTGAGAGCGAATTCAGCCTATTCACTGGTTTTCTACACAGCAGGAGTGAGATGGAAGGAGAGCAGTTGGTGATTCTTGCCCCAGTAGCTTCTGCTGATCTCGCCAAGGAGTTGCTTACCAACCTTGAAGCTGGTGGAATTCCTGTGACGCGAGAGGATATCCTTTCCCTTATGGTTCTTCCTGTTTCTTATTGCTTTGACCAATCAAGCGGACTTAACTGAGGCTTTTCATTGTAAATTAGTACGTTCTCCTCTAGGATATGTGTAAGAATTTGTGAAGAGGGAGCCCCATTTGTTAACCCAACTGCTCGCTGTCCAGCTCAACGAAGAAGATCTTTCTCTGGTGAGAAAGATTACTGGACGTATCCAGGTACTTGCAGCCGGAAACAGCAATGAGGCGCTTCATCTGCTGGAGCAACATGCATCCATCGATATGGTGATGATCGATATAGAGCGCTCGTATCTGCAGAGCCTTCAATTGCTCCACACGTTGGTCTACAGGTCACAGCAAGAGCCCCTGAGAATTGTTGTTCTTGGTGAGCCGCATCTGCTCCAACAGAAGAAACGGGTGTTTGACCTGGATATCGTGACAATCTTGTCGAAGCCCCTGCAAGAAGCACAACTGAGAGAAATCCTCGAGAAAGCGGTGGTGAAGCAGGACGCAGATTCAAAGCAACAGAATTTGCAGGAGCAAGCACATCTGTTCAATGCCATATTCTACCAAGCACCCATTGGAATCTCCATCTCCCATCGTGTTGACCTTGGCGTGGATCCCGGTAAGGAACAGTTCGATGTTAATCCCATGTATGAGAAGATTACGGGAAGAACCATGGAAGAGGTCCTTAGGATTGGCTGGACTACGATTACCCACCCCGATGATCTGCCTGGAGAATTGGAGTATTTCAAGCGGCTGAAGCAAGGTGAGCTGGAAAACTACAGCTTGGAGAAACGATTTATTCGTCCAGATGGCTCAGTTGTCTGGGTTGAGATGTCGGTTGCTCCCTTGCAAGCCAGTGACAGCCGACTCTTTGCCCATATCTGTCTCATTCAGGATATTACGAAACGAAAGGAAGCTGAGCGCCTGCTTGCAGAGAGTGAACGTAGCAAATCTGCACTGCTCTCCCACTTGCCTGGAATGGCATACCGATGCCGTTACGATGCTCATTGGACCATGTTGTATGTCTCGGCAGGATGTGAAACATTAACAGGCTATACCCCTGAACAGCTGATTAACAACCGCGATATCTCCTACAATGATGTGATTGTGCTCTCCTATAGACAGAAAATCTACAGCGAATGGAAGTGGGCAATCCATGAGAATAAGCCATTTGAGTTGGAGTATGAGATACTTACCGCCCAAGGAACCCGTAAATGGGTTTGGGAGATGGGACAGGCAGCCTTTACCGATGATGGGGATATAGAAGCATTGGAAGGAATTATCCTCGATATCACTGACAGGAAACTCATGGAGCAGAATCTTGCTTATCGGGATGCACATGACCTGTGGACCGGATTATACAACCGAAGATATCTTGAGCAACTGTTGCGTCAGGATATCAAGGCAAGAAAGAGAGCTAAACGAGCCCTCATCTCGATCAACCTGGGTGCGCTGAATGCAAAGAGTATTGCCTATGGCTATCAATACAGCCAGGATATCATGAAGAAAGTAGCAGAGGGTTTGGGAATCCTCTGCAACGAACTTGCTGTATTGAGTATTACCCATGAATATCGATTCGTGTTCTATCTTAGGTCCTATGATGAGAGACAGAACCTTTTGCTGCTTTGCAAGAAGATTGAAAGTACCTTGGAGTATATTGTATCTCTGGAAAAAATTCCCTATGGATTGGGAGTTCTGGAGATTGATGAATCCAATCAAGAGAACATAGATCAATTGCTCAGAAATATCTTGATAGCCTCCCAACGTTCCGTTGTTCTCTATGATGGAGAGGCAGAGGTCTGTTTCTTTGATGAGAGTATGGAGACAGAGATCCAGCGGGAAGCAACACTCTCTGCACTTCTTTCGCGGATAGTATCGGGAAAGAACCCGGACTGTTTATTCCTGCAATATCAACCGATCATAGATATGCGGACCGGAGGTATCTGTGGGTTTGAGGCTTTGGCGCGATTGAAGTGCGCGGATATGCAGGTAATTCCTCCTTTGCACTTTATCCCGATTGCAGAGAAGACAAAACTCATCATCCCCTTGGGCGATATCATCATCCGGCAGGCATTCCAGTTCTTGAAGCAGTTGGAAGAACATCATGTAATGGATTGTACGGTCTCCATCAATATTTCTGCCATCCAGTTGATAAAGGAAGGGTTTGCTGAGCACCTAATCCGCTTGATGCACTCAATGGATGTGAACCCAGCTTGCGTCTGTTTGGAGCTTACCGAGTCCATCTTTGCCTCGAACTTCCAGGAAATCAACAGAGTGCTGAAGACCCTGCAACACAAAGGGGTCAAGATATCAGTTGATGATTTCGGCAGTGGCTATTCCTCTCTTTCGAGGGAACGTGAGCTTTATGTCAATGAATTGAAGATTGACAAGTCATTCATCGATAAACTGATGTACCTCTCTGATGATCAAGCCATCACCGGAGATATCATTTCCATGGCTCATAAATTAGGGCACAGTGTGGTAGCAGAAGGGATTGAGCATCAGAGACAGCTTGATTATCTGAAGCGAAACAACTGTGACAAGGCTCAGGGTTTCTTTTTCAGCAAACCCATGAATGCATCTGATGCCCTGGCATTGGTGGCAGGGAAGCGTACGTATCGTCTATTTGAACATCTGTTAAAGTAATACAAAAAGAGTGACCTGTCCAAATGCAATAGTATGCTTGCGTTAGTTCATTTTGGATATAAAAATATATAATATAAATATTTGTTATTCTTCTTGACGTTAAGTTTCAAGGGGGTATACTGTACCTAGGTTAGTACAAAAACGAACAAACTAGGAGTATCCCCCTTGCCTGAACCAAGAAGATCACGACTAATAAACTCCTCACGGATAATTCATCGTCTTTGGATAGAAGATCAACTCAGTCGCGCCGATTTGGCTGTAAGGCTTGGACTTACCAAATCTTCCATTTCAAACATAGTCAATGATTTGATAACACTTGGAATTGTTACTGAGAATGAAGTCCTCGAAGCGAGTCCGAAGGGAGGGAGGAGAGCGATAGGACTTACCCTCAATAAAGCATACTTTCATGTTATAGGCATAGAAATTCGCTCTGATTCCTTTACTGCACTCTCCATTGACTTGGAAGGTAAGGTGCTTTTCTCACAAACCAAACCGAAAGGCTTTACTGCCAAGACATTCAAGGCTGAAGTATGTAATCTCATTGAATCTCTCTGTAAAGACCTAGAAAAATTGCAAAGACATCTATTGGGAATAGGTATTGGCTTTTCTGGAGTGATTGATGCAGAGAAGCAGATAATCTATCGTTCAGTCTCTCTCGATTTTCAACAGCCTTTTGACTTTCAGAAAGAGGTTGCCTCCCATTTTCCCTTTCCTGTCATTCTGGAAAATGATGCCAACTGTGGAGCATGGGGAGAGGTAGTATTCCAAAGAAAACAGAAGCTTAAGAATTTCCTATTCGTGCTCATTGAATTCTGGAAACGCTATGAAGTACAAACAGCATCCCCACAGCCGACCATTGGTTTAGGGTTTGGATTCGATGGAAAAATCTATCGAGGAAGCAGTAGCCAGGCGGGTGAATTCAAGAGTGTATGTAATCGAGACCCTGATTCTTTGCAACAAGTGCAGATCGCCCAAGGCGTTTCTGTAAGTGAAGATCAGGAAGCCTTGCGCAATTATATCAAGGAAATATGCCAGAATTTGGCCTTTCTTATCAATACATTGGATATCGGGCATGTATTCATCGGGGGTACGATTGAACCTTTCGCTTCTTTCATGCCTGAAATGTTAAGAAAAGAAATACGGTCAAATTCCCTGATCCAAAGCGAAGAGAATTGCCAAATCCAGTTTTCATCATTGGGGTATGATGCTGTCTCCTTCGGTGCTGCTGCTCTGGTCCTCGATAAGGTATTGATGAATCTGGAACCGCTCAGTGAGAACACTGCCAAGCAGGCTGTTCCGCTCTTTCACTTATTGTCATAACGTTAACACCCTCGAAGAGGGTGAGAAAAAATGGAGGTCCTGTATGAAAATGAAACGATTGTTGATTTTAGCATTCGTGTCTTTCTTGATTCCCTCCCTGCTCATTGCAGCAGGAACAAAGGAAGTGGCAACGGACGGAGTGATTGAGCTTTCTGTATATCACTACCTCGATCAGACAGATAAGACTACTGCACCTAATTTCCAACATTTGGTGGATGTCTTTGAAGCCGCAAACCCTGGTATCAAGCTCAGTTTTGAGTATGGGTATGGGGAATCGTTCCATGACAAGCTCCAAACCATGGCCATGAGTGGACAGTTGCCCGATATAGTCTTGCTCTACCCAGGGGAAAGAACCAGCCAGGTTACATCAGCTGGATTGGTGAAGGACCTTCGTCCATATCTCTCAGGTCATGAAAATGAATTTGCTGATATGGCAATGCAGGCCCAGGGAGATAATGGGGAAATTTGGGAACTGCCTGAGGATATCTCAATCACCTCGATTATGTATACAAACAACCGGTTGCTTTCAGAACTTGGTTTGGATTATCCCAAGACTTATGAAGAGTTGCTTGCGCAAGGACCAGTGATTCGTAAAGCCGGTTTAATACCCATCTCTATTGCGAATAAGGATGCTTGGCCAATGCAGTCCTGTGTAGCTGGTATGTTGGTTGAAAGAGCTTGTGGAATGGAGTGGTGGGATAAGGCGCTTACTGGGGAAGCAAGCTATGATGATCCCGAGTTCGTGTATGCCATGGAGATTATCAAAGAGCTTAATGATAAGCAGATGTTGTCTCCGGGAACCAATCAGCTTGCTTATGGTCAGGGATTGGATGATTTTGTTAATGAACGTGCTGTATATCTTCTTGATGGTGGTTGGACAGTAAACAGTATGGTGGGTGAACTTTCTGATGAGCAGAAGACGTATATGAGCCTTGAATCATTCCCAGATATTCCCAACCAGAAGGGCAAGAGCCTCTCTGTTTCTGCAACAGCAGGACAAGGCTTTGGCATGAATGCAAAGCTTAATGAGAAGGAAGCTGAGGCAGCATGGAAGTGGATCTGGTTCTACTCTGGACCAGAAGGGTCCGCCATTCGCCAACAGTATGGTCGTCTCCCAGCCTATAACCTTGATGAGCCTGAGGATGCTGATCCCATGATCAAGAAACTGATTGCATTTGCTGGGGAGGTCCCGATGGGATATGTCATGGACTCAGTCATAGCAGCCGAACCAATTGGAACATTCAATATCAATCTTCAGAATATGATGTTTGATACGATGAGCCCACTGGAAGTTGCACAGGACCTGGAGAGAATGGTCTCTTCTGTAGGTCGTTAATAGGTGATAGCAACGCTTCCCCTTAGAGGGAAGCGCTGTTCTGATAGGAAGGTTAGAGCCCATGACGTATGCACAACAAAAACATATGAGTTACTGGATTCTGGTGCTGCCAGGAATTTTGGTGTTTGCTTCAATCATCATATTTCCCGTGCTCTTCAGTTTCTCTTTGAGTTTCACCACCTGGAATGGGTATGGAATGCCTGCTTTCACGGGGTTGGAGAACTATCAGACAATTATTTCCGACCCGGTGTTTCTCCATTCACTGAGAAACAACCTTCTTATCGTTGCTATTTCTGTATTTGGCCAGATACCCTTAGGATTCCTTTTGGCATACCTGCTCCATAGGAGTATGGTCCGTCATGGAACGTTTTTCCAAACGATGATTTTTCTGCCTATTACCATATCTCCGGTCGTGGTTGCGCTTCTCTGGAACCAAATATTTTCATCATCGGGAATGGTTGTTGCTCTGGTTCGCTCAATTACTGACAATCCACAATATGTAATCAGGATATTTGAGGACCAGAAGCTTGCCATCGTTCCCATCCTTTTTGTGTTGCTGTGGATGCATACCGGAACATATATGATCATCTACTATGCAAATCTGCAGAAGATGACTCCTTCTGTTCTAGAAGCAGCCCAGATTGACGGAGCAAGTGAAAAGCAGATGCTGACCCGTATCATTCTTCCCTCAATGATTGGAACGGTTGCCACCACTGCAATTTTTGCAATTTCAGGTAGCCTGAAGGCCTTTGATTTAATCTACGCCATGACTGGAGGGGGCCCTGCACATTTTACAGAAGTGATAGCAATCTACATGTATGTGAATACCTTCAAGTATTATAAGTATGGGTTCGGTAGCGCTGCTTCCATCATCATCGTTCTGCTTGCCGTTGGCTTGATTCTACTGTTGCAATACTTCAGCCGAAGACTCGAGAGACGGTTCGAATAGGGGAGCGACATGAAAAAATCAATGACCTTTGGAAAAATCCTAGCATATATGCTCATGATTACCTTCACGTTGCTGACGGTGGTACCTCTTTTGTGGATGATTCTCAGCTCATTCAAACCGCACGCCTTGATTGTTCGCCAGCCTTTGGTTCCACCGTTCACATTCTATACAGAGAATTTCATTCTTTCTTGGGTACAAGGCCACCTGGGAATTTATTTCCTCAACAGTATTGTGTACTCCCTGAGCGCAACCTTTGTAACGGTGATGCTTGCTATGAGTAGCGGCTATGCGCTTTCAAAATTTCACTATCGCTCTGGCAAGGTTATCTATGGGCTCTACACCCTTGGTTTACTTATTACGGTGCATTCAGTCATCGTCCCTCTCTTCATTATGGAGACCAAGCTAGGGATTTCCAATACAAGGCTGGGAGTCATACTGCCTTATATTGCCTTTGGGCTTCCTTTTCAGGTTTTTCTTGCAACCACCTACGTGAAAGGTATTCCTGACTCAATGCAGGAGTCAGCTATCATTGATGGGGCAACCTTCTTGGAAATTTTTGCGAAAATTATCATACCAGTGGCGACGCCTATTCTGTCGACCATGTTTATCTACACGTTTTTAGGAAACTGGAATGAGTTTGTCTTGGTCCTGACCCTGACCAGCGATATGATGATCCGTTCTCTTCCTGTTGGAATCAATAGCTTTGCCGGGGGGATGAGTCGGGATTATGGACTGCAATTCGCCGCGTTGGTTATCGGTACTGTACCTATGATCATTTTTTACATGATTTTCAAAGATAAGATTGCCCAGGGTTTTGCTGCTGGGTCCTTAAAGGAATAGTGTTGTACGTATGAATTATCAGAAATCTCTTCTTCCCTATCCATCAGGCGAAATAATGCATCTGAAAGGAAACTATATTTCCTCAGCAGTTCTTACTATAGCATTCCAGAGTTCCTGTTTTTCCGGACGTGCCTCTTTTCTTAAGGAATATCTGGAGAGATTTTTGGGCAAGAAGGTAATCCTTGGAAGTGAGTCGGAGAATCCAGACTTACTTATTATCGAGAAGAAAGATCTAGTTGACGAGGAAGGATACCTTCTGGAGGTAGGAACTCCTGGGTGTAGGTTGAGCTCCACCTCTTGGAGGGGAATCTTCACAGGTATCCAGACATATATTCAACTGGTAACGTCCAATGAAACACTACAGTGCTGTAGGATTACTGATTCACCGGCTCTCTCATGGAGGGGCCTTATGTTGGATGTTGCTCGATCTTTCTGCCCACTTGAAGAGTTGCTGGGAATCATTGATACCATGGCCCTGCACAAATTGAATGTTCTGCACTGGCATATAAGTGATGACCAAGGATGGAGATTTCCTGTGGATGGATACCCTGCATTAGTGAGCGAGAAACGGGAATATTATTCGAGAGATGATATCAACTACGTGGTTGCATATGCAGAGAAAAGAAATATCATGATAGTCCCTGAGGTAGATATGCCTGGGCACATGACTGCTGCCCTTAGTGCATATCCCAACCTGAGTTGCACAGGGGGGCCTTTTGTAATTCCAGCAGGAGAGGGCATATTTAAGGATATTCTCTGTGTGGGGAAGGCTGATACCATTGCTTTCGCGAAAAAGGTAGTGGACACGCTTTGTTCGTTCTTCCCTTCACCCTATATTCATCTTGGGGGTGATGAGATCCCATTGGACCGTTGGGTGACCTGCCCTGATTGTCAACATCGTATGCAGGAGTTGGGATATAAAGATGAGAAAGCATTGCTTGGATGGTTCTGCAATGAGATTGCTGCCTATGTAAGAGAGAAAGGTAAAACCACAATCCTTTGGAGTGATTACGTTGATGCTTCGTATGATTCCTCAATAATTACACAAGTCTGGAATCCGCTTCTAGGGAACCAGAAGAGAACCCACAACGGCCGCCAGACCATTAAGAGTGATTATTTCCATTCCTATCTTGATATGTCTTACTCTTTGGTTCCTCTATCCAGAGTATATCGATATGGCAAGAGGGTACAGAAGGATAGGAAGAAGAATACAGCAGTGTTGGGTGCGGAATTGCTGCTCTGGACAGAGTACCTGAATACTAGGGAAACACGGGAAGCTCATCTCTATCCGCGGCTGTTGGCAGGGGCAGAGTCATTCTGGACGAAAGAATCCAAGCTTAGCTATACCCGATTTAAACGAATTCTAATGCATGTCATACAGCAGGTCTCGGATAATAAGAACAACGTGAACAAGCCCTCTACTTGGGATCCTCCGCTTCTGAGGCAAATCAAGGCACGGAGAGCTAGAAAGAAACGGATAACAGCAAACAGCAAGGAAGCTGGGATTTCACTCTGATAATGTGATACTCAGTCACTCCATGCCTCTTTCAGAAGTGAAACCGCCTTTGGTATTTCCTCTAGGTCCAATGTTGCAAATCCCATCAAGAGCGTAGTCTGCTTTATCTCCCGAGGAGGCTCTGAATAGTAGCGGCTAATCCCATAGATTTTTACTTGATGGTTACCAGCCCTCTTTACCAGGGTATTTTCATCCATTCCATTGTGGACGTACAACAGCAGGTGCAATCCAGCTGAATCTCCGGCAATCTCTACAAAGGGGAGGAGTCTGTTGATACAGGAGACTAGAAGTTCCCGCTTTTGACGATAGAGATTACGCATCCTGTTCAGGTGCCGCTCAAAATGCCCTTTTTCGAGAAATGCATGCAGGACCTTCTGTTCAATGAGTGGAACAGGGCAGTAGTAGAAGCTGAGATATGCTTCATACCGTTCCATGAGTACCTCAGGAAGAACCATGTAACTGATCCTCAGGGCAGGGGAGAGTGATTTGCTGAAAGCTCCCAGGTAGATGACCTTGCCTTGTCCATCGAGGCCTTGCAAGGAAGGAATCGGTTTTCCACTATAGCGAAACTCACTGTCATAATCATCTTCCAAGATATATCGTCCGGATTTTTCATTTGCCCACTGCAAAAGTTGCAGTCGCCGTGTGACCGGCATGATGCGACCGGTAGGGAACTGATGGCTTGGTGTGATGGAGAGCACATCAGCACCACTAGCATAGAGTGCATTTATCTCAACACCTTGGTCATCCAGAGGAAGTGAAACATAGTGCACCCGATTGCTCCGGAACAGCAGATTGAGTTTCTCATACCCGGGGTTCTCAATAGCATAGACAGTCTTTTCATCCAGGAGCTGGATGAGCAGTTGCATTAAATACTCAGTCCCGCTGCTGATGATGATTTGGTGTGCACTACAGTGGACCCCTCGGCTTGACTGCAGATAGTGCGTTATGTTGGAGCGTAGAGCAAGCAATCCCTTTGGGTCATTAATAGCGAGGAGTTCCTCATCTCTTGAGTTGATAATTTGATTGCTCAACCTTCTCCAGAGAGAGAAGGGGAACCGCTTATGGTCTACTCCTTGATGGGAGAAGGTATATAAATAGGAGAGTGTTTTTATAGTATCAACGATAGGCGTACGCTCATCTGGCCCGAGAACGAGGAGGCCACTGAGGTCGGCTACGTAGTAGCCACTCTTCTCCCTTGTCTGGAGATAGCCCTCGTCAACAAGTTGGTTATATGCTGCCTGCACTGTGTTGATGCTGCATTGGAGATTTTCTGCAAGCCTACGCTTGGAAGGGAGTTTGTCATCTCGGCTGAAGGTTCCCTTGATAAGCTCTTCCTTGAGATACCGGTAGAGCTGCTCTGTCAGTGTTTCAGGAGCATTGTTCTGCAGCTGTAGATTGATCTTGTACATATCCCTCCATAATCTGGTACCATAAAAATTTCATAAACTGGAACTTTTTATACTATCAGATACTACCTATACTAGGACAGAACAATGAATAGCACAATGGTAGGAGGTATAATATGAGTGAACGAAATGTATTGAACAAGAATCTTGCTCAGATGCTCAAGGGAGGGGTGATCATGGACGTTACCTCTCCAGAGCAAGCCCGTATAGCCGAGGACGCAGGAGCTTGTGCCGTGATGGCATTGGAGAGAATCCCTGCCGATATTCGTGCAGCCGGGGGAGTCTCGCGTATGAGTGACCCAGTCCTGATCCAACAGATCCAGGAAGCGGTTTCCATCCCGGTTATGGCAAAGGTACGTATTGGGCATATCGTTGAGGCACAGATTCTTGAAGCCTTGGAGATTGATTTCATTGATGAGAGTGAGGTCCTCTCCCCAGCCGATGACCTCTATCATATCGACAAACAACAATTCTCTGTACCTTTTGTCTGTGGAGCACGTGACTTGGGTGAAGCTCTTCGTAGGATAGGCGAGGGTGCAAGTATGATCAGGACCAAGGGTGAACCCGGGACAGGGGATATCATCCAGGCTGTTCGGCATATGCGTTTGATCCAGCAACAGATGAGGAAGGTTCAATCCATGCGCGAGGATGAGTTGTTTGAGGAAGCAAAGCTTCTTCAGATTCCCAATGATCTATTGCGTATTGTGTTTGAGAGTGGAAAGCTTCCGGTAGTCAACTTTGCTGCCGGTGGGGTAGCTACCCCTGCTGATGCTGCACTGATGATGCAGCTTGGAGCAGAAGGAGTGTTTGTGGGTTCGGGTATCTTCAAGTCTGGAGATCCAAAGAAACGGGCAAATGCCATTGTGAAAGCTGTTACGAATTATCAGGATCCCAAGATATTGGCTGAGCTCTCAAAGAATCTGGGAGAAGCCATGATTGGTATCAATGAACAGGAAATTGCCCTTCTTATGGCTGAGCGTGGCGTATGAGAGTTGGCGTATTAGCACTGCAAGGAGGGTTTGTAGAGCATGTTCACGCATTGAACAAGCTGGGGGTCTCTTCCCTTGAGATTCGTAGCACGCAAGATCTACAGATTCCGTTTGATGCCTTGATCCTCCCCGGTGGGGAGAGTACCGTCATGGGTAGGCTGCTTAGGGAGCTTGATCTCTATTACCCCCTCATGGATTTAATCGCTCAGGGATTGCCGGTATGGGGTACCTGTGCCGGCATGATACTGCTCGCGAGTGAATTGGAGGGAGAGGTCAATACCCATCTGGCGCTCATGCCTATCACTGTCCGAAGGAATGCATTCGGACGGCAGCTTGGGAGTTTTTCCTCCATTGGCATGTTTGAGGGCATTGGCGAAATTCCCATGACGTTTATCCGTGCTCCAATCATTCAGGGGGCTGACAAAAATGTACACATGTTAGCAGAGTATGATGGCTTCAGCGTTGCAGCAAGATATGATACGATGCTGGTGACTGCGTTTCATCCGGAGTTGACGAATGATACTCGGGTCCTCCAGTATTTTCTGGGGATGACAGGCTGCGGACACTAATGGTTGATCTTCTAGGGGGCAGGGTGCATGGAACTTGTGGTGATGGAGTTGTTCTTACTGGTTGTAGTCGTTTCCATTGTAGTAAGCCAGAAACAAGCAACATTACTGGTAAAGCACCAAGATATAGATGTTGTAGGTGTAGCAATTGCTTATATTGGGTATCTTGCGCTTGCAGTGCTCAGCCATGTGCATATACGTGGCCTTTTTCCGTTTCCTCCAGCCATTGCTCGGTTGGTAACAATTCTCCATATTATTTCAATTCCACTGTTGATATTCATCTGGATGAACAGTATTGAGAAACGGCTCCTTTCAAAAAGATGCTATTCATTGTTCTCTCGGGTACAGGGGGCGTTGCTTGTGCTTTTCTCAGTTGCGTCTTTTGTTGACTTAACGTTTAACCGACTCTTTGTTTTCTCCCCAGAGCTGCTGATAATCGGCGGTCCAGGGATACCACTCATGCTTGGTCTCAGTACGCTCTTTGTTCTGGTAGAGTTTTATGCCGCCTTGGTGCGATGGAAGCATATCGAATGGCATGAACGGGCCATCATGGTACTCACTGCACTGTTCCTGTTGTTCTCCTTGGTTTTGTTTGAGACCTTCAAGCAACCCTATATGCTCTCCCTCAGTAGTGCCTTCATGTTGCTACTCAGTTTTCTCTCTTGGCAGAGGAAGGAGTTGCTGTTGGATTTGTTGACCAGAATTCCAAACAATCAGGCATTTCAGGAAGCACTCAAACAAGGGATTGCCTCTCGTCAACGGAGGACCATCCTGCTTCTGGATATCGAGAATTTTCGCCTGCTCAACGAACGTTATGGAGAGGATGGGGGAGATGCAATCCTGCGTTCCTTTGCTGATTTTCTGAAAACCACCTATGAGCAAGCCGGGGTGTTCCGTATTGGAGGAAACCGATTTGTTCTGATGTTTCCCTGGTTGACACATAATGAGTTGGTCAGGGAAGTAAATTTGATCAAGGAAAAGACTACAAAGGGGTGTACCATTGGGGAGACTCAGGTCTCCTTTCATGTGAATATTGCCATCGTTGAAATTCCCTTGCAGAAAAATACGGTTGATGAGGTTGTTGAGTCTCTCTCCTTTACCATGACGGAGATCAAGGAGAAGCGAAGGCAGCCGGTCATCATCTTCAACCAGAAGCTCATCGGGGTGCGTCAGAGAAGACTTGATATCCTTTCAATCCTCCGAAAGGCGTTGTTGGAGCAAGACATGATACAGGTCTACTTCCAGCCGATCATGGATATAGATGGCAACAAACCAGTTGCTGCAGAAGCCTTGATGCGATTGCAGGATGAGCGGATGGGAATCATATCACCAGGCGAGTTTATTCCCCTTGCAGAACAAGCCGGTCTGATAAGCATGTATACAGAGATCATGCTGCAGAAGGTATGTGCCTTCCTTTTGGCACATCCCAGTGTACAGGATCGTTTGAGCCATGTTTCTATCAACATCGTTGCTGAGGACCTTGCAGTAGGAGATGTTGCTTGTAAGTTGTTGGATATGTTAAGTCAGAAGGGCATTGATGAGAAGAAGATAGGGTTTGAAGTGACGGAGTCCATGGTGCTCTCGAGCGATCCAGTTGTGACAAAGTCATGGCAAGCGTTACGAAATATGGGAGTCAGGTTTTTCCTGGACGATTTTGGAACCGGCTATGCCAACCTTGAGTCATTGGTCAACCTCCCCTTTGATGTCGTGAAGATTGACCGAAGTGTTGTTTCGAATACCACAAACAGTTATGAGTTGCTTTCCCTTATTGCGGGAATGCTGCAACGCCTTGGAAAAGAAGTCATTGCTGAGGGAGTAGAGACCCTCGAACAGCTGGAGAGGGTGAAAAGCAACAGAATCTCCTATGTACAAGGGTACTATTTCTCCAAACCACTTCCTCCTGGGGATTTCCTCTCTTGGTTGGAGGCAAGCTCAGATCACTAGCAGGAAGCGAGCCAGTCAGTAATACGTGTGTGGATTGCATCGCGTATTGGCCTGATCCCTTCCAGCTTTTCCTCATCACTACCGGTTATGGCACTTGGATCGGGGAACCCCCAATGCATACGTTCACTCTTGCCTGGGAACATGGGACACCGTTCGGCGTTGCTCTCATCACAAACTGTCACAACGTAGTCGAATGCTTCATTCCTATCGATAAATTCTTGGGCAGGTTTTGCATAATGGCCTTCCATGGAGATTCCGATCTCTTCCATCGCCTGGACAACCAGTGGGTTCAATTTTCCGGCTTCTATTCCGCTGCTGTGTGCTTCAAATCGGTCACTTGCATAGTGCTTTACGAAAGCCTCACACATCTGGCTTCTTGCTGAGTTATGGATACAGACAAACATGATTCGTTCTTTAGCCATGTTGGTTATTCCTTTTCATTATTTTGTGGTTTGATCGAGCAGTGCATCATCTCCAGAACGCAGGGCATGGTCAAAATACAATTGACCCTGGTTCCTTCTCTTTTCATGTCGATGATTCCCACTTGCTTCAATGCTGAGAGGTGTTTTGAAGTGACTGACTTGTGCATGCCAAGTAGTTCCGCAAGTTCGCAGACACAGTAGGAACGCGAAAAGAGTGCCTCAATAATAGCAAGTCTCATTGGGTGCCCAAGGGTCTTGAAACGTTTTGCAGTATCTTCAAACTGTTCAGCATCATATTCGTTCATGATTGCAATGTTGCAAAAAATGGAAACTTTGTCAATGAATCTGGTTGACATTGCAATAATAGTTTCCAATAATGGAAACATAGGAGATGAACATATGATTATACAGATACTCGGGACGGGATGTCCCAAATGCAAGACATTGGAAGCAAATGCTGTCAAAGCAGTTGAAGAAGGAAACATCGCTGCAACGATCGTGAAAGTGACTGACCTCGACGAAATCATGGAAATGGGTGTCATGATGACCCCCGCCCTCGCAATTGATGGCGATGTGAAAAGCATGGGGAAGGTGCTGAACAAAAATCAGGTACTTTCATTGATCAAGGAGAGTCTGTAATGCAATTCCTTGTGCCCAGGGAGGTGCTCTGATGGCAATGAAGCAGCTTACCCCAAACAAGAAACTACTGATGATAGCCGGGATTTTCCTGGCAATCTTTTTTACTCCCTTCACTCACCCGCGTGTCGCAGGGGCAATCCAGGAAGCGTTCCTCATGCTGGCCGACTACGCACATGAGCATGTACTGCTCTGTGTGGTTCCGGCAATGTTCATTGCAGGGGCGGTTGTGGTATTTCTCAACCAGCAGGCTGTAATGAAATATCTCGGTCCTAAGGCGAAGAAACTGGTAGCGTATTCAGTTGCTTCTGTTTCAGGAGCAATCCTGGCAGTCTGTTCCTGTACGGTATTACCTTTGTTCAAGGGCATCTACAAGAAGGGTGCAGGCCTTGGCCCTGCCGTTTCCTTCCTCTATAGTGGCCCCTCGATCAATATTCTGGCGATTATTCTCTCCTATAAAGTGTTTGGGTGGAAGATGGGATTGACCAGAATGGTGGTAGCCATCGTATTTGCCTTCGTAATCGGGTTGCTTATGCATATGATCTTCCGCAAGGAGGACGAGAAACGGCTTGCTGACGAGCGCTTGTTCAAGGATATGGGGGGGGCTGATGCACGTTCCCTCCCCCAGATGGCTCTCTACATGGTTTCCATGATTGGTATCCTGGTCTTTCTCAACTGGGCCCCAAGCCAGGGCTCGAGTACCCTTTGGGATTTCATCTATGAGTCTAAGTATTGGATTACCGGGGTGTTTGCCTTGCTCTTGGCATACACCTTGATCAGATGGTTCTCCAAGGATGAGCTGATTGAGTGGGGTGGAGCAACCAGGGATTTTGCACTCCAGATTCTTCCCTTGCTCTTCGCTGGCGTGTTGGTTGCTGGATTCCTGCTGGGTAGACCCGGTCAGGAAGCTCTTATCCCAACGGTATGGGTTGCATCATTGGTAGGAGGAAACTCTCTCTTCGCAAATTTCTTTGCAGCAATTTCCGGGGCATTCATGTACTTTGCGACGCTCACTGAAATTCCCATTGTACAAGGATTATTGGGAGCAGGAATGGGACAAGGTCCAGCACTGGCACTATTGCTTGCCGGTCCTAGTCTCTCCCTTCCATCCATGCTGGTGATCGGCGGTGAACTGGGCTTTAAGAAGACCGCGGTCTACATTGCTCTGGTGGTGTTCTTTTCTACCATAGCAGGATTTGTCTTTGGTATGGTAGCTTAGTATCCCCTCAGGATTCAGTACGGGAGTTGTTGTAAACCTACGGCAACTCCCGTTGTCTATACCCTTCCAAATTTCAGGATTTACATACCTCAGACAAGAAAATAATGGTACTATACCTATCCTAAATCCCTACAAATACCTGTAGCACTATATGTGGGTGAGGCCTTTTTTTATGCATTCATGTTCCTCAAGAACGCCATCCAAACCATTTGTCATGCTGAAAGTACAAAAGTAATGTAATTTTTTAGATTACCAGACATTTGCCATTTGTCACAATCGCACTAACATCGATAATTGTATGGTAATAAGATAACCTATTGATACATAATAAATTGAATACAAAATGCATATAAATACGCACTGACACGTGTCCAAACAGCGTATTCTTGAGCGCAACATATGTCACTGACATATGTTATAAGTCCTTGTGATATAAAGAAAAATTTGAAATTTTGTTGTTGACAGCCAAATTTGTGTGTGATTTACTGAAGCGGAGTTTTAAAACAGATATGCATTGGATAAGGTTACAAAATAAATACATCTGAGACGTTGAAGTTTTGAATTAGAAGCATTTCTGCTTTTGATATTTTGGAAATTTCCGCTGGAGGGAAAACATGAAGGAAAAAACAAATTTATCAGTGGGTGTCGATTTAGGTACCTCGAACCTTCTCATTTATGTTGAAGGGCAAGGTACACTGTTCAATGAACCTTCGATCATTGCAATTGACAAGGCAACTGGTAATGTAGTCTCAGTTGGGTACGAAGCAGCAAAACTGGATGGGAAGACCCATAGCAAGGTTGAGGTAGCCAGGCCACTACAGGGAGGAGTAATCTCAGATATTCAATTGATCCGAGAAATTCTCCTCTTTACCTTGGACAAGATTTTTCTTTCGAACTTGGATTCGATCAGCAGACTCTTGATCTGTATTCCTTCAGAAATTACCAACACAGAGAAAGAGGCTATTATCGAGCTCGGTCACGGACTTGGAATCCAGAATACTGAAATTGAACAAGAGATAAAGGCAGGTGCTCTTGGTTCTGGTGTAGATATTTTTGCACCAAGAGGGCATATGGTGATTGATATTGGTGGCGGCACTACCGATTTTGGGATTCTTTCCCTTGGGGAAGTGGTACTCTCCAAATCAATCAAGATTGCCGGGGATTATTTCGACAAACAGATAATCGACTATGTGAAAACCAGTCATAAGCTGGAGATTGGAAATCAGACAGCAGAGAGAATCAAGATTTCGCTTGCTTCTCTCACTGGACCTTTCCCAGTAGATGAAGATGGTGCTCCTGTTGTGACTGAGGCTATGGGCCGTGACCTGGTCACTGGTCTTCCTCGGCAGATTCTCCTGCACCCTGAGGAAATCAGGGAAGTGCTTCTCAATTGCTTTGATCCCATTAAGTCCATCTTGCTGGCAACCTTGGAAGAGACACCTCCCGAGCTGGCAGGGGATTTGGTTGATTCTGGAATTTTGCTGACAGGTGGTTGCTCACAGATTCCTGGAATCAAGGAATATTTCACTGATATTGCCCAGATACCGGTTTATCTCTCTGAGGTACCTCTCTCTGCGGTGATAGATGGATGCAAGAAGATGCTCAAAATGACAAATCGGCATTTTTATAGTGAACTATAGGAAGGGTATAAGAATGAGTGCAGCAATGGTACATGACAAACTTGGGTTGGGAATAGATCTCGGAACCGCAAATTTATTGGTGTTCCTTGAAAAAAAAGGAATCATATTCAATGAACCTGCAGTAATTGCGTTTGATAGGGAATCCGGGAAAATCGTAGCGGCTGGAGAGGATGCCCATAGAATGTTGGGTAAGGTCCACTCCAAAATTGCAGTGATAAAACCATTGAAGAATGGTGTTATCTCAGATATGCGTGCAGCAAAAGCTTTGTTGACGTATGTGCTTGGAAAGATTGAGAATCTCACAGAGAAAGATCTTTCAAAGACTACCTGTGTAATCTGTTGTCCTTCTGAAGTGACAAAGATTGAACGCGATGTTATGGCTGATCTTGCAGCCAAGATGAAGATCACCGATGTATTCATCGAGGAAGAGATCAAGTCAGGTGCACTGGGTGCTGGTGTTGATATTTTCAAATCCAAAGGGGTGATGGTAGTTGATATCGGTGGTGGTACTACAGATGTCGGTATTATTTCTTTTGGTGATATTGTGCTTTCCCGTACCATACGGAAAGCAGGAAGTTTCATGGATGATGAAATCTCCAAATATGTGAAAAAGACCCAAAGTGTTGAGATTGGGGAACTGACCGCCGAGAAAATGAAGATTGAATTGGGTGACTTGCATGTGGATGCTAAAAATGTTGTGAATCGATATGCAGGAAGGGATATGGTGAAGGGAATTCCCAAGTGGGTCATGCTTTCAACCCAGGAAGTCCAGTCGGTACTGACTCCCGTATTCGATGAAATCGTGAAACTTATTACCGGAGTATTGAAGGATACCCCACCGGAACTCTCAGCTGATATCTACAAGCATGGAATTCTTCTTACCGGTGGATGTGCCTTGATTCGGGGAATTGAGGATTACGTCAAGGAACGGATTCAGGTTCCTGTGAAAGTGGTCCAGAACCCGCTTACTTGTGTTGCAGAAGGTACTAAGTATTTACTGAAAAACCGCGGAGACTACCTCGTTAATCCGCTTCAACTGTAGGAGATTTTCATCATGGCAATCACCATCCGAAAACAAGAGAAAGAGACAAAAAGTGTTGTTGGGAAAAATATTGGAATAGACTTGGGAACGGCTAACATCCTTGTCTATGTCGAAGGAGAAGGGATCATCACGAATGAACCTTCGGTAATCGCTTTTGATTATGAGACCAATGAAGTGCTGGCTACAGGCACAATGGCAGCCAACATGATCGGAAAGGGTCACCACGGTATCAAGATTGTGAGCCCGCTGAACCAAGGTGTCATTTCTGACATCGAGGCTACCAAGAAGCTCATTGAGATCTCCCTGCATAAGATTGAGAACATCAATATCGATATCACTGAGTCAACGCTCCTGCTCTGCTGTCCTTCTGAGGTAACCCAGTTGGAACGGGACTCCTTCATGGACCTGGGTAATAAACTCGGGGTCAAGGATGTATTCATTGAACAGGAAGTGAAAGCTGGAGCGATCGGGTCAGGCCTTGATATCTTCAGCAGCAATGGTTCGATGATCATTGATATTGGCGGGGGATCCACCGATATTGGGGTACTCTCCTTGGGCGATATTGTGGTGTCCGAGTCCAATCGTATTGCAGGAAACTATTTTGACGGTGAGATCATGGACCATATGCAGTATAAGCATGGCCTGCTCATTGGTAAGAAAACTGCTGAGCGGATCAAGGTGGAAATTGGTTCCTTGAGACAGAAGATTGAGAACCCGAAAGAGACCTGGGTGAGTGGACGTGATGTAGTCACCGGTCTTCCCAAGAAAATTACGATACATGAGAACGAGATCCGTGATGTTCTGGTCAAGCCATTTGAATCAATCGCCACCATGGTATTGAAAGTGCTGCAGAATACTCCGCCTGAGCTCTCTTCCGATATTATCGTGAACGGCATCTATATCAGTGGTGGTGGAGCGATGATCGATGGTGTGGATGAGTTCCTCCATCGTAAGGTTGGTATGGATTTCCACATCTCCAAGCGTCCCATGACGGCAGTGGTTGATGGAACCAAGCTTTTGCTGAAGAACCGGGGAAGCTATTTCGTAAAGCCAACCGATTAAGTGATGGGATGAGCGCAGACCTTTCTTTCCTGACTGGGAAGGAAAGGTCTGATCCCCAATTTCTACTGAAAAGGAACGCCTTATGAGAATCATGCAACGTCACTGTATGGTAGTTGGAAGTGTCTTTTTGCTTGCATTATTAACCAGTCTCTACTATAAAAGATTTATTCTCAGTATCTTCTTTGCCCTGCTATTTCTCATCAGTATGAGCATTGGGTTCCTGATTTCTGGAAAAACAGGCCCTTGGGGATTTTCCAATAGGTCGCTTACAAGATGGCTGAAGAGTCATCAAGCCAATTTGGACTCGGTGTTCTGCCTCTATGTTTCCATCCATGCAAGAGGGGTATTCCAATCCTGTGTTGATCGTCAGGAACTGGAAGTGGTGTATACTCGCTGTACACAAGAGCTGATGGGCTATTTTGGAGTGGGGAATGTCCAGAGGATGACTCATGATGAGTTTGCCATACTCCGGGATTTCCCCTCATCCACCGTAGTCGATGAGAAGGAGAAAGTTGAATATCAGACTATTGTATGCCAAACCATCACAGACCGCATCAATGGATTGCTTGGTTCCATGGATACCAGCAGGTTGCCTCCCTTCGCGGTAACAGTTGGGTGTGCTTCCTCTGGTCTACGGTATCGTATGGATACACTCGAACAACTAGTGGATCTGGCTTATGTAACCGAGGAGACGGCAAGGAAGAATCGAAAGAAGTTTATTGTGGCTGATGAAGTGATACGGGCGAGAAAGCTGGACATTGATGAGTGCAAACAGGGCTTTTTGACTGAAGGGTGGGAAGAGGAGTTCAATCCATTCTTCCAACCGGTCATCGATCCTGCTTCTTTTTCCGTCGTGGGTGCTGAGAGCTTGGCCAGATGGCAGCTTGGAGGCTTCAGGGTGTTATCAGCCCAGGTGTTCAGGGATGTGGCTTGTGAATTGCACCACATCACCACCATAGATTTGACCATTATATCAAAGACGTTTTCAATCATACGTCGCATGATGATGGCGAGGATAATTCCCTATACCTTCAAGACGGTAATCAATGTGAGTGATGAGAGTCTGAAGAAGGGATTTGCAAAACGTATGTTCTTTCTGGCGGAGCAGCATGGATTGCATCCCTCCCAGATAGAGTTTGATATCAAGGACTCTGCCTTGGCATTTCCTGAATCCCTGTTGGTGATCAAGGAACTGCGAGAAACTGGATTCAGGGTCTCCCTTGACGTCTTTACTGAGACGGCGTTTGATCTCCAAGCATTGGTGAGAGCTGACTTTGATATCATCAAGCTGGATTTCAGGGCATTCTCGCCTCAGCTGCAACAGGTATATGCGGCATTGAAAGAGGCAGCAGAGAAGGGTGATGTTGAAATTCTTGCAAAGGGAATTGAAAACAAGGTTGTTCTCGATGCTGCCATGGCACTTGGATGCAAGTATGTGCAGGGTAATTATTTTACGCAGCCCATTCCTGAATCAACATTTGAAGTGTTCATGAAGAAATATCAGCAAGGCCTTGATCTGGGCTCTTCGCTAGGGTAGAAGGGATCTTCTTCCCTATTCGCGATACTGCTAAGACCCTATTGTCCATGCTATTCCCTGAACATCATGAAGTTGAAGTTTTGGGGAATAGGATAACGTTCCTTGACAATCTTGGCCACTTCGTCCTCGCCTACCTCAGGATGTGCTTCACTGTAGAGGATGGATTGGTAGGAGAACCATAGGCTGTTTAGGGGAGTATCCCCTTCTCGGATATGCCCTATCTCCCGGTCAAAGACCAAGCTCTTGATAAGCGGGGCATTCTTCTCCTGAACAGCCAGCTTTGCACGGGTAATTCTTAAAGCTTCACTTGAATCCATCCAAGTGGAGGGAATATCCTCGAAGAGCTTCTGGGCTTCGACGGTTTTCTGTTCAGCAACCAAGAGTGCACAATACTCTTCTGCGATAGCAGGGTCAGCCTTAAAACCAGAGAGTCTGCTTGCGATTGAGTACCATCGAAGAGCTTCCTCCACTTCACCTCTTCTGATTTCCAGTTGCGCAAGATTTCTTGCGGTCCAGGCGTTTGGGAGATTCTCCATTGCCTTAAGCCAACACGTTTGGGCATATGATACTTCTTCTTGTTCCAAGTGGATGATCCCAAGGTAGTGATTGAGGGTGGCCGATTCATGGATAGTCAAGCAAGGGTTTTTCAATGCAGTCATGAATATTGCTTTCCACGTATCGGAACAGGGAGGGGCACTGAGAGGTCGGCTATCGGGGTCCATGACCGGCAGTTTCCCTTCTGTTAACAGCCCAAGATACGGAAGTTCCTGATCCTTGACGCTGTCCCTTTCAAAGCGGAACGCTACCGGTAGTGAGAGATTTTGGACCTTTTGTTCAAGGAAAGCCCAGCCGCTTCCTTGGTGCATTATTTGTTCAGGGCTGCGTTCACTTGCCTTGAGGCATGCTTGATGCATAGCTCTGAGTCTCTTTTCGTCTATGATCAAACGAATAGTATCCGCTGCTGCCTGCATGGCAACTTCGTATTGTGGGCTGTGGGCTTCTTGTGGGGATATCTCCAAAGAACCGAAGGCTTGCGTCCAGCAGATTGAACTCTGTGCCTCCAGATATGAGCCGTGCAATTGACTTGGAGCCAAGCCACTTTGGACCTCGATGTATTCAGCTTCACTGTCTGGAGAAAGGTAGCGTTGCCACCTCTTGCCCCCTGCATGGCTCCCCCAGCAGAACATTTTCCTGTAGGACAAGGGTGGTGTAGAGACTTCAAAGAAGCCGCTGCCGTCTCCTTCAATGGCGCACTCCCATGGCATTGGGCTCTTCTCGCAAAGAAAGAAATACTCGTTTGATGCCTTGAATTGGTTCGGGTATGAGGAATCAATGTCTTCGTAGATCTCCATTTGGGGCATATGCATATGTCCGAAGAGTCGGGTGTTGTTCTTTGCATAGGGATCCAGATAGAGTGCTTCATCGCTACTTGCAAGAACGCGTGTCTTCTCTGTGACTGGTACTGCAGTATTTGTCCAGTAATACAAGGATTTTCGTTCACTAGAAAGGTTGTGGATATGGACCTGGGCATACAACAGCCTGGAAGTATCTCCCAAGTGGAAGTCGATATGCCACCAGAGACCCTTGCATCGCTCATATTCAAAGAAACGCAAGAATTGCACACCCTCCTCATTTTTCTGTGTTGAGGCAAATACATCGCTACAGGTGGTGAAGGCATGCCCATATTGACCTATATTCCACTCAATGCCTCCTGCGAACCATGCATCAAGATTGGAAAGGTTGCAAGCTTGAAGACTTGCATTGCAATAGAGCAGTTCTCTGTCCTTTTCTTTGTCGATAAGACTGATGAGCCTTCCCCCAAGCGTTGGGAGAAAGGTTGCCTTGAGATAGTTGTTCTCCATGATGATTGCAGGAATATCTTGCTCTTCTCGGTTTCTATCGTAACGGTCTTGGATCTGGTAGGGAAGAGATCGCTTGCCGCAATCAAGGCCCATAAAAGCGGTATACTCAGAAGAAACTTGTGGTTTTACCCTTACCAGAGCATCGTGCTTGGGGTCTCTAAAGGAAGGAAGTGGATTGGTTCCAATAGGTATGGCCGCGTTTGCCTTGAATGTGCCGCTCTTGATTGAAGTCATGTTCTATACTCCTTGTGATAGCGTCTGCCACTTGCTGTCCATATCCTGCATAAGGGCAATCTGGTTCCTCGCTCTATCAAGGTTTTGGTTCTCCCGATCAATATGATAGTAGCGATCCCCATTGAGAAAATCCGTCAAGAATCGTACTGCCATGATCTGGGTGATGTTTCTTCCTGATTCGACCACCAGTGATCGTTCAAGCGGGGTAAGAAATTCAGCTTTTGAGAAGTATCCTTCCAGCAATGCATGGTGGAGTGAGGTGTCACAGTGTACTGTGGAAAGATCTGTGGCATCCTCCTCTGCTGTTGTGGTTGCCGTCCTAATCATATCCCCGGTATCGAAAAGGATGGTTCCAGGCATTACGGTGTCAAGGTCAATGATACAGAGCGCCTCTTTCCCATCGAGGCTGAACAAGACATTGTTGATCTTCGTGTCATTATGGGTTACCCGTACAGGAAGGCTGCCTTCCTGCATTTTGTCCCAGAGAATGAATCCCCGCTCCTTGCTATCCATGAGATACTCCACTTCAGGTCCTACCATCTGTATCCGATCCTGATGGTTCACCTGTATTGCTTCTTCAAGCTGTTCATAGCGTAGGCGCATATCATGGAAGTGAGGAATGGTTTCATGTAGCTGGTTCCCATCAAAGTCCGATAGCTGCAACTGGAAGTTGCCTATGGCCTCACCCAGGAGATATGCTTGTTCTGCATCTGCTATCGTCTTGAAGGTCTTCACGTGATCGATGTACTGGTAGGTCCTCCAATACCCCCCATCCTCATCAACATACACATTGGTCCCAGAACGGGTAGGTATGACACGCAGGCACCGTTGCTCAACATTGTCATAGTGACCGATTAGTTTCGATCGTATGTGTGAGGTTACCAGGCTGACATTCTCCATCAAGGCAACCGGCTGTTTGAACACCAAGGTATTTATTCGTTGATGGGTATATTTCTGGACACTTCCTTCATTCGTGAAGGTGGTGAAGAACGTGGAGTTGATATGTCCTTCCTTGTTGACCTCGATGGAAGCCAGGGAACCTTCGATAGCGAAATGATTGATAACTTGGCGGAGCTTATATTCTGAAATCTGCATACAGGCCTCTTGGGGTGGGATGAGTAAAATGGAATGAACAGTGTGTGATTCTATCCTTTGATAGCTCCTGCTGTTACTCCTTGGATGATTCGCTCTGAAAGGAATATATAGAGGAGAAATGTCGGGAGGAAAACGATAACGACAGAGGCGAACATCCCGCCCCAATCTCCTGTGTATCGCATGGCTTGGATCATATTGAACAGTCCAACGGAGACAGGTCTCACCTTTGGTTTGTTTGCAAAAATCATTGACATGAAGTATTCGTTCCAGATGGTGATGAAGTTGAACACAGTAACCGTGATAATCCCCGGTTGCACCAAGGGGAACATAATCCTCCAGAAGGTCCCCATAGGGGAACAGCCATCGATGTAGGCTGCTTCTTCATAGGTGGTACTCAGGCTCTTGAAGAATGCAAGCAGGAAGAAAGTAGTGAAAGGAACATTCATGGCAATATAGAGGAATATGAGCAACCAACGGTTGTTTGTCAGGCGTAATCGGCTTACGAGGCTGAACAGTGGCATGACGATCATGATCGCTGGGATTCCCAATGCTGAGGCAAGAAGGCTCTGGATGGAAAGATTTCCCCTAAACTTGAACCGGCTCAGTACATAGGCTGCAGGGGAAGCAATGAGGATGATCGAGGTACAGGATACCACGGTGTACATCAACGAGTTCATGAAATAGACCGATACTTTTTGTGTGTTCCAGGCACGAATATAGTTCTCAAAATGGAACCCCGACTCAAACTTGAACATGGAATCACTGAATATTTCCTGACTGGTCGAAAAAGAAGCGAAGAATACCCAGCCAATGAGTACAAAGGTAAAGATTACCCATGTAACTACCAAGACGTAGGAAGGGATCAGTCTAACTTGTGTATGATGGTCGAGTGAACGAAGTTTTTTGGCCATGACTCCCTCCTATAATTCCACATCATCGTTCTTGACGATGAGGTTGGTTGCT
The DNA here is from genome assembly GCF_963676285.1 of uncultured Sphaerochaeta sp. Lineage (NCBI taxonomy): Bacteria > Pseudomonadati > Spirochaetota > Spirochaetia > Spirochaetales > Sphaerochaetaceae > Sphaerochaeta > uncultured Sphaerochaeta sp. The sequence continues at coordinate 2,053,545 of NZ_OY781063.1, forward strand.
GAAAAGGCGATGATGACAATAATCATCATGATAACTCCAACTGCTGCACCTGCTCCACTATCCCTGACGGTGGTGGTGCTGGCCGAGGACCCGAATACGATTTCGTACATATAGTTCATGGGAGCTACCGTTGCATTGGAGAGGTTGACCGGGCTGAATAACTGGCCCCAGACAAAGAAGGCAACAGTAAAAACGGTCCACATGACGATGTTTGTCCTAAAACAACCCCGTAGGAACGGCAAGGTGATATGAAAGAACCGCTGGAAGACATTTGCTCCTTCTATTTGTGCAGCTTCCATATAATCCTTGGGTATTTGTTCAATGCTTGCCATGAAAATCAGCATGTGGTACCCAACCATGCCGAACGAATAGGCGACCAGCATGGACCAGAAGAGTTTGTCCGGCCCTGTCCAGAGGGTCTCAGAAAGTGTCGTCATCCCCAGTGTTGCAAAGATATCGTGAAGCAATCCATAGGAAGAGTTATAGACGTAGTTGATCCACATGGTTCCCATCGCTATTGCCGATACAACATTGGGGAGGTATATGACGCTTCTGAAGAATTTTGCAAACTTCATCCCGTTGGTAAGGGATACGGCAAAGAAGAGTGCAGTGACCATTACCCCTATACCGCCAACAAGCCAGATATTTGCAATATTACGCATCGATTGTCTAAAGATTGCTGTATTGAACAGGGTCCGGTAGTTTTCCAACCCGTTGAAACTCCAGGTTGAAATCGGATCTGATACAGATTCAACGGCAAAAAAGCTCATGATGGTTGTTCGAATCGAAGGATACAAGAATACCAACAGGTAGCAGATCATGGCCGGGGTGAGAAAGATGAGGATCATCGAGCGATTCTTTTTCATAGTGGTACCTTTGAGAAATGAACGCCCCCTAAAACATGGTGTTTCAGAAGGCGTAGTGTTAAAGCCCTATTTATTCATTGCAGCGTAGAACTGTTCTGCATTCAAGGAACCAAGGATAAGCTTGGAGAAGTTCTCCTTGATCTTTGCATTGACGTCTGCAAGATTTTCCATTCCAGCAGCCCAGGTCATCCATGTTGTGGTATTGTCGATGATAGTCTTGGCTTCAGCTGTTTGTTTTGGCCAGGTGCTGTTCTTACCCATCGGAACACCAAGGCTTTCCTTTGCCAGTCTGGAGTCCCATTCACCGGTGGTAAGGTAGACGATGAACTGGAATGATTCGTCTGGAACCTGTGAGTTGGCATTGATTCCGAAGCACTGTGCTCCATAGTTGTTTGCCTCAGTGCCATTTCCGTTTGGTCCCATTTCAGGCCATGCGAATGCACCCCAATTGAAGTTTGGTGCGTTGCCCTTGATCTCATTAGGAAGCCAGGTGCCATTGAGGTACATCGCAACCTTTCCCGCGGCAATTTCCTCAATCTGTCCTGCAGGATAGATGTTGGAGGCTGCTTTTTTGCTGATATAACCTTTCTTTGCGAAGTCTGACCAGATCTTGCCAAACTCAAGAACTGCGGGATCATTGAATTCATTGTTGTTGGCCATTTCCAGGGTTCTCTCGTAACCAGCAAGTCGAGCCATGTTGTACCCGAAGAATGCTGCCATGTAGGCATCATCAACGGTGATAGGAGTAACTCCAGCTTGTACCAGTTTTGCGCAAACGTTCTCGAACTCAGCCCAAGTTTTTGGAGATTCGGTGATACCTGCCTTGTTGAAAAGGTCCTTGTTGTACATAACCACAAAAGCAAATGGCTGGTAAGGAGCTGTCTTAAGTGTTCCACCACCGGCCTGACGAGCAAGATCGATTAATGCAGTGCTTACAGCATCACTGTAGCTCTCCCCTCCTGTGGTGGGGTAGCTCTTTGATACATACTCTTCCAAAGGAAGGAGATATTCACCCCACGTGGAGTTAACACGGGAGATGTCCTCATCAAAGATATCGATTGTTTCACCGGCATCCAGAGCAGGTTGCAGGGTCTTTCTGATCTCGCGACCATTGAAGACGATTTCAACCTCGATACCAGTCTCTTCTTCAAATGCTTCAGCAGCCTCAGCCATGACAAGGCCCTGTGGCTCAGCTTCATTCCACATCGACCAGTAGGTGACAGTCTTTTTCCCCGCAGCATCTTCTGCAGATCCCCCGGCAAACAGCGGGGTGGCGATAACTGCCAATACCAACAGTGCAACAACCATTCCTTTCTTCTTCATAGTTGACTCCTTTTTGTGTGAACAATTCATATCTGAATTGCAATCTATTTGGAGTATAAGCCCGTTTCTCATGCTGGATTTATCCAAAAAAACATAATGTTTGTCGTTTATGATTTTCTCTTGTATACTAGAATCATGACAAAGCATATCGATGGATTTTCACTCTCTCCCATGAAGATTGAGCTTAATGTGAGTCATTTTGTGACTTTCCATTATTTTGAATACCCCCACAAGTTTATCTTCAAAGGAGAGCGACATAACTTTTGGGAGTTGCTGTATGTGGATAAGGGTGTGGTATTTGCTGGAACCGACCGGGAGAGGTATCAGCTGCAGCAGGGGCAGATAATCTTCCACAAGCCAAATGAATTTCACAGTGTGGAATGTAATGGGATCATCTCTCCCTGTCTGGTGGTAATCTCCTTTGTCTGCAACTCCCCAAGCATGGACTATTTCAAGAACAAGGTGCTGCGTATTACCCAACGAACAAAGAGCTTGATGTCCATCATCATCAATGAAGCGAAGAAGAACTTCCAGACAAATTTATCAGACCCTTTCTATACCAAGTTGGAATTACGTGACAATCGGCCATTTGGGAGTGAGCAATTGATCAAGAACTATTTTGAGGCATTCCTTTTGGAGTTGATCATCCAGAACTCCCAGAATGAGAAAGACGGTACCTTGCTCAACACCACCCAGGTGGAGGACAGGCGGTTCCGTTTTGAAATGGCAAACTCCTTCATGCAACATAATCTTGCTGAGAATCTCAGTCTTACAGACATCTGCAACCACTGCTCTATGAGCAACTCCCTTGCCCAACAGATCTTCAAGCATGAAACAGGCAATAGTGTCATGCAGTGGTATGCCCGCTTAAGGATAGAGAAAGCAAAACAGCTGATAAGAGAAGGGAAGGGGAACATGACCACCATCGCCTACCAGCTTGGCTATAGTTCCATCCACCACTTCTCCAAACAGTTTTCCAAGGTCGATGGAAAGAGTCCTACAGAATATGCCAAGTCGATCACCAGTCTTCTGAACAAGGATCTTGGGCTGTTGTAACGGGTCTGCTCTAGGTGACTATAGCTGGTTTGTATTGTATAATGGCCTCTATATAAACCTTATATATATGGTTGGAGAGGGATATGTGGAGAAAACGTTTAGCAATTCTTGTTGTGTTATTGGTATTTCTACAGGCCGTAGTGATTGCCAGTACTATAACTGAACCCACCGCTCTTACTCGTTTGTTTACGGATGGCCCTGCCAGTGTCAAATACACAAGGCAATTCGAGGCAGCAGTGCCTCCCTCCTCCATGCAACAACTCATCAGCCAACTGACTGAGCAACTTGGTGATTTCATGAGGGTGGATGGACATAAGAATCCCTATACTATTGTTCTTGAACATGGAACAATTACTGCATATATCAGCCTAGATGGACAGGGAAAAGTTGCCGGTCTCCAGTTTACAGAAATCATCGATACACGTGGCACCCTCGCTGATGCCGTGAAGAAGATAACCTCATTGGATGGAGAAAGCTCCGTACTGATTCGTAAGAATGGAGAGATTCTCGTGGACCACCAAGGGGATACACCTCTTGCAGTAGGCTCTTCTTTCAAACTGGGTATCCTGGCAGCCCTCCATGATGCAATAGCTGCTGGGCAATTACGATGGGACCAGAGTGTACCGTTGCGTTCTTCACTGAAGAGTCTCCCCACCGGTATTCTTCAGGATTGGCCGGAGGGTACCCAGGTAACCATTGAGACGCTTGCTGCACTTATGATCTCCCAGAGTGACAACACTGCCACTGATGTATTGCTTTCTTTGGTAGGCAGGCCCAGCGTAGAGAACTATCTCCCCCATAGTATTCCTGTCCTTTCTACCGGGGATATGTTCCGGCTTAAGAACCCAGAGAACGAGGACATCCTTAAACAGTATCGGAAAGCTTCCCTAGCTCTTAAAAGAACGTTGCTTACAGTTCTCCCACACAGAAACCTCCCTGAAGCAAGTCTCTTCTCGGGGGACCCTGTTGCCCTTGATATAGAGTGGTTCATGACAGCATCGGAGCTTGCCGATTTGGTCGAACGACTCCAGCATCTGGATCTGATGACCATCAACGCAGGCTTGGCAACCAAGGAGAAGTGGCAGCGTGTTGCCTATAAGGGAGGCAGTGAGCCAGGAGTACTTAATCTCACCACGTTCCTTATTGATGAAGAGGGAAACCAGTATACGGTAGTGGTAACGGTAAATAACGCAAAGAAAGCTCTGGATGAGGCAAAGATCATGGAGTCCTATCAGGCAATGCTGAATTACCTATAGGAAGATTCAAGTTGATTGCTCTCTTGGAGAGTCATTCCTTTCATTTATGAGATGTTATGACAACAAAAGATCCTTCTCCGAATCCTGATTTGATTGCATCCAAGGTTGGTTCAGGAAAGAGGGTTTGTATCGTGGACGATTCTTTAAATCCAGCGTTTTGTAGATGTTCCAATACTTCTTTTGTCGAATAGAATGTTGCATCTTGATAGAATACGCTTTCATGTTTTCTCTTAAGGTACGTTTGGCCAATCTTGCTTTCACTGTCTACAAAACCGATGATGATAATTCCATTTGGTTTCAACACTCTCCATGCTTCCTTGAACGATTGTTCAATAACATCGATAAAACATATGGTAGTGACCATTAGTGCATAATCAAATTGTTGAGGTAGGAAGGGGAGTTTTTCAGCAATGCCAGGGAATACCTCAATTCCACAATCACGTGTTTTTTTGCCATCTCTAACGAAGGTTCCACTCCGATACGTATTCCGAGAGGTGCTGCAAATATTTGTGCTAGATGCAGACTTCTGATTAAATCCAACGTCAATTTGCGATGATCTTCTACTAATGTTTTGGTTTTATTTGCCGAATCATCAAAATCCTAATTTGAATTTTCTACGACTTTTAGTTCGTTTTGCATTACACTCTCCCCTTGCATATTCAGAAAAGCTACTGTAGACTTCGTTTAGGTTGATTCATTAACTCATTTTGATGTAATAGCATAACGACATATAAATCAATACTAAAATGCAATGTTTATAAGGTTATGACATGATAAGTGGCAATCTAAAATCAATACGACTTAGCACAGGAGAATCACAATCCGTATTTGCTAAAAAATTCGGATTGTCACAAGCTGTTTATTCTCAGTATGAAACAGGCAAACGCTCTGTCCCTGATGACCTAAAACAACAATTGGCCGATATGGGCGTAAATATTCATTGGCTTGTAACCGGTAATGGTTCTATGTACTTGAATTCCAAGGAGTCCCTCCCCCCTGCAAGTATGGGTACCAGTTCAGAACCACCGATGCCATATCCATTAGAGAGTAAAAAGGAATTAGCAGGCATACCCCAAAATGAAGATTCTATTCCAATCCCTTTCATATCCCAGAAGCTCTCTGCAGGACCTGGGCAACTCTGGAATGAGGATTGTTTTACTGATGACGTGATTGCCATCCCTACCAGGATGGTCAAGCGGTTCAAGGGCTATAAGCTTGGGGCAGCGGAAGTCAGGGGGGATTCAATGGATCCTTCTCTTCAGAATGGGGACATAATCATATTTGCAGAGAAGATGATATCTGGTAACGGCATCTATGCTCTCTCCATCGATGCCGAGGTATACGTGAAGCGTATTGAATTTGATCCCTTCGATGAGACTCTCCGGGTTATCAGCGACAACCCAAAATATGATGCAAAGATTCTTCCTGCAGACACTGACAGGGTTCAGATACTGGGCAAGATCATTGGTAGATTTCTGGTGTATTGGTAAAAGCACCCTTGGGGGTGTTTATTCTATTTGTTAGGTCTTTACTACTGATTCTGCTTCTGAGTGACTAAAGGGATAATTGCATGCAATTCATCGGAGCTGTTTTATTTATATTCTCATGTATAGGTATAGTTGCTGGGTTTGTTTACGGGAATCTGAATATCGGAGGATATACTTATGAGTTAAGCCTCGCTCTTGCCTGGAGCTGGTGGTCATCTGCCTTAGTACTTCTAGCATTAGCTGGGATTTGCTTCTCGTTGCCTTCCTTCCTAGAAACCCTGAAAGATATTTCCTCGAACATGAAAAAGTCCTATGAGCTGCAAGAGAAATCAGAAAAGCTCTTAAAGAAGAACACCATTGATACAGATTTTTCCAAGCCTGGAGATGCCCCGGGTTATCCCAGAGCAAAAGGAGAGAGTGATTCTGATTATTGGGATCGAGTTACAAAAGGAAAACATTCTGCAGATATTCAAAGCAAAGAAGACGATCCTAGATATCCTCGTCGTAGTGGCGAACTTGATGATGAATATTGGAAACGAGTGGGAAGAGCTTCTTCTATCCAAGATGGGTACAAGTATTGAAATGAGTTTATCAGGGAAGCTTTGTCCGGAAACTTCGTGCTCTGGAGCCCAGATGGTTGATGAGAATACCCGTTCTGAAGCATTCGCAGAATATAACAGCAAGCCTGGTTATAGAAAAGATGTTCTCTCGATATTTTTATTGCAAAGGTTGCAACAGGGATGTAAATAGTAAACTTAACCTATTTACAAAAGGATGGGATTTATGGCTAATAAAGAAAATAAACATGCTGCAGCAGAACAATATGTCGGATATTTATATCAATCGAGATTTGCTCTGTATTATTTGCTAGATTTAGATGATGATTCGTGTGAATTGTTTATTGAGCGTAACGACGATTTTGAGCTTTTACAAGACGGCACTGTTAGCCTAGCTTCACTTAAGCATAGAAGCGATGGAACTCATTTAACTGATCTTTCTGTTGATTTTTGGAAATCAATCAATATTTGGATAGATGCTTATAACAAGCAGAATAAACTTTCCAGTAATTTAAAATTCCTTCTTTTTACAACCGCATCAGCCAGTTCAGATACTTTTTTAAATAAATTGATTGGGGACCATTTATCAAATATAAATATTGTGGATGATGCTGATTCGGCTTTAAGTCGTACTGAATCTAAATTGATACTCGAAATTAAAAAGAAATATGATCGGTTCTCAGAGGAGGAGAAAATGGATTTCTTTGCACGTGTTCAGATTGTAGATAGTACGATTCGTATAGAGAACATTGCAGAGAAAATTCAGAATAGGTATCTCAAGACGGCATTTCGGCAAAATAGGAAACATATTTATCACCATTTTCTTGGATGGTGGGAAAGTCAGGTTTTAGACTTACTTACAGGGAAGAAAACTACCTCAATCAAAGGTTTTGAAGTAACAGATAAGCTAGCATCAATAGCTAGTCAATATCATGTTGATGATTTACCAATAAATTTCCAAGATGCAACCCCTAGTGATATTGTGTCTGCTGGATTAGAAAAAATGATGTTTGTAAAACAGTTGCAAGCAATTCAAGTAGCGCCAACCTCCATACAGTATGCGATTCTCGATTATTTTAGAGCTTGTGAACAAAGGAGTCTTTGGGCTAGAGAAAAGTTGTTGATCGATGATGACTTGGTAAAATATGAAAACAAATTGGAAGAAGAATGGAGGCGATACAAGGATGCACTTACTTACAAGCTTTCTGATTCTGCATCAGAAGATAAGCTTAGAGATATTGGTCATGCCTTGTATAATTGGGCACAGTTTGAATCACAGTCTCTGCGAATTAGAACCAAAGTAACAGAAGAGTATGTCCGACGTGGGCACTTTCATATTCTTGCAAATGAAGAGCCAACACCACGCATATATTGGCATCCTCTGTTTTTGGATCGGATTGCAACAATCTTGGGAGGACCTATCGATGGAACCGTGGAATAAAAGACTATTTGAATACCGTCGTCTTTTTAACCCTGCATTCTGTGCTCTAGTATTGTTAAGAGCTATAAATGGGTACAAAGAAGTATCAGGAAAGGGAATGCCTTTCTCTCTATTATTCCTAGTCCTCCCTTTGTGCTTATTTGAAGATTCTCGAATTATTTTAAAAAAAAATAATAGGGGGAACTTTCAGAAAATCATTTCAACATATCCAGAGATACTTGTTGGATTTCCCAAAAGGGCTTCTGCTCTAGCATCATATACGATGGAAGGACTAGGTTATGCCCATCACAGAGGATTATTCTCTATTGAAGAAGGGGCGATGTTAATTTCTGGCAATGTTCTCAAATCATCCTATTCAGGATCTCTTGAAGTTCAGGATTGCCAGAAGGTTGCGTATAATTTGGGAAAGAAATTTGCCAAGGTAGGTAGCAAGATAACAATTTTCACTATATTGGGGGTAAGACCTTGAAAATCAAAACAATTTTTATATTTAGTCATGACGGTAGGAAAAGGGAACTTAATTTCAATACGGATGGATTGAATATTATAACAGGTAAATCCTCTACGGGAAAATCAGAGTTAACGAGTATTGTTGAATATTGCATGGGCAAGACTCACTATGCGATTGCTGCAGGAGTGTTGAGTGAAAAAGTAGCTTGGTTTGGGGTTATTTACCAATTTAATGAAAGGCAAGTTCTAGTTGCAAAACCTTCCCCAAAGCATGGTGCAAAATACGTTTCAAATGTTATGTTGCTTGAAGGAATGGATATTGCTATACCTGCATTTGAAGATCTTTCGATTAATACAGAAGACGATACAGTAGTTAAAGTGCTCTCAACACATTTAGGCATTCCAGAAAATCGGACTAGTGTACCTATGTATAATAGTAGGACATCATTCAAAGCTACGATTCAACACTCTGTGTATTACTTATTTCAGAAGCAAAACATTATTACCAACAAGAATACCTTATTTTATCAACAGGATGAGATAGACAAACAAATCCCACAAACAATAAAAGACACTCTTCCCATCTTGCTTGGAATAAGTTCTGATGAAAAATATAACCTAGAAGCATTGCTGAGATCTGAAAAAAGAGCGCTTAAAATCTGTGAGAAGCAAATACAGGAGGCTAAACTATATCGAAATGCAATAACTGAAAATGGTTTGAATTTATTGTTGGAAGCGAAAGCCTTGGGTATGATTGACTTTGATTCAACGGAGATCCCTTCAGATTCAGAGATTGCTAGTTATTTAAACTCTGCTTTATCTTGGCAGCCAGAAGAAATCCCCGATACGGTAGATAACAAAATATCTGAACTTCAGGAATCAATTCAAGATTTAAGGGAAGAAAGACAAGATTTACGTACAAAAATGGAAGAGGCGAAAAGCTTTTCGAATGGCTCTGATGGATTTACGAATGAGATGTTTGAGCAGAAGAGCAGATTAGAATCAATTAAGCTTTTACCGTACGATGCTCAAGGTAAATGGCAGTGGCCATTTAGTGAAGAAAACTTATTAATGGATTCTCCAATAGCAGAAGCGTTATTAAAAGAACTGAATGAATTAGATAAAACACTGGAAATGGTTACGGGTGATAAACCAAAATTGGTTGAATTTATTAAAACAAAAGAAAGTGAAATTCAAGCTATCAATGATTCCATTAGAATGAAAGAATCTGAACTTTCATCAATAATTTCTGTAAACGAATCGATTGATCATCTGAAGTCACGAAACTATGCTGCTTCAAAGGTATTGGGGAAAATTAGTATATATTTAGAAAATCAAATTTCGGATGACGATCGTATAAAACTTGAACAGAAATACAGTCAGATACAATCTAGAATATCTGTACTTAATGAACAAATTGGTGTGGATAATTCCGAAGAAAAAGAAAATGCAGTTTTGAATGCAATATCTTTAGATATTACTAAATTTATGAAAGCTTTTGATACTGAATTCTCTGATTGCCCATTTTATTTTAATCTGAAATATCTTGAGGTTTCTTTTTTACGAAATGGAGAAGTTATTACATTAAAAAGAACAGGGGGAGGTGAGAATCATCTAGCAATGCATTTGGCTACGCTCCTTGCCTTACACAGTTTTGCTTATAAAAATAACAGGCCAATTCCTCGATTCCTTTTTATCGATCAGCCATCACAAGTGTATTTCCCTAAGACCATTAACTACGCGGAGATAGATGGATCAAAAGAAGATACTGAAAAATCCCTTGATGATCATGACATGAATAAAGTCAGGAAAATGTTTAAAATTTTATTTGATTATACAAATAATGACATTCCTGGTTTCCAATTAATTATTACGGAACATGCCAATTTGCGAGAGCCATGGTTCCAAAATGCATTGGTTGAGCCTACTTGGGCTAAACCCCCAGCTCTGGTTCCAGAAGACTGGCCTAATGCTGAAGAATTTGGATAATAAATTCTAGATAGAATCTCTCCATAATTTATCAATAGAACACCCATTGGATTACCCCAGTGGGTGTTTTGCTACACTCAAACCATAAAAGGAGTGTGGTATGGAAAGCATGATCAAGCCTGCATTGTTGGTTCTCGTTCCTATCCTGAATGTGGTAGGGCAATGGCTGAAAGGCCAGACATTGGGCACTGGGACAGCCCGAAAAGCAAAGGTTGAATCAATCATGATACCAGTGATACTGATCTGCACAGCAGTCTTGGTGTCCACGGTCTATGGATTCATCGTATCAGGCTACCAGGGATGGAGGATGATCCTGGATGCAGTGGTGATGACAGGACTTCTCCAGGGAACCCTAGTTGCCTTCGTCTCTATGGGTGTGTATGACACCCTCCGTAAAAAGGAGCGATGATGTGTTATAAAAAATATATGATTGGTTCAAAGCCCATCATCTGGGTTGGGTTGCAGTTGTGTTTGCTCTTGTTGTCACCTTCCTTACAGGCAGAAAGCTTGGATCTGTCAACGCTGTCAACAGAGGAGTTGCTGGCGATGTACCAGCAGAACTCGACCGAGCGAGATGTTCTGTCGAGGGATCTGCAGGACACGCTGAACATAGTACAGAATCAATTGCAGCTGTCCTTAGAAACCTCGGAGCAAGCGAGGCAGCAGGCAACAGAAGCCTGGATGGAATCTCAGAAAGCCGTGGTATCAGCGAACGAATCCAAAAGAACTCGATAGTGAAAACGACGCAATCGTACTTGAACTGGCAAGACGAAGTAAACAAGCAGATGAAGGGGATGAAGACGAGAGGGCTGCAGCAATCATGGAAGCAAAGCGAGCAGCCAAGGCGTATATCAGGGACCTGGTAGATAGACTGGCCTTCTATAATGAATGGGAAGAAGAGTAAGGGAGAAAAACTAAGGATGGTTTTCGCCTCCATAGTGCTGTACCATTAGCGTAATTTGGAGGTTTCAAATTGACAGCTTTTATTAATTGGTTGACAGAGAATCAGGCTATTACATCAATTTTTGCTGATTTTTTTTCTGCAATCTCGATAATTATTGCATCAGTAGCAGCTGTATTAATTACAGGTAGCAAAGAGAGACGAGATTCGAAAAAGGTTGCTCAGTATTACAATTCACTTGTCCGAGTTATTTGGGTGGAGCTAAAAGTCTTTCATTATGATTTAGAGAAATATCAAAAAGATCAGGATATTTCAAATATCCTGGTTCAAGCTTCTGAAATTGGGTCTTTGTGTCGGTGCAGAAATTATGTTGAAAAGATTCGAAGTAATATGCTTGCATTTGTACAGAATTCGGAACCTGATTCAATTGATTTGATCCATTCATTCTTTTCTAGTTTCGATATACTTCAAAAGCTTATTGAGATTAACAAGGCAAAAAACTCGAGCGATATCCTCAATGATATTTTGAAGATTACCAAACAGGCGTCTGAAGATATGTATGAAGTAATGAAAATCCAGTACAACCTGAATACCTGGTATGCAAAAAAGTTCCTGAATGTAGATGAAAGGTTGAACAGAATTAGTTAGATTTTTTCATAGCGAAGAACCAGCTTGAGGATGGCATTGGGCTCCATAGTGCTGTACCATTAGCATGATTTGGAGGTGACTATGTGGCCATCTTTTACAGTTATGGTGCTTCAAAATTTTCAAGAGACAGTTTGGTGGAAGGAGCATGAATGGTGGTTGGTATTTGCTACTGCCTTTACAGGCATAGCAGCAATCAGTTCGGCTCTCATAATTTTATCCCAGACCCGTTCCAAAGAAAAAAGAATTGAAAAGAATTACATTGTCAGAATTGCGCGTTTGCTTTCTAAGCTGGATTTGTTTTTGAAGTCGCATATTGAAATTATTACCTTTAGAGATGGAGCGAATACATCGCAGTTTAACGACCAACAGGAAATTGTCGACCATATTATTGCTCAGATTTTAGCCTATATGGATAAAATAAATGATAGGATAAAACCAAGATTATTTGCAGAGATGGAATCTTCATTGGAATCTATAAAATCAATATTCGATGACCCCAAAACATTTATATTGATGTGCATTTCGGATGCTGAAAAAAAAAGTATTCAGCTCGAAGTTGTTGAAGCTGAGGCTCTGAAAAAATGCAGGGAAGAAATTCAGCTATTCCTGGGTCAACTTAAGATGAGCAAGTTTCGTGTCTCCAAAGATGAAATTGTAAAATGACTGACACACGAATTTGTCTTGCTTTGAAAGTATTTTTACTTTGATGTTATCATGCCTTGGATTCCCAATCTCTTTCCTATTTACACCTCCGAGCTAGTAGGAATCATAATTGATGCCTGTCTCAAACCTAATCACAAGGAGGCGTGGTCTCATTTTGGGTGTAATCTTTATCCTTTTTGGCTTGAAGCCATGCAATATCTCGCCTAAGCCGTTTTGACCTTCCAATCATGGAAAGACTCATCAATGAAATAATTGGCACTGAAATTAGTATTAGACCTATTGAGAAGATTTTTAAAAAATCGTTACTAAACAAGCTGCAAAATTCTGATCTATTCATCATCACTGAAATGATACCAACCATAGCAAACAAAGATGTAGTCATTGCCATCGAAAGACTTAAATACTTAGATGAGATTGACGATCTTTTAATATAAATGATTTTCTCTTTTGTGGAATTTGGTTGATTGCTAGTCTTTATTGAAAGCAAATTTGCCGTGTATTCATCTTTTTGTTCTGATGTGAGAAAAGGTGTTTGGATGATATCTGTTATAACATCATTGCACAGTTCATTCACGCTATAAATATCTGCTGTTGCAACAGCATGTTTGTTAGCTAATGATGAAATTATTGAATCAAAGATATCATTATTAAATCTTTCCTTATTTATTATTATCGGACGAATAGTCTGTAGAATTTCAAAATTAACTGAACCGATTTTTTGTTTGTATAGCTTTTTTTCCTTTTTTGATACTATGCCGTTCGTGATGAAATAAACAAGAATACCGCTAATAATCCCGCCAGAAATGCCAATAAACCATGGACTCATTATGATCCTCATTATCATACCCACCTTTGCTCAGAGTGTAACTTCATCTTCTTGCGCCCGCAAGTCGAGATGCTTGCAATACTCTCGGATTAGGGGAGTCGAACATTTGCTATCCTATCTATGTATATATAGGAGGATAGCAGATGGTTGATGCACATCTCAGACTGAAGATGATTACTACTGAGGATATAAAGAATCTTATCATTGGGGGGCAGACGGGGATTGATGGTATCCGTTTTTTCTTGCTTCCTCGGTTAATGGTGAGGAACTCACCAATGCTTCTTTCACTTGGTATCTGCAGTAAATGAATAAGTACGGACAGGGTGAGTCAGTGGTTTTTGTTCCTACAGTTGAGGACAACCTATTCAAGTTTACCTGGGTTCCTGATGCACTTGCTATCCAGGTTTCAGGGAGCTTGCCGATTTGATCGAACGACTCCAGCATCTGGATCTGATGACCATCAACGCAGGCTTGGCAACCAAGGAGAAGTGGCAGCGTGTGGCCTACAAGGGAGGCAGTGAACCGGGAGTGCTCAATCTCACCACGTTCCTTATTGATGAAGAGGGAAACCAGTATACGGTAGTGATAACGGTAAATAACGCAAAGAAAGCTCTGGATGAGGCAAAGATCATGGAGACCTATCAGGCAATGCTGAATTATTTGTAGGGAGGAGCTTGATTAGGTGTTAGTGTTCTTTCTCCTACCGTATTACCGACCTTCGATTGAGCCAAAAAAAAGCCGTTGCTTTCGCAACGACTTCTTAAGTGGAGGTAAGGGGAATTGAACCCCTGACCTTTTGAATGCCATTCAAACGCTCTAGCCAACTGAGCTACACCCCCAAGACAATAACAAAAAGTATCATACGAATTGACCCGTAATAAGTCAAGTATGTCCAGCAAATTTTCTCTAAGGCTGGATTAAGCGTTGACCTTTTTTATGTAAAAGGGTATAAAATCTTATTATAAAACTAGTTAAATAAATGAAAAATACAAGAGGATTTGCATATGGAGGCGCTTAAAAAGGTGAAGGAAGTGGGGCTTTCCATCCTCCCTGTCCTCTTGCTGGTAACGTTACTCCATTTCTTTGTAACTCCATTGAGCGAAGGGATGCTCTCCTCCTTTCTCATTGGTGGGGTGCTGATTATTCTCGGCCTTTCCCTATTCTTGCTTGGCACTGATATTGGTCTTATCCCGATCGGAGAGCGAATAGGATCTGCGGTAACGAGAAAGAAGCGGCTCTCCCTGTTGTTGATTACCGCTTTATTGGTAGGTATGGCAATCATCTTTGCCGAGCCGAATATCAGTGTCTTACTCGAGCAAGTCTCGCTGGTAGCTCCCTCCATTTCTCCTCTCTCCATGCTTCTATCTATAGCTCTCGGTGTTGGCATTTTCCTGATGATTGCCATGGTCCGTGTGATCCTGCATGTAGGGCTGAAGTGGGTCTACGCAATCAGCTATCTTCTACTGCTTGTACTGGGAATATTCAGCAAACCTGATTTCCTGGGTATTGCCTTTGACAGCGGTGGAGCGGCAACAGGTCCCCTTGCTGTTCCCTTTATTATGGCTCTTGGTGTTGGTATTGCTCACGTACAGAAAAGCCAAACGGATGCAGACAACTTCGGCTACGTTTCCTTGGCCCTTATTGGTCCTACCATGGCCATGTTGGTGCTTTCCCTCTTCAGTGGAGATGGCAATACAGCTGTGCAGAGTACTTCATCAGTACCGCAGATACAGCCCTTTCTCTCGCTCTTTGTTCCAAGCACACAGCAGGTACTTTCCTCCTTGTTTCCACTGGTCGTGTTATGCATCCTCTACCAGATATTCCTGGTGAGAATGCCAGCCAGGCAGTTGATTCGTATGGCATTTGGTTTGGTGTACGCCAGTCTTGGCCTTATCCTGTTTTTCGTTGGGGTGAATGGTGGGTTTATCCCGGTCGGTTACCAGATCGGTTATCAGCTTGGACAGCTCAATGAGAGCCTCTTGCTACTATTTGGACTGGTTATCGGTGCGGTTACGGTACTCAGCGAGCCATCGGTAGCCGTTTTAATCGATCAGGTACAGGAGATAACCCAAGGTCATCTGAGAAAGCCAATAATGCTTGCAGCCCTCTCAATCGGAGTAGGGGGGAGCGGTCTGATGGCCATGTTCCGTATCATACACAGTCTTCCTATCTGGTACTTCCTGGTTCCTGTCTATGGCCTTGCAGTGCTGCTCTCTTTCCGGGTACCGGACCTTTTTGTAGGCCTTTCCTTCGATAGTGGAAGTGTAAGTTCAGGCCCTCTGGCTTCTACGTTCATTCTCAGTTTTGCCATAGGCGCCTCTACCTCAGTCGGGGGCGACCCTGTCAGTGATGCATTCGGGGTTATCATTTTTGTCTCCATGACACCGGTGGTGATAGTCCAACTCTTAGGCTTGCTCTACAAACGAAAACAAGCCAAGCTGAAAAAAGGAGGAAAAGGACAATGAGTAGCTTGTTGTTGGCTATTGTAGGAGCAGGAAAAGCAGATTCACTCATGCAACTTGCAAAAGAGTCAGGGAGCAGTGGGGGTACCATTCTCAGGGGACGCGGTACTGCCTCAAGTTCATTGCTCTGTCTCTTGGGCCTAGGCGATGCAGACAAGGAAGTGTTGCTTACCTTGGTTGATGATGGAGTTGAACAAACGGTTTGGGATGCCCTTTCAAGATTTCCCCATACCAGAGGATTGCTTGCATCTGTTCCTGCAAGCAGGAATGAGGAGCATCCAGTTGTGAAAGAGCATTCATTTGACTTGATATACATGATCTGTGCAAGCGGCTTTGCTGATGATATCATGGCCGCAGCCCGTAAGGCAGGGGCCGGAGGTGGGACGATCATCGAAGGAAGGGGAACGGCAACCTCAGAGGATATTGCTTTTTTCTCAGCATCCTTGGTTCCCGAGAAAGAAATGCTCATAATCCTTCTTCCCCACACAGAACGTGATGCGGTAATGGAAGCAGTATCCAAGCTTTCTTTCTTACAAGAAGAGGGAAGCGGAATAGCCTTTAGTGTTCCAGTACAAAAGGTTGCTACACTCAGATAGTATCGGTCAGAGGCTATACATAGCAAGATTGTATCAGTACTATGCAAACACGAAAAAGGGTTCACTATCTTGAACTTTGTGTTAATATAATAACATTTTGTTAAAAAATACAATTATTTGTTACTAAACTATTGCATAAACCCTGAAAAATCAGTACCGTACTGATACATTAGTGAAGAAAACGGATACAAATCCGGTTAGGAGATCCCTCGATGGAGAAGAAAATTAAAGTTGCCGTAATGGGTGCCACAGGTGCAGTTGGACAGGTTTTTATGTGGATGCTTGCAGATCATCCTTGGTTTGAGCTCACGTATGCAACAGCATCAGCTTCTCGTGTCGGCTTGAAATATGCTTCCACAGTGCACTGGGTAATGCCATTTGAAATGCCCAAGAAAATCAGGGACGTGGAAGTAAAGGAATTTAATATTGAAGCAATGCAGGAAGAAGGGGTACAGATTGTGTTCTCCGCCCTTCCCGCCGAGGTTGCCAGTGAAGCTGAACCACAGCTTCGAGATAATGGATTCTTTGTCTTCTCGAACGCCGCTTCCATGCGTTATGATCCCAATGTTCCCATTCTTATCCCGGAAACCAATATTGAACAGCTTGATCTTGTACAGGCACAAGGATATCCCGAAAAGGGTTTTGTGGTAACCAATGCCAACTGCGTCACCACTGGGTTGGCAATGGCTCTGGCCCCACTGCGAAAATATGGTATCAAGAATATCATGTTGCACAGCTACCAGAGCGTCAGTGGAGCAGGCTATCCAGGTCTCTCTTCCTTCGATATCACCGATAACTGTATTCCCTTCATTAGGGGAGAGGAAGAGAAGATCGAGAAAGAGATCAAGAAGATCCTTACCATTGATCCAGAGGTATATTGTTTCACCGTTCGAGTACCGGTCATGTTTGGACACCTTGAAGCTGTCTGGTTGGATCTGGAGCAGGATGTTGAGGTTGAGGACATTGTCAAGGATTGGGCAGATTTCAAGAATGTACCAGACCTTCCTTCCACCGCAGCACAGCCTGTTGAATATGGTTCGGATCCCACCTTCCCACAGCCCAAGTATGCCTTCTGGGGAAATCCCAGTGGAATGGTGGTGTACACCGGCCGCTTGAAGAAGAAGAATGGAAAGATTGGATTCCTCTTGATGGTCAACAACATCGTAAAGGGCGCAGCTGGTGGTTCAATCCAGAATGCTGAAGCCTTTGTGAAGAAGTTCGGCCTTATTTAAACAGCCCATCATGCACTCCAAGGGCTCCCGTTCTCAGTTGAGAATAGGGAGCCCTGTTTGTTTGCTTTACTTGCGGAAACCATGAAGAATTTCTACTATGCAGAGTAAGGAGCCAACATGAGGGAATATTGGGATCTCTATGACCATGCGAGAAAGCCACTGGGAAGAATTCACCAGAGAGGCCTCCCCCTAGGTGAGGGTGAGTATCATGTTGTGGTTTCAGTGTGGACGGTGAATCAGGATGGGAAAATACTCATCACCCTCCGTTCTGAAGAGAAGGAACTGTTCCCCGGGCATTGGGAGAATACCGCAGGATCGGTAATGAGAGGGGAGACCAGTTTGGATGCTGCACTGAGGGAGTTGAGGGAAGAGACCGGCATTGAAGCTTCCCCTGAAGAAATCACCTGCTTGGGGACCGTGCTCAAAGTAGCTTCATTTGTCGATATCTTTCTGGTGAGAAAAATGCTTGACCCCGATTCCATTCAACTGCAGAAAGGAGAGACTACTGCCTACCGTTGGGTTTCCTACGATGAGTTGAAAGAGATGGACAGACAAGGCAAGCTTGCCTTTCCTCTTTTCTCCCCTTTCCAGATGGCAATGGAAAACGAATGCTAAGCGTTCACAACGGTAGTGATGCAATCCTCTACGATAACCCGATACCGTTGGTTGTCACCCTTCACATACCATGATCCCCTATAAGGACATCCCTCGCAGCTTAATCGTAGTGAGTCATGGCGAAAACATGATCGGCTGATGAACAACGGCGGGCTGAATGCATCATCCACTACAGTGGGAATGAATGGCCAGTACTCTGTATCTGTCTCTTTTCTTTCCATCCAGAGATAACCACCCTCCATTTTCAATCCAAACGTAAGGGCTAGGTTTGCCGCCTCGCTGTTTGCCAGGTATAGGTAGATATCAAAGAAACAAGGCAATTGATGATCCCTGAAATATGCAATCTGACCCAAGTTGTTCAATCCAAAGGAGACTGAATCCAAAAGATTCTCTTCCTTCATCCTGGCAACAACCTTGTCCAAATCAGCGAAGAATGCATCCTCATCGAACATAATCGGACTTAAGGGTAGGTAATAGTGATCCTCATGGTTGAAGAGCAAGGAAGCAAGTGGCTGCTGTGCATGTGCGAGAGTCTTCAATTCGAGGTAAGGGATTTTCTGTTCAGTAAGTAGCAGGGAACGTGGAGGCAGTGTGCTCATTTCCAGTTTCTCGGCAATGGGCCTACGAATTAGACTCCTGGTAAGCTCCTGGGCCAGCGTCCGGTCAAGAAGATCATACCAGTCACGCCTGATCGTCTTCAGGACTGAGAGAGGTAGGAATATCTGCTCAAGTGAGAGCTGTGTTTTATTCACGAGGTTGATGGAGCCAAGGGTGAGGAAAGAGGTATCACTTTGGCTGAAGATGGAAACAATATTGGCCTCAGTCTCTTGGGGTTTGCGAGCCTCGCTCGTGGGTATTTCGTATGTCGCTTCACCAAATTGGCATTTGATCGACAATAACCCCTCTTTCAGGGTAAATGTCATGTCTAGTGGATGCTTGCTGAGAGGAAGTGCCTCACTGAGCAGGGCAGGATTCTGGTCATGTCTGCTGATCAGGTAAAAGAATTCACCGGTGTGTGGACGGGGAGCATTGGCTGGTAGTGGTATTGCCACCGACTCGCCTTCATAGGCTTCAGTAATACTCCTGCCTCTTTGGTCTATCAGGGAGTTGATACCAAATTTGATGGTATCGATCGGTTGCCTCTGGCTTCTGATGAAGTACATCAATCCATCTCGGAGTGCTACATCGGTGAGCAGGGTAACCATGACTGAATCACTCTTAACCAGTGTGATCCTTGCAGCCTTGATACCACGATGACCTGGGTAGCTTGTACTTCCAAGGGTAGGGGCTCTCCTGATGGTGAAGTCTTGTTTCTCTCGTCCATAGGAGGCCAACCAACCAGAGGTTTGTCGACGGGAGAAGACCACTGAGAGAGCCTCTTCCAGCTCTTCTGCGCTATCATCCCCATCAAGAACCGCCCGGTAGTAGCGTGCTGCCAAACCGGTATAGGCAGGGCTTTTCATCCTCCCTTCCACCTTCAGGCTTTCAATACCCAACTCTTCCAGTTCATTTGCAACAGGGCCGGCTTTCATGTCGCTCATGGAGAAGAACCAACCATCCTTGACCCCTTTTGGGATTGGGGAAAGGGCACTCGCCACGGCACTGTCCTGTTCAACAGTGAAGTAGTTCCTGCATATCTGGGCACAGCTGCCCCTGTTTGCACTTCTGCCACATAGTTGTTCACTGGCCGTGCAGAGTCCTGAGAAGCTGTAGCAGAGGGCGCCATGGATGAACACCTTCAGTTCCACATCCTTACACGCTTCACGAATTCGCTTGACCTCCTGGAACGTCAGTTCCCTTGCAAGCACCACTCGTTCGAATCCAAGGCGAACCAGTTCTTGCACTCCGGCGATGGTATGTACAGCCAGCTGGGTACTTGCGTGAAGAGAGAGGCTAGGGGCATAGGTTTTCACAAGGTTGATCAATCCTAGGTCCTGGACGATGATGCCGTCACAGCCGATGAAGTCGATATGCTTGAGTGTCTTGTATGCCTCATCCAACTCTGATTCTTCGATGAGGGTATTTACGGTAACATAGATTTTTTTCCCTTCAGTAAGCGCAACTTGGCGAAGCTTTGCCAAGTCCTCGAAGGTAAAATTGGTGGCGTTTGCACGAGCGGAAAAACTTTTCAGCCCGAGATATACAGCATCTGCCCCTTCTTTGAAGGCAGTCAGTGCTGATTGCAGGGATCCTGCGGGAAGTGCGAGTTCTGTCATGTTCCTAAGGGTAGTGGTGTGCCCCTTCTCTGTCAATCTGAAGCCATTCGACGCCGGTGGAGCTCTTCGACAATCTGGTGATGCTTCTCCTCACTCAGCGGGTAGAAGAGGATTGGGATAATACCGAATATGCTGGCAAGAAATGGGAGTAGGGTGGTAAGGCTATGGATTCCCCAAAGGGTTGAACTGCTCTGCGCCATATTGGGAATATATCCAACCAAGGAGAGGGTGGAGGCAATGATGATCGAAGTGACAGCTGCTGTAAGCTTTGCTAGGAATGTCTGACTGCTGAAGATTGTGCCTTCATTGCGTTTCCCACTTTTCAGCTCACCATATTCGATGGTGTCAGCAATCATGGCAGTCTGGATTACCTGTGGGCTTGCCATCCCGATTGAACTGATACAGTTGAAGAACAACAGTACCAAGAAGTTGTTCCAGCCGGTAAGGAAGAATCCCAGGCTTCCTGCAGCAAAGATGGCATAGTAGATAATACACGCACGCTTTTTTCCAACTTTATTGGTCAGGTAGGGAACGGTTGCAATCCCTATCAGGATGAAGGGGATGTTAATTCCAGCAAGCAGGGTATAGAGCAATTCATTCTGGAGGTTGTATTTTGCGTAGTAGATTAACATAGAGAGCTTTCCTGTCTGCGCGATACCGGTGAACAGTCCACTCAGAATAACAAGCAACAGTGGCTTGTTGTCCAGAAAAACCTTGGGGATTTCGGAAAATCTGGGTTTTTCCTGCCCGTCGGCATAAACCCGCTCCTTCACAAACAGGAAGGCGATGAGAAAGCATATGACGGTCAGCAGCGCATATGTCAGGCTTGTCATCTGATAGCCCCGCTCCGGTTCCCCTTCCACTGAGAAGAGAAGGATCAATGGCTGTGTTGCCAAGGTTGCCAAGGCAATGGCAACGGTCGCCATGAAACGTGGGTAGACAACTATGCTGCTTCTTTCCTTGGTATCCTCGCTTATGGTGCTGCTCATTGCCCAAAAGGGAACATCACTGGCCGTGTAAATCATGCCGAAGCTGATATATGTGAATGCTGCCCATACGACTTTTCCTCCTGGGGAGAGGTCAGGGGTGCTGAAGGCTGCCACCGCAAAGGGTACGAAGAGGATCGGGGTGAATAAGAGGTAGGGGCGGAATTTCCCCCAGCGGGAGCGTGTACGGTCAGCGATCATCCCCATCAGAGGATCGTTTACTGCGTCCCACATCCGGGCAAGAAGAAGGATCATCCCTGCTGCAGCAGGTAGGAGGCCAAATATGTCTGTATAAAAGAACAGCAGAAAGTTTGCCATAAGATTGTAGAGCATGTTCTGGCCAAAGCAGCCGAACCCATAGGCAAACTTTTCCTTCTTTGGCACCCCTTTTGTTTCCATAGCAGAAAGTCTATCACAGAAATTGCAGGTTGCAAGCTTCCCTTGTACTGTTGTCATAGGTAATAGTATACTTGTTGGTAGGAGAGGAGGTCGCCCATGAGTGATACACACGATGACAAACACCCGGTATTTGAAGTTCAGAGGGGAACCATCATCTATGAACAGGGTTCGTCCTGTTCCACCATGTTTCTTCTGAAAAGTGGTACTGTCGGGTTGTACCTAAACTACCATACACCCCAGCAATTTCAGCTCTTCGAGATATCCAAGCCCAATTCCAGCTTGGGAGAAATGGGATTGTTTGAGCAGGAGCCACGCAATGCCACAGCTGTAGCCCTCAGTGATTGCCAGCTGGTCGAGATTTCGCAGGAGAGTTTTCCTGCTTTTATTGCATCACACCCTGAAGCAACAAAGCAGATCATTCTTGATCTGAGTCAGCGATTCAAGATGGCAATCCAGGAGGTGAGAAATAGCCAGCAGATCATATTGGAAAGTCTGGAAGCATTGAAAGAGGCACAGGCGAACAAGAAGGACAGCTTGAAGGAACGGATCCGGAAGATCTCCGATTACCTGCTTGATATTCCAGAGGACGTTCCTCCTGAGCTCTACCTAAGCTTCAATTCACGCTTTCACGGTACTATGTTCTAAAAAAATGGGAAAATATTACAAAAAACATAGCCCATTATATTGCTAAAGATTGGAAAATCAGTAATATAGGGTGAACACATTTCCTCTGATTGTAGTGAATTGTGCATCCCTATTATGAAGGAGTAGTCCATGAACGTCGCAGATCTTACGCATTCTGGGCTCAAGCAGTGGATTCTGGATTTTGCAGAACTCACGACCCCTGAAGAAATCGTCATTGCCGATGGTAGTGCCGCCCAGTACGACGAATTGGTTGCACAGCAGATTGCTGGTGGCTATTGCGTACCCCTGAATCCTGAGAAGAAGCCTGGTAGTATTGCTTACAACTCAGACCCTTCTGATGTTGCTCGCGTTGAGAACAGAACCTACATCGCAGCACAGAATAAGGAAGCAGCAGGGCCGACCAACAACTGGATTGACCCAGTTGCCTTGAAAGAGACCATGACCGGTCTTTACCGCGGTTGCATGAAGGGACGCACCCTCTATGTTATTCCTTTCTCAATGGGTCCTGTTGGCTCCCCGATTGCTAAGATTGGTGTTGAGCTTACTGACAGTGCCTATGTTGTCATCAATATGATGATCATGACCCGTGTTGGTGAAAAGGTCCTTGAGGTGCTTGGAACCGATGGTGAGTATGTGCCTTGCTACCACTCTGTAGGCAAACCGCTTGCAGAAGGTGAGAGTGACAATGGCCAGTGGCCTTGTGCTCCCATTGAGAAGAAGTACATCTCCCACTTCCCAGAAACCCGTGAAATCTGGTCCTTTGGCTCAGGTTACGGCGGAAACGCGCTGCTTGGCAAGAAGTGCCTTGCACTGCGCATTGCCTCAGTCCTGGCTCATGACGAAGGTTGGCTTGCAGAGCATATGCTCATCCTCAAGATAACCAGTCCTGAAGGCAAGAGCAAGTTTGTCGCAGGTGCATTCCCCTCCGCATGTGGAAAGACCAACCTAGCAATGCTTGTTCCGACCATCCCAGGTTGGAAGGTAGAGACTGTTGGTGATGACATCGCTTGGATGAAGTATGGTTCCGATGGACAGCTGTATGCGATCAATCCAGAGGCTGGATTCTTCGGTGTTGCTCCAGGAACTTCCAATGATTCCAACTATAACGCAATGGTCAGTGCATCCAAGAACAGTATCTTCACCAACTGTGCCCTCACAGAGGACAACGATGTTTGGTGGGAAGGTATTGGCTACGATGCCCCTGGTAAGTTGATCGACTGGCATGGCAATGAGTGGATCCAGGACAAGGGAAACAAGGAGCAGAAGACTGCTGCACATCCCAATGCCCGCTTTACCGCTCCTGCAGCCCAGTGCCCCAGTATTGCAAGTGAATGGGAAGACCCGAAGGGTGTGCCCATCAGTGCAATCCTCTTTGGTGGAAGAAGAGCTCATACCGTCCCTCTCGTGCACCAGAGCTACGACTGGAACCACGGTGTATTCCTCGGCTCCATCGTTGGGTCTGAGATCACCGCAGCAGCCCTCGACCTCAAGGTCGGTACCATCCGCCGTGATCCGTTTGCCATGCTTCCCTTCTGTGGATACAATATGGGAGATTACTTCCAGCACTGGATCAACGTTGGTAAGGCTGCACAGGACGAGAGCAAGCTTCCCAAGATCTTCTACGTCAACTGGTTCCGAAAGACTGAAGACGGCAAGTGGCTCTGGCCCGGTTTTGGTGAAAACAGCCGCGTCCTGAAGTGGGTCTTCGAGGCTTGTGACGGGACTGCAAAGTCTGTTGATACCGCAATCGGTACCATGCCTACAGCTGATGCAATCGACCTTCCTGAAGGCGTAAGCGAAGAAGATATGAGAGAGCTTCTCTCAGTCGATGTAGATGGTTGGCTCAGGGAAGTCGAAGACGTCCGCACCAATCACTACCCGAAGTTTGGTGATCATCTGCCAAAGGAACTTTCCTCTTTCCTCGACCAACTCGAGGCAAAATTGAAAGCTGCCAAGTAAGCAGAAGATATAGCATTGTTTCAAATTGGCTCTTCCCCTGGGAAGAGCCTTTTGATGTATACTGACCACATGAGCCAGCTCGAACGAATCGTATTCATCAACCGGAGTATTGAGGAGAATGGGGGCGTGAAGACATCCCTCATTGAACAAGAGTTCTCCATCTCACGGAGGCAAGTGTTAAGGGACATCACCTACTTGCGTGAGCATCTTGGAGCTCCCATTACCTATGATCGTTCAAGGAACTGGTACCATTACCAGACTCCCTTTACCCTATTCTCCAACTCGAATGAGCGAATGTTGGTGCTCAACGCCATCGTGAAGAGTCTGGCGCAATCCCAAGGCATCATGTCTGATCTTACAGAGATGATCAGTGAAGGCATTGATAGCGGAGTCGAGAAGCACTACCGATCCCTGAGCGATAAGATCATCTTCATTACTCCAGTACAGGACTGGCCTGACTATGAGATTTTCAACAAGATTTGCTCAGCCATGAAGAGTGAGGAGCGAATGAGTATGCACTACAGGAATGCTTTGGGTGTGCATTCTCATAGGCATATCGAGCCCCTCAGGTTGGTCAACTATAGTGGAAGGTGGTACTTGCTTGCCTTTGACATGCAGCACAAGCAACTCAGGACCTTTCATCTCTCCAGGGTAGAGCAGCTTGCCCAGATTGAAGGTGACCGTATGAAGATTCGATTCTCAGATGCAGAGTTGGATTCTTTCATCAATTCCGGATATGGGATATTTATGGGCAATGAGGTTACCTATGTGACTTTCCGCGTATATGGATGGGCCATCCATACACTGAACACCCAGAGTTGGCATCCACAGCAGAAGCAACGACTGGTAACTGAGGAGGGTAGAGAAGCACTAGAGGTCATCCTTCCTGTATCCAACCTTCAGGAGATCCTCTCGACACTCCTCTCCTATGGACCCGATGCACGTCCTATAGCGCCCGAGGAGTTTGTTCTTCGCTACAAGCAGTCTGTTACACAGATGTGGGAAACTGCAGAAAAATTGTAGTGTGACAACAGATGTCACATAGTGTAGGGTATCCTGTTCCCAGAAAGAGAGGATGACCTATGAAACGAGAAAGAAATACACGTGCTGAATTGCCTGTTTGGTATGACCGTATGCTCTCCAACCCCTTGCTCTTGGTGGCAGGGATATTTGCTGTATTGCTTGCATCCCCACTGCTGTTCATATACGGTGCATTGCTTCCCTTGTTCAGGAGATAAGGCATAATGTTGCACTTCGGTGCTGATTTCCAAGATATTTTGCATATTCATACAGATTTACACTTCCCAAACCTTCCGTTTTCTCGATAGGATGGAGAGACTTCCTGCAAGTCATCATCCCCTCTGTCTGTAAGCAGCACCCACAGTGTGTTTTATGTGCAGACTCAAGGAGCTTTCTGATGGCAAATCAACCATCCAACGCCATGAAGTATGGTCCGGCCGACAAGCCACCGATGGGACAATGGATTCCCCTGAGTGTCCAGCATGTCTTCGCAATGTTCGGTGCGACCATTCTCGTCCCGATCCTTACCGGTCTTAGTCCGAGTACTGCCCTCTTTACCGCAGGTACCGGTACACTGATCTACATCCTGATCACCGGAGCAAAGGTCCCAGCGTTCCTTGGTTCCTCGTTTGCATTCATCCCGGCCCTGGTTGCAATAAGCAGTGCCTATGGGGTTCCGTATGCAATGGGTGGAGCAGTGGTTTCCGGCCTTTTTTATATGCTGGTGGCTTACATCATCAAGAAAAGTGGACACAACTGGCTGAATAAGGCCCTCCCCCCAGTAGTCATCGGATCAGTCATTGTGGTTATCGGTCTGAACTTGGCACCTACTGCCATGGGTATGGCAATGTACGACGGGAGCGGTGAGTACAGTCTCTATTTCTTGTTGATCGCTACCGTTACTCTCTCCTTGACCATTATTGCGAATATATTTGGCAAGGGGTTCTTCAGTATCATTCCTATTCTGATCGGGTTGTTTGGTGGTTACTTCTTTGCCCTGGCCATTGGCCTCATCTTCCCCCAGTATGCCCTGATCGATTTTGCAGCAGTCAAGGAAGCTGCTTGGTTCGGTCTTCCCACCTTCACCTTGCCAAAGTTCAATATTGTTGCAGCCATCACCTTTATCATGGTCTCCCTTGCAACCATCTGTGAACACCTTGGCGATACACTTACGATCAGCAAGGTGGTAGGAAGGGATTTCTACAAGGATCCAGGTTTGCACAGGACCATCGCCGGTGATGGTATAGCAACGCTCTGGGCATCCTTGTGGGGTGGCCCTCCAAACACTACCTATGGAGAGAATATCGGGGTACTCGCACTTACTCGTGTGTACAGTGTGTATGTGACCGGGGGTGCAGCTGTTGTGGCAATTTTCCTTTCGTTCTTCCCGAAGTTTGGTGCCTTGATCCAGACGATCCCCAACCCAGTACTTGGCGGTATCTCCATGTTGCTCTTCGGTACCATTGCTTCCAGTGGTCTTCGTACCTTGGTTGATGCCGGGGTCAACTACGAGGACAAGCGCAATCTGACGATCAGCAGTGTGATACTGGTAATCGGAATTGGTGGCGGCATGCTTTCTTTTGCCATGGGAGAGAACCTGGAGTTCACCCTGGCTGGAGTTGCGCTGGCTACCCTGATCGGTATCCTGCTCAACATCTTCCTTCCAAAGGAAATTGCATAAGCAAGTACATCATGTACGTGAATAAGGAGAGAGCCACCTTGCGGTGGCTCTCAGTGTATGTACTACAAAGAACGTCTTATTTCACTTCTGTTCCATAATAGGCAGCTTCATACAGCATCTGTACATCAGCGGCAGTAGGAGTACCGGGATTGGTCAAGGTGCAGGGATCTTCAAACGCATTTTGGCTCATTCTCTGCAAGACTTCCTTGAACTTCTCCTCGTTGAAATCAACCTCACTGCAATCCTTGAAGCAGGAAGGGATATCCATCTTCTGGTTCATCTCCTTGATGGCTTGTGCAAGGTCGGCAACACCGAGAATCTTCTCTGCATATGCGTACTTGTCAGTAAATTTTCGGTTGTAGGCAATTACGTAGGGGAGGAGAATTGCGTTTGCCAATCCATGGGTTACCCCAAATTCTCCACCAATCTTGTGAGCCATGGAGTGAACCAATCCAAGGGATGCATTGGTAAATGCCATGCCTGCCAAGGCTGATGCCTCGTGCATTGCTTCTCTGGCTTCCAGGTTCTTCGGCTCGTGGTAAGCAACAGGAAGATATTCTAGGACCATCTTGATAGCCTGGATGGCATAAGGATCGGTAAATGCGGTTGCTGCAGTAGAGACTACTGCCTCCGCTGCATGGCACATGACATCCATACCGGTATTGGCTGTGATGTGCTTCGGCATTGTCATGGGCAGTGATGGGTCGAGGATGGCAATATCCGGCACCATGTCAGCAGCAACGATGGGATACTTGATGTGCTTCTTTGTGTCGGTGATAACCGAGAATGCGGTGATCTCACTTGCTGTTCCACTGGTTGAGGGGATTGCAATGAATTTCGCCTTGTTGCGAAGGGAGGGCATACTTCCCGGTTGGATGATATCCTCGAAGGCAAGCTCAGGGTGTTCATAGAAGCACCACATGACCTTGGCTGCATCAAGCGCTGATCCGCCTCCGATCGCTACGATCCAATCAGGGGTGAATTCAAGCATTGCCTTGGCGCCTTTTTGTACCGTTTCCACGGATGGGTTCGGTTCAACACCGTCAATCAGTATGGAATCGATACCTGCTTTTTTCAGGAGGGCTTCGGCCTGATCTAGGAAGCCAAAACGCTTCATTGAACTGCCGCCTGTCACGATAGCTGCTCTCTTGCCCTGAAGCTGGGCAAGTTTATCGAGGGAACCTTCTCCATAGTAGATGGTTCTGGGAATGGAAAAACTCATAACGCTCATAATTGATGACTCCTTAGGTGAATCTGTTTGCCTATAAGATATCGATATTATTTTATCGTGTTAAGGGGTTTCTTAAAAATATCGAAAGAATTTCAAAAAAATCAATTATATATCGTTATAAGTACAAAATAAAAACACAAAAGGGAAATAAAATTGCATAAAGATGGAAGATATATGCATTTAATATTACTTAATAGAATATAAATATACTTTTGCGAGTAACAAGTAAAGTAATTATACATCTGTCAAACATTTTCGCTGTGAACGGTATGAATAGGTTCTCTATTCTCTCGGTATTTGGTATGCTTTCACTCTATGCTTAATTATACCATCGTTGATTCTGATTCTGCCTTAGCGGAGCTACGTACCTCTTGGAGAGATCGTGGCATTGTATCGGTTGCCATGGATTTTGAAGGGGAGTTCAATCTCCACATCTATGGGGAGCATCTTTGTCTTATCCAACTTTTTGATGGGAAATCGTATTATTTGGTAGATCCCTTCAACCTCTCCAAGGAATCCTTGAAGGAGTTTTTAGAAGATACCTCACTTGAGAAAGTGATGTTCGACTGTGCCAGTGATTCCGCTCTGGTAAGAAAGCAGTATGGAATTATCATGGAAGGTGTGTATGACATCAGGGTTCCTGCCATGGCCCTGGGATATATGGGAAATCTCAGTGGACTGGTAGAACGGTATCTTCCTGAAATCCCCAAACAGCCGCTGTCGAACAAGAAAAAAAACCAGATGACCAATTGGCTTAAGCGTCCCTTGAAACCAGAGCAGATCCAATATGCATTAAGTGATGTAGAACACCTGTTTGCTTTGAAAGATCTATTGATTACGGCAATAGCTGAGAAGGGTCTGCAGGCAAAGGTGGCTGAACAAATGCAGGTGGTGGGTAAGAGCAAAGGGCCTGACAAACCAGGCTGGACCAAATTCTCTTCCTGGAAGTACCTGTCAAAAGATGAGAAGGTTTTTCTTAAGCACTTCTTCCTTGCTCGCGATGGTCTTGCAAGAAAATATAATGTCCCTGCAGTAAGAATCCTGGAAAAACCTCTCTTGCTCCAGATGGCAAAGAACGTACCAGCCTCTGACATCGACTTTCATATCTACTGTGGAAAGTGCGCACCCAGGAAGCTCAATGAGTTGGTAGAGACACTGAAGAAAGCTAAACAGGAAGCGCTTATCGAGCTTGGCCGAGCCTAAGGCTTATATTCTCTCTTGCTTCAACCAAGGCTGAGAGAACTTCACAGGTGGGGGTAGGGATCCCATGGATCTTTCCCAGCTTGATCACTGTCCCACTGAACCACTTATTTTCTGTTCTTCTTCCAGCCTCCATGTCTTGGCACATGGAGGTTTTTCCTGCAAAACCAAGTGAGGTCACGATACGATGATTCTCCTCAATGAGGGAATCAGGGAGGAGGACTCCATCAGCCTTTGCAACGTTCTGTACTTCCTTGCATACTTTCTGCGCAAGGTTCCATACCGGCTCTTGATCCAGGTCTCCATAGGTTGCAGAGAGCAGTCCGCTTATTGTGTTGTACGCTGTGTTGAGCATGAACTTGTTCCAGAGCTCACGCTCAATGTTCTCAGGAACTACATAGGAAACACCTGCACGGTCAAACAGGGCTGAGATCTCCTTGATTCGTTCTGTATTTTCATTGCTCTTCTCGCCAAAGACAATCCTGCCTTCCTTGGTATAGGTGATATGATTACCAACGTGTGTGGAATTCAGTCCTACAGCAAAACCATAAAGTACTTTCTCTATCCCAAAAGCCTTTGAGAGTTCCCGTTCGCTTTCAATTCCATTGAGCAGGGAAAGAATGGCTGTATCTGGTCCAACAACAGGTTTCAGCATGGAAATAGCATCCGCAAGGTGATGGTTCTTGGTGGCAAGGATGACAAGATCGACCACTGGAGCCTCTTCTGGGGTACAGTATCGAAAGGGAGCTCTCTGTTCATTGAGATATATACCTTTCTGTGTGTATCTATTCTTTCTGTTCTCATCAACGATGAAGCAGAGGTGCTCATCACCTAGCAGATTATGTAATCGTAGGCCATAGAGGGCTCCAACTGCCCCACAACCAAGCATTGCAATGTGTTTCATAATGTAATCAACTCCAATACCAAGGAAAACAGGTTTTCCAGTTCCTTCTTGGGTATGTATTCACTCTTTGTATGAGGTTCTTCATAACCAGAGGTACAGACAAGGGTCTCTATACCTAGCTTGTTCAAGACATTTGCATCACTTCCCCCGAGTGTCGGGGCAAGACTTACAGGCAAGCCCAAGCTCCCACATGCCTCCTTGAAGTGCTTCAGTACTGTTGCATCTTCCCTATGGTGGTATGCCTCATACTGATGTTCATGGGTAATATCGACGCTTCCACCATGATCCTTGGCCGCACTTCTCATTGCATCGATCATGCTTGTCGATTGTACTGCCAGTTTGTTTGGATTAAGGCTTCTTGCCTCAAAGACCAGGGTTGCCTTGTCACATACAATGTTCTTGGCTCCCGGAGCAATGAATGACCCCACATTTGCGGTGGTCTCTTCGTCGATGCGAAGCAGGCTCATTGAGCTGACAGCTTGGCTTGCCATCTGGATGGCACTGATACCCGTCTCTGGCTTGAATCCGGCATGAGCCCCCTTTCCATGGAATACTGCTTCTATCTTGTCCTGTGATGGGGCAGCGCTGATCGCTCCTCCCACAGGGCCAGAGGCATCGAACGTGAATCCATGAGAAACGGCAGAGAGCTTACTTACATCAATACTCTGTGCTCCTACCAAGCCTTGTTCTTCACTTCTGGTGAAGAGTACCACGATATTTGGATGCTCAATCTTTTGCTGTTTTATGGTATTGAGAGCGACCAGGATGGCCGCGATGGCTGCCTTGTCATCAGCACCAAGAGCAGTGGTTCCGTCACTCCTTAGTATATCACCATCTTCGACAACCTTTGCTCCTCGGGCTAGGCTGACAGTATCCATATGGGCATTGAGTAGAATGGTTTTTCCTTCTCCGGGAAGGAATCCATACAAATTTTCTCCCTCATCGTATTCTGTATGGAGTCCTGCCTGAAGCAGTGCTGTTTCCAGGAGAAGTGCGATTTGGTCTTCCTCATAGGAGACCGAGTCGAAAGAGACCAGTTTTGTAAAGGTGTCTATAAGGATTTGCATGTGCTGACTATACCACAGGCAAAAAGGCTTTGACCACACCAACTTGTGCGCTATAGTAGATTCATGATGTATACAGCTAATGAAACTAGATATGATTCCATGCGTTATCGGTATGCAGGTAAGAGCGGACTCCGCCTTCCTGAGCTCTCCCTCGGTCTATGGCACAACTTTGGCTCAGAAGCTGATGGAGGGGTATGTAGGAGTATTCTTACTACTGCATTTGACCATGGTATTACCCATTTCGATTTGGCGAACAACTACGGCCCTCCCGCTGGCAGCGCAGAAGAGAGGTTTGGCTACATTCTGAAACACGACCTCGCTCCTTACCGGGATGAGCTGATCATTTCCAGCAAGGCTGGCTACTATATGTGGCCAGGGCCATATGGTGAATGGGGTAGCCGCAAGTACCTGATCAGCAGTTGTGACCAGTCCCTGAAGAGAATGGGGCTTGAGTATGTGGATATTTTCTACCACCATCGCCCTGACCCCAACACCCCTCTTGAGGAGACCATGGGGGCGCTTGCCCATCTGGTTCATCAGGGAAAAGCCCTCTATGTGGGAATCAGCAACTACCGTGCAGAAGAAGCAGTGAAGGCTATCAACCTTTTGAAGGAGATGGGAACTCCCTGTGTATTGAACCAGGTACGGTACTCGATGCTGGACCGCTGGGTGGAAGAGAATGATTTGCTTGATGCCATGGGTAACCAGGCAGGAACCATCTGTTTCTCTCCCCTTGCACAAGGATTGTTGACTTCACGCTATCTTGATGGAAACATTCCAAAGGGCTCACGGGCAAGTGAAAATCGATTCCTGAAGGCTGATTCAATCACCAAAGAGAGAGTTGCCCTGCTTGGTGAACTCAATGAGGTAGCCAAACGTCGCGGGCAGAGTCTTTCTGAGCTGGCTATCAGTTGGTTGCTCAAGGATGATCGCATCACCAGTGTACTCATTGGTGCCAGCAGCAAGGCACAGTTGCTCCAGAACCTGAGGGCATTGGACAAGCCGTCTACATTCTCCTCAGAAGAGCTCTCTGAGCTGGATGCTATTTTGCAACGGTGGGAGTAGAGGAAAAGTCATGTATGCACAGGAAGTAGATGCCTATATTGCAGAGCTTGAGAAAGAGAAAAGAATACCCTTGGACCAGATACGTACTCTGGTCCATGAGGTGGTTCCTGAGGTCGTGGAGTCCATCAAGTGGAGGATGCCTACCTTCAGCTTGCCTGGTGGTGGGGATATCATCCATATGGCAGCTTTCAAGAAACATATTGGCCTCTATCCGCTTCCTGAAGCGATTGAAGAGTTCCAGGAAGCATTGGCTCCCTATCATACAAGTAAAGGGGCAATCCAGTTCCCTTTAGGTTCTGCATTGCCCCTTGATGTGATCGAGAGGATCATCCAGTTTAGGCTTGTCCTTATCAACAAGAAGAAGCTTTAGGACGAAAACACCCCCGCGTGAGCGGGGAATACTCTGAGTGTCCCCTCACCTCGGTAGCATCTGAGAAAACACCCCCGCGTGAGCGGGGAATACTCTCCTTGTGCGGTACAGCAATCCGTTCCACAGGAAACACCCCCGCGTGAGCGGGGAATACATTTTAGAAATCGCAAAGCGCGCGACAAAAGAAGAAACACCCCCGCGTGAGCGGGGAATACCGAAGAGAAAGCAAGAAAAAAAGAAATGGCGGCGAAACACCCCCGCGTGAGCGGGGAATACGGCATCTACATCGCTTTGCAAGACAACGGTTTGGAAACACCCCCGCGTGAGCGGGGAATACTTCAGGAGGTCAGTAACAAATGGCTGGATCATGGAAACACCCCCGCGTGAGCGGGGAATACATGGAAGGATTCTCGTAAACGACAGCGGAATAAGAAACACCCCCGCGTGAGCGGGGAATACCAGTACCACGATACTCATCAATGAGATACCAAGGAAACACCCCCGCGTGAGCGGGGAATACCCGCGTAAGAAGGAGCAGTACATGCGAGATAAAGAAACACCCCCGCGTGAGCGGGGAATACCGTATGATACGGCACTACCATATAGCTGGTAGAGAAACACCCCCGCGTGAGCGGGGAATACACCGGGTTGAGGTTTCCAGATGATATTTCTTGGGAAACACCCCCGCGTGAGCGGGGAATACCGTATGATACGGCACTACCATATAGCTGGTAGAGAAACACCCCCGCGTGAGCGGGGAATACACCGGGTTGAGGTTTCCAGATGATATTTCTTGGGAAACACCCCCGCGTGAGCGGGGAATACGGGACAAGATTCCTTTTTCTTTTTACGATGAAAGAAACACCCCCGCGTGAGCGGGGAATACGCATGAAGCTGTCCTGAAAATGTGCCCGAATTGGAAACACCCCCGCGTGAGCGGGGAATACGAGGGACCACCCTGCGCTCCCTGTACAAGGTCAGAAACACCCCCGCGTGAGCGGGGAATACTTTCTCGGTCAGTTTTGCGGTGAATGAAAGTGGGAAACACCCCCGCGTGAGCGGGGAATACACTTCTACCTGCTCACGAACGAGCACACCAACAGAAACACCCCCGCGTGAGCGGGGAATACTACGACCATGACCGCCTTGCAATCATGAACCGAGAAACACCCCCGCGTGAGCGGGGAATACCGAACAACAACATCGGTTTCCGTCCCGCTCTTCGAAACACCCCCGCGTGAGCGGGGAATACGGCAAGATCTTCAGCCCTTTGCGCCTGCATTAAGAAACACCCCCGCGTGAGCGGGGAATACCACCATTGAATTATACGAACAGTGTAACATGCAGAAACACCCCCGCGTGAGCGGGGAATACTACAGTGAGAATCAGGGTGAAGATAAAAAGAAAGAAACACCCCCGCGTGAGCGGGGAATACGCAGTGGGCCGGTTCTGCTCCTTGCTGAGCCAGGAAACACCCCCGCGTGAGCGGGGAATACCATGCTTTTTGGTGTATCGGATTGATAAGAGAGGAAACACCCCCGCGTGAGCGGGGAATACACCTCAATCATGACCACTGATTTTCTTGCGGTAGAAACACCCCCGCGTGAGCGGGGAATACTACCATCTTATAGAGTCCATAGGTTGCGATTTGGAAACACCCCCGCGTGAGCGGGGAATACTACCATCTTATAGAGTCCATAGGTTGCGATTTGGAAACACCCCCGCGTGAGCGGGGAATACAAGCTGAGTGATGGTATCGTGACCATGGACATGGAAACACCCCCGCGTGAGCGGGGAATACTACTTGATACCCAAAGTGATAACACCACATATGGAAACACCCCCGCGTGAGCGGGGAATACGTAAGCAATGTGCCTTCCCTTCCAAGCTCGGTGGAAACACCCCCGCGTGAGCGGGGAATACATCAGATATACTTCGGTGACGCCAAGACCGGTAGAAACACCCCCGCGTGAGCGGGGAATACAGCTTGGAAAGAGACGCATAAAGACAAGATATAGAAACACCCCCGCGTGAGCGGGGAATACCTCCAGAAAAATCTAATCAGTGTGACAAGGGGAGAAACACCCCCGCGTGAGCGGGGAATACCGAGTCAGTTGTCTCACAGTGGTCTGACTGTACGAAACACCCCCGCGTGAGCGGGGAATACATATGCAACTCGTGACACAAGTGCCATGACGAGGAAACACCCCCGCGTGAGCGGGGAATACTCATCCATGATCTGCTTAACCGTCACATACCCGGAAACACCCCCGCGTGAGCGGGGAATACCTTTCCATCTTCCAAAATATGCCCTGCGATCGGGAAACACCCCCGCGTGAGCGGGGAATACACTGGAAAGGCAGAAGGATTTTTGAGGGGGATAGAAACACCCCCGCGTGAGCGGGGAATACTGATAGCGTAGAGACTGAACAAGAGGGATATGAGAAACACCCCCGCGTGAGCGGGGAATACCGAACGCTTCAAACCATGAGCCGATCAACCCCAGAAACACCCCCGCGTGAGCGGGGAATACTCAGCCCAAGGGTCTCTTTCGCGTAGTGATCAAGAAACACCCCCGCGTGAGCGGGGAATACGCTACCGTTGCCGTTCCAAACACGTCCATGAGAGAAACACCCCCGCGTGAGCGGGGAATACCCAATTACAACCGTTCTGAATCAGCTCAATCCAGAAACACCCCCGCGTGAGCGGGGAATACCCAATGACACACACGCTTCCTGTAAAGCCTACAGAAACACCCCCGCGTGAGCGGGGAATACTGATGTGCGTATAGGGTCCACATGGTGCAAGCGGAAACACCCCCGCGTGAGCGGGGAATACCACCATCCAGAAGGGTGGTACAGGGTATAAAAAGAAACACCCCCGCGTGAGCGGGGAATACGACAAATCAGCATTGTTCTATGAATATCTTAGAGAAACACCCCCGCGTGAGCGGGGAATACACCGCAAATTTGGTGAACGTTGCATCAACCAAGGAAACACCCCCGCGTGAGCGGGGAATACATTCTGTGGATTCAAGAATGTATGAATCAGTCGGAAACACCCCCGCGTGAGCGGGGAATACACCCTCATGAACATCATAGAATGATTCTGTGGAGAAACACCCCCGCGTGAGCGGGGAATACGCGGTAACAATATTTTTAGCGTGTCCTTAATGAGAAACACCCCCGCGTGAGCGGGGAATACGGATATGATCACTGCTTATTTCCTGCGCAATGAGAAACACCCCCGCGTGAGCGGGGAATACGATGGCCAAACTGAGCCAGAGACCGTAAATCAGGAAACACCCCCGCGTGAGCGGGGAATACTTATGCCTGTGCTGCAGTCTGCAGCGTCAGGAAGAAACACCCCCGCGTGAGCGGGGAATACTCCTTGTAGATCGCCCTGACTGTGGAACGGCAGGAAACACCCCCGCGTGAGCGGGGAATACACCACCTCCGTAGCGGTCACTGTAGGCACACCGGAAACACCCCCGCGTGAGCGGGGAATACGACCAGCTTCTTTCCGTGTAAAGCTCAACTCGGGAAACACCCCCGCGTGAGCGGGGAATACCTGGTAGCTATCGATATCAGCCACAGAGCCGGTGAAACACCCCCGCGTGAGCGGGGAATACTCTTTGTATATATAGAAATATAATGCAAAGGGGGAAACACCCCCGCGTGAGCGGGGAATACACTGACATATAGTAGCATAGTTTCTTTGTAGGTACTAGATATGGTGGGACTTGATTTATCTTTCCTGCTCTATTCTTTCAAATATCAGTTGCAAACCGTCCATCAAGGCAATCTTTTTCTTGGTATCACCGAGACCCCATATTTTATAGAAGGGTGGTACGTTTATCTTTTGAAGCACTAGAAGCCCTGATGAAGTAGGACAGTTGCTGAATAGGTAGTTAACAACTCGATCAGCCACAGCGTCTTTGATTCCAGAGACAAAAACATTTGCTCGCGGCTCTACAAAGTAAAGTTTCATTCTACCGCGGACAGCTGGGGGAATATCATTTGCAATAACTACTACCATCAGTTTTCCTTCATCAAAAATTCAATATCCTTAGGAATCTTTTTCAAGAGCTCACATTCAATCACCCTGGTCCTGAATTCTTCGGCTACTCGGTGTCTGTTGTATATACCTCCCATCTCGAATGTAAGCTTGAATGCTAAATCAATACAAAGATGTTCTTTGTACAGATCAGCAAGATCATATACAAAGGGAAGAGGACTACCCGAATGTACAAATCCAATATGGGGTGAGTAGCCTAAACTATGCACAGCTGAAGTTATGAGAGCATAGAGCGCTGCATTACTTGCAGTTATGATCTTGTTTGTCATATCACCAAGTTCAAATTTCCCAGGTATATATGATCTGCCTTTCCATCCGACATCATACTTTTGTGCCATTTCTTCGTATGTTTGCTTTACTCGTTTTCCTTCCATCCCCATAAGTTCGTGGAGTGTCTTGTCTTCAATGTCCTCTTTCGGGAAGCGCTGCAAAAACATTTTTTTTGCCACGAGCAATCGGTTTTTCTGGTTTGCGGCTAGCTGCATTTGTCTTCGCATATTTCTCGTATCTGCAGTAGGAGTATCGCCTACTGCATAAAAGAGTAGACTATCTTCTCCTACCCAGCACACAGTGCAGTTGGCAGAAGTCATAACCTTAACAGCCTCGTGTGTGATGCTTGTCCCTGGACCTAAAAGGATTGTGTGAATCATGGCCACGGGTATACGCACCAGATTCCCTTCAGAATCAATCCACTTTACACTGCTGTCATCAATCTCCAACCGACCTCGTTCCAAGTAAATAAATGGGTATTTATCGGTAATCTGAGGTAGTGTATTTCGTTCTACTTTTATGAATAGTCTATGTCTCTCGTTCATAAGTCTTGATGAATACGACCCTCTCCTTATATTTCTTAAAGTGTCCGAAGCGTAGCGGTACATCATGCAAGATGACCTTATCTGAATTTTTTATTGCTTGCTCACTTACAGAAAATATTGGTTGAAGCGATTTTGAAACAGCAATAGTCTCAATCCTTTTCTTTGCTTCCTCTTGAGTTCTAAAAATCCCTTGGTAGATGAACTCAGAGGGTACGCATGATTTTCTCCCAAGAGAGGGACTGTAGACCGGTGTACAAAGAGCATTGGGAATCACAGGTACTAAGTCATCAGTAATTTCCTGTATCACAGCAAATTTGGCATCTTGTAGGTAGTAGCGGTACGTCATTTTTGCACCACCTCCTACTGCCGCACTTCCATCTTGTTTCTTTGGAATACATAGCCTTTCCCAACCGTCATGTTCATTATATCCACTCCCTACCATATGGAAATCCATGATTGGGTTGGGAGTGGAATAGGCTTCAATTTGTTGTGAAAGGCTAGAGAGTTTGGCCAGGAATTCTGCCTGGTCTCCTTTTGCTCCCATTGCAGCCAGAATCATTCCATATATTGCTGATTTAGTAGGGAATGTCAGCGTATCACGTCTTCCATATTTCGAATGATCACCCCAGGATTGGAGAGGTCCTTCCAACCACATTACTAGATATTGCATACGCCACCTCTCATACCTGCTTTACTATATCAGCGACACCTTCAATCAAATCATCAATCGAGAATTGTTCATCTAAGCCCCAAGTAAAATCGCCAAGCTTTCCGAATAGTGATCCTGAGAGTTTTTCTTTCTTCTCAAGAAACTCTGTCAAAGCTTCTATACTTGGTTTGCAATAGCCTTCTCCTTTAGCTTTTACAGGTTCATCAAAAGAAGCCTGTAATCTTTGTCCTTTCCTTACATATACTTTTGCATAATCCCATGGGTTAAACCCCGCTTGCGTCTTTTGACGAGCAATAGGGACAGCAATATAAAGAGCTTTTGTAAAGGCCTCCAGAGCTGTTTGAAGGTGATCATCTCCTCCGAGGTTTTCAACTAATTGTCCAATATCGAGTGCAATATATCTATAATACGTAGCTGCATTGAACTCCAGGCTTCCCATATGAGATGATCCACTATCAGAATCAGAAACAGACTTTACATCATCCAGTGCAGTAAAAAAATCAATTTCATTAGTTACTCGGTGTGTGGAAATGGCATGAGAAAAGACAGAAGATCCTTCAATATTCAAATCAGGACTTTGAGCAACCATACGACCAAATAACGCAATATCCAGCCCATCAAGTTTTTTAAACCCGTTGATTGATGCTTCTTTATGGGCTTTGAAGATAGCTTTAGCATCTTTCTTCTCGTCTATTTCATAGTTCTTTGTCTCTGCAAATTCAGCGAGAGCTTTAGCTTCAGTCTTGGAAAAAAAATGAAGGGTATCCTTGGAAAGTACCTTTGCAATGATTTCACTAGCAGAGCGAGCTTTCTCTTCTTCCGCTCCTAAATCAGAAGCTTCCTTCTGAACCAGTTCTGCTACGTGCTTTGTACGAATACCCAATGTAATCCCAAAATCATGCATCGCCATTCTAACTTGTCTTTTCCAAGCTTGGCTACTCACTCTTGCACGTGTTTCTCCTCCAATAATCGCAGTTTTTGGCGAGTTTACATCATCTCGATTCAGGCAAGTTACCGGAAAGCTCTGAAGAATATGAAACTCAACGTTAATACCTTTGTACTTGTTCATCGTATGGACTCCTTTAAAATATAATTTCATTTATTGGTTGTAGCTGTAATAGACCAAATCCGAACCCTTTTCCTCTTCCAATACCTTCTGTAAAGCTTTTTATGAAAAGACTTTTCTCTTCAACATGCAATATTCCAGAGAACGTACACTCATTGAAGATGAGCGTATTGTCCCCTTTTTGGATCTCAGTAACCCCAATACTAGAAAGTTCCAAGCGAGCTGAATCGGTATAGAAACCCCATTGTTCTTGCTTTGAGAGGAACCAAGAGATGAGCTCTTCTTTCCCGATAATGCTTCTAGCCTGATTCCTTGAACGTATTACTGGGTTTAATCGGACTTTGAACCCATAGTAATCCCTCTCTAGAAATGATGCAGGAACTTGTTTTGAAGTAATTGTACCGAGGTTAGGGACTTTTGGTTGTTCTTTTGAGAGGAGTAGTATGCGAGTTCCTCCGCGTATCATATATGGATACTGATAATATAAAAATGTACGTTCTTTCCCAGGGAAGATATCATATACAAGTCGATGAATAGTATAGTCATCGATAGAACCTAAAGTTCTAAGAGCCTTGGTATCCAACGTGAAGATTGAGGCGATCATTTTAAGTCCTCCTCAGCACTGCTAGATACTGCATAGAACTCTTT
This sequence comes from uncultured Sphaerochaeta sp., assembly GCF_963676285.1. NCBI lineage: Bacteria > Pseudomonadati > Spirochaetota > Spirochaetia > Spirochaetales > Sphaerochaetaceae > Sphaerochaeta > uncultured Sphaerochaeta sp. The sequence goes on from NZ_OY781063.1 coordinate 2,093,932, forward strand.
TGCCCATCTGATACGTATCCTCTCTTGGGCTCGTTCATGATCAAACCAGAGTAGTTCTTTTAATAGACGAGTATGTGATATAGCAATTTCATTATTCACGAGGTACCTAAGTAGAGGTTTTAGAACAGCTACCAACTCTCGTTGGTCTCTGCATGAGAGAATTCTGCGCAATCGAAGAGCTTCGGCCGAGCGCTCAATTTCACTTTCCTTTGCATGTTGTAGATAGAGTCTACGTAGAGCAGAGCCTAGTCCCAAATCGCCATCTTTTTGTGCTCTTACTCTTGTGATACTTGCACCAATTAATCCAAAGGCACGCCTCTGCCATGGATTATCGAGATCAATCCAACGTGCCAGAATTTCCCAAGCTTGGTATTCAGTTGTCTCGCTATCTGCTTTTCGTAGTTTCGCGATAAACCCTTTATCTCTATTTTTACTGAGTACCCAGTTAATAAAGGTATCAACCTTATTATTTTCCATTGTTTTCCCTCCTACCGCTTACTGAGAATCTTGGGTGGTGTTTTACCCAAGCTGTGAGTTGTCTTGCAGTATCTTTTCCACAAAAGCGAGAATAGACTTCCTCGCCTTTCTGAATAATTTCTTCTCTCTTGCTAGGTAAAGATTCAGGATCTGAACATAGGGCTAGAATCTCGGGGAATTGTGTTTCACAATATTCCCAGAAACAAACTGCTGCTTTTTCATCAATAGTAGCTTTTGTTTCTTTTAAGGAGGTAAAATAGTTCTTCACGTTCTTTTTTAATATATATCCTGTATACTCAAGCCATTTCATTTCATTTTCGAGTGTTATGAACCAAGGCTCACCAAGAACCGATGTGTCGAGCCACACGAGAGATTCAATAAAATCATCATCCTGCTTAACAGACTGATCACCTGCATTCGCCCTGACTTTCAAACCACCAGACCATATTCCAATGGTAGGAACAGCATTTCTAGCTCTTTGCAAACATACCTGTATTTGGGGGCACACATAGCCGTTTGTCGTTGTTGTTAAGCTAAGAGCAAGGAGAGAATCAAGATCTCGCCAAGGTCTTTTTGAAGTGCTAAGATACTGTACCTTGTCTTCACTTTTTATTGCCAGGAAGGGTTCTCTCCATCCTTGCTTGAAGCTGGGATATTGTAATCCATCTGTATAGAGAATGCCGTCTTCTTTAAGAAGTACAAAGCGACTCATTGCAATGAGCGTCCCCATGAATGAGTTCTTCAGTCTTCTTGCAATATGATCATCTTCTCCTGTCGGCATTTCCTCCCAAGGAGGAATGAGTGAATCATTCGCCCATTGGGGAAACTTGATCAAATCTTCCCTCGTGAACAAATTCAACCACACAGTTTCTAAAATATTGATTCCCCATAGACAGTTGTTCTGGTATCCAAAGAAATTGCCTAGGGTAGGACCAGAGGCTGCACTTAACTTTTTGGTAGGATACCCTTCAGTAAGGGGAAGCATATGAGTAGTCCTTTTTCCTGCAAATGCGTAATTCATGATTGAAAGAATGAATAGAATCTTATCAGCATCTGTTGGAACACGATTGATTTGAATTTGATTTATGACACTATCATTATCCGAAGGAATGTCAGGGTGATAGTTCCTTCCAATAGGCATGATAGGTAATGGTTCCCCCTTCATTGTTTTCGCTTGTGCCAGAATGGGCATCTGCAAAAAAGGTTTTTCACCATACAGATAAAATTGATCATGATGAGTGTTTAAATAGGCTGTACAGGTTTTTCCAAGTCCTTCTGGTCTTAGCATATTCCATTCATGTACATCCTTAGGGGTTTTTGCCCTCTGGGCAATCGCTAGAAACAATTTCAGCATTGCGAGTTTCTGGATTGCGGTTCCTCCGAGGGATTCTGGAGAGTTCTGTGAGAATATATCCAGCAGTGATACAGGCGACTCGCCTTGTATCGGGATCCATTTTTCATCAATCAGATTAAATCTATTCTCCATTATTCTCCTGCCTTATAAAGTTTTCTTAACTGCTTCATACCCTAATTCATCAGAATAAAATAACTGATAATCAGTACTTGCCTCTCTACCGCTAAGACTAAGAATCTGCCCACTTGCTTCAAGCAAAGAAATTCTGATGCGAGATGCTTCGTCTTCGGCAATGTAATGAAATGGGGATATCCAACGAAGTTCTTTTTCTGATTGCGAATTGGGGGCAATGTAAGAAGGAACGGAAATTATATTCTGCATCAAAAGGAGAGAGGTTTTTTTTCTTGATATATAATCCTTTGCTGTGAAATCAATAACATTTCCGTCGAGAAGTTGCATTTTTGAATAGCTAGAGAAGGTTGTTCCTCTGATCAGTAGGACTGGACATGTTGTAGTTTCTGAATATCGGGTTGCAATGGATTCTGAATGTGTCTGACCAGAAACTGCCATTCCATTTAGGGCATATTTTTTCAGGGTTTCTCGATTCTTTGCCAACTCATGTTTTGCAAGTGCTACCGAGCCTGTTTCCTGCTTATCAAAGTATGTTTCTTCCATAATCATTCGGAGATTGCTAGGAATTTCTACAGAGGTTCTTTCCATCCATACTTGCCAAGTTCTCCAAAGTACATATGGATCATAAACTTTTCCACTTGGTCCAAAGCCATATTTAGGATTGAAATTGCTTTGAATCTCCTTGGGGATAAGGATTGTTACTTGTTTTTCAACACCTTCTGGGCGTATTGGATCATGAAATCTGTGTCGCCACAGTCGCCCAATCCTTTGGAGAATCATATCGCTTGGGGCTAGACGAGTAACCAAAAAATCTGCATCAATATCCAGGGATTGTTCTAATACCTGTGTTCCAATGAGGATCCTGCCACAGTCTTTTCGGGTTGTTGTTCCTTGTTTTCCATAGATGTTCACCCATGTAGCTTCCAAAGCATTTCTTCTTATACTTGGAAAACGAGAATGCAGGAGTCCTACTGGTATTTCTGATTCAGCACCCCAAGAAGCGAAATGTTTATATATTTGCTGAGCTTCTTGTACTGTGTTCTCGATCCAGAGTACTTGTCCACCTTGAAGTGCTATCTCTCGTGCCTGCTGGATTGCATTCTGCGTTTCCGGAGTCTTTACAATGGTACATTTAGTAGGTTCTGGACCGGATGGGGATAATGATGAGATGGTCGTGATGTGTTTTGCGAGTATCTGTGGATATGGATCATTTGTAGATGAGTTTGGCAATGTTGAATCTAATAACTCACACTTTCGTGATGCTATCAACGTTGCACTAAGTAAGATTACTGTACAACCAAATGCTTCAAGTTCTCGTATCAAATATTGGAGAATGGTGCTTGTATATGCATCATATGAATGGATTTCATCAAGAATTACTACTTTTCCTGCGAGGCCGAAGCTGCGAACGAAGCCATGCTTTACATGCAAGACTGATAATAATGCCTGGTCAAGTGTTCCCACAGCAAATGGTGCCAGTATCTTTCTTTTTGAGGAATCAAACCAAGAAGATCCTACTTCTCCTTCTACTCCAAGAGAAGTATCGAAAAGCCAAGCTGTCCCATGCAGGAGAAGTAATCTCTGAGCGTCTGGGGATTCTAGAACATGTAATAGGAATTCATTCATCCGCTCATACATCTTTTCTGAGGTCAGTCTGGTGGGAAGAGCAAAATATATACCTGAGGCATACCCCTGTTCCATCATCTTGTAGGCACTATACAGAGCAGCCTCAGTTTTTCCTTCCCCCATCAGTGCTTCTAAGATGTAGACTCCTGGGCCATTGGTAGCTTCAATAAGGGCCTCCTGTGTTGGGCGAGGATGGAAGCCAAATATGTCATAGAAGGAGAGTCCGGACTTGATATTCGGATGTATGAATCCTGCTTGCTTGATTGCATTCTCAACGAGCTGTGGAATGGAATCTAAAGATAAGCATTGCAGATTTTGAAAAACCGTACCAGAGCCTATCCAATCTGCAACGGTCACCAGTCCTGCGATGGCCGATGCTTGATACATAGAATCAATTTTGGGAAGCGTTTCTTGAAAATACTCATAAAGTTCAATAAATAGATTCTTACGCAATTCAGACCAAGGTACTCCCCCTAAAATCGAATCTTCCGGTAATAAGGAAGTAGAGGGATTTGATCCATGATGACGGCCAATGATATAGGCAATATCTGGATAGTCTTGTAGGAATTGTACCTGACTCACACCAGCATGATATCCTATCGATTCTTCTAGTACGATTTGAGCAGAGTTAATCTCCGGAAAATCTTCAAGATGTTCTCCATATACAGCTTGATATAGCTTTTTCATAAAAATAGGATTGAGCTTTCCAATATCATGGCAAGCAGCAACGAGAGCAATACCAGATGGAAAGAGGTTTTTATGACAATGCTCAGGAACAAATTTTGCTAATTGCTTTGCAACTTCTCCAACGACAACGCAATGGGTTTTAACATCCAAGCCAAACGTTGTAGATCCATCTTCCTGCACTATTGTTTTAGCATAGCAAAGAGTGAGCGGTAATACAGGGACAATTTTTCCTTGAGATTGTTTACTTTGTATTAACATCTATATCTATTAGTATAACATCTTTATATAGAGAATTGTTGAAAATTCGCTAATGGCTATGTAAAATTTTAAAGAGATGCAAAGTGAACTGTTGTGGAATCAGAACAAAAAGGTTTGAACAATTTGAGCTCAATCAGTTCTTTTTTGCGATTGGGAATAACCCAGAGTATAGAGAAACAATAGCTGTGTAAGAGTTGTGAGCTAGTATTTGGGATAAAGCCATCACTGTCTTGCTAGGTCACTATACTGATCATACAGGAGAACAGTACTACATAACTGAATTACATTACCCCTGTAATTTATGGTATTTCCGCCGGCGAAATCGAGGACATCAGTAATTACACAAGGATCCTCCGTATACAGGGGCATAGTGTTCTGGATGACGAATATCTCTTGTTCAAGCTCTTTAATTCCAACAAGAGAGACTATTTCAGAAGTCCTGTACCTGAAAGAATCAGATAAGAGTCATGTTTGATCCTTCGTTTTTCCTGCTTCATAGGTTTTTTTGTCAAACACGCAGTAGGAATTCTTTCCAGCTCGCTTTGTCTGGTACATTGCGAAGTCGGCATACTCTATCAACTCAAATAGATTGGTAGTGTCTTTGTTGTATATTGCCATGCCAAGACTGCAACAGATAGGAAGGTCCCCTGCATCGGTATGGATAGGATCTTTTGTCACGTGGGATGTAAAGGTTTGATAAAAATGCTGTACGACTGCTTCATCAGTTGATTTCATACCATGGAGGTAGAGACCGAACTCATCTCCTGCAATGCGCATGGCGATGGAGACTCCTGTACAGGAGAGGCTGGCAAGGCGAGCTGAGAATCCAACCAGGTACTGGTCTCCTATGGCATGTCCATAATTATCATTGACTTGTTTGAAGTTGTCGATGTCGATGAAGACAAAGAGCCCTTGAGCCTGGGGATTCTCTTGGATGACCGTTTGCATCTCGGAGTGGTACTGATAGCGGCTTACCAAGCCGGTCAATGCATCCTTAACAAGGCGATTATTGAGCTCCAGGTTCAGCTGTTCCAGTTTTCGGTTTGCTCGTTGCAGCTGGCGTTGCGTATTAACCAAATCATTGTTGAGTTTCTGGATCTCCTCAAAGTGATTGTATACCTCTTCCGAGGCGTGCATCAGTTGTTCACCGCGCAACACAGCAAATTGCTTGATCATGGCAAAGATGACCTGGTTGTGTGCTTCCTGGATAGAGGAAGGAAGATCAGCAAGATAATCCAATGCCAATACATACACGAATTTTTTTGCACTGACAATGAAGAAACAGAGTTGCTCCTGTTCCTCGATAATAGGTATATGGGCACAAAAGACTTCAGTCTCATGGTCTAATGCATTGGAGAAGATCATGTTGAAACGATCTTTATCATCTTGTTTGAACAGGGACTCCAAGGTGGTCTTGAAGGGCATGGCCAATGATATGGGTTTCGACCAGTATGTTTCTTGCACTACTTTCTTTGTGTCAGTGCGGACGAAGAATGAGTGGTTCATGTTTTTGCAACAACCTTATCAGCCCAAATAACCAACTCTGTTGCAAGGTCTGTATACACATCAATGGGCCATGTCTTATAGATGCCTCCACTGGTCTTGAATGCTCTCCCTCCAACTGCCACGAGCAGGGAAGGGTATTTCTCTTTCAATGTCTTTACCGCTAGATAACAGGTCTGAAGGTGTTGGGGCATGGTGACCGAGAGTGCGACCAGATCGGGTTGATGCTCTGCCACTGCGCTTACTAACGAAGGAATAGGGACTGCTGCCCCAAGGTAGACGCTTTCCCACCCTCGATACTCAAAGAGGTCGGCTACCATTCGTCCTCCCATCTCATGAAGCTCGCTGCCGATACAGCAGGTAAGGATTTTCTTGTCTACTGGCCTCTGGTTGAAAATGTATGGATAGAAGCGAGCAAGAATCATCTGGGTGGTGGAGGTGGCGTAATGTTCCTTGTCCACGGTTATCTTGTTCTGGTACCAGAGTTCCCCGACTTCCTGCATGCTGAGACGAATAACATCTTCATAGATCTCTTCCAGACTTAGTCCGTCCTTTCTTGCACCTTCAATGATTTGGATTGCCTTCTGTGTTTCACTCCTGAGAAGTGCGTTAAGATATGCTCGTCGAATGGGAAGATGGCGACCTTCGAGAAAGGCTTCAGATACCTGGTAGTTGTCCATTGCTTCTTCAGTTGCATCAATAGCTGCATCAAGGATGGTTTTTGCTGAAGCAATCATTGTCTCTTCCTCGAAGAGGTTGTCACTGAAGGTCTTCAGAATTTCGTAGTGATGGACCATCTGGTCCTTGACGCGATCACGGTCGAGGTCTTTCATCAGGTTGCAGAGCAACTCATAGAGCCAGACTGCATAGTTCGTGAAGAGTTTCTCATCTCCGATTTGCACTGCAGTTGATAGGAAGTCGAAGTTGTAGAGAATGTCCTGGAACATGAGACGTTTACGTCGATCATCCATCTCCTGTTCAAGTCTGGGGTCTTGTTCGAACTGTTGGTCGAATATCTTCTGCGCGAGACTGATACGTCTTGGATCTATGTCCGGTAGTAATAAACTCATGCAAGACCTCCATGCCGAAAAGTACGTAATATAACAATAGCATAACAGGGTATGGGAGGTTTGTCATAGGAAAAGAAAAGCCAGAAAATGAGCCCCGCCGAAGCGGGGAAAACAAAATGAAGAACGGGACCGCGATGATCACGTAAGAAACACCCCCGCATGAGCGGGGAATACTGGACTCGTCTAAGGTTTGTGGTAATTGTTATGTATTTCCATCGCTTCTATAACTATATCATAGCATACAGATGTTTAGTAGAAAAATATAAGCAGAAGTCGTAACTGTCTCGAATATAAAAACTCCCACTCATACCGCAAATGAAATAATTCTAGGAATCGAGGTGCATTAGGCTGCAAAAAAGCTGTCGGTTCCCCAACAGCCGGATTTCAGAAGGAGGTTCCTCAAACAAGAATCTTGAAGACAACCTTTACCACAGTAGTGGAATGTCCATCAATGAGATTGCATGCATGGCCTTCCCCTGGGAAGAACAGGGCAAAGGTAGAGGGAGTTGCATGATAGGTGAGCAGTTGCTTGCCTTCTGCAAACGAAGCATCCTTGCTGGCATCATACCCGATGGTCTCTTTTAGTGATGATCTATCAGCAATTACCATCGATTCAAATCCGGAAAGGAGAATCTGTACATCCACTTCCTTTTTATGTAGCTCATACGTCAAATTCTCAGGTGTTGCAGTTGTATAGGTGAACAAGTTGTAGCGTACCTTGGGATTGTCAGTAGTGTAGCTGCCATACTCCATGCTTGGAAGCTTGCCGCTTTCCAGAATTTCGTGAACTGTCTGAAGGGCTGATAAGCTGGGAATGTAACGCTGAAGATTGTTGATCTGATCAATTATCATGGGATTCTCCTCGCGCCCAGCATACAAGATTACGAAAAAAGAGAGAAGCAGGATACAAACAGTGATGGTTCAGACTTATTCTTAATAAGATTGATTCTTTTTTAATAATTAAACCATATTTTCTTCTTGCTTTTCTCTATCAAACCACATAGGATTTTTCCATGAATAAGAAAGCAGTAGTCATAGGCGGAGGCTTCGGTGGCCTCAGCACAGCGGCACTCCTGGCCCGTGATGGCTGGAATGTGACCTTGGTCGAGAAGAATGCCCAACTTGGGGGAAGAGCTAGATATTGGGAAAAAGACGGATTTACCTTTGACATGGGACCGTCGTGGTATCTCATGCCTGAAGTGTTCGAGCATTACTTCTCTCTCTTTGGTAAACAGCGGGAAGACTACTACGATCTTAGTCCCATTGATCCATATTATAAGGTCTTCTTTGAAGGTGGGGAAACGGCCTGTCTCACCCCACGTTTTGATGAGAACCAAAAACTTTTTGAGTCATTCGAGAAGGGTGGTGGAAAAGCCCTGAAAGCCTACATGCAGCAGTCTACCTATAAATATGATGTCGCTATGGAGGATTTCCTCTATCGTGATTACAAACACATCGGGCAGTTCTTCAATAGACGACTGATGACAGAGGGATTGCGGTTGGGAGTGCTGGGAAAACTTGACTCCTTCGTTTCGAATTACGTAAAAGATTATCGGGCAAAGCAGATCCTGGAATATGCCATGGTGTTTCTGGGTACTGATCCAGCGCAAGCTCCTGCAATTTACTCCATCATGACGCATGTTGATCTTAATCTTGGTGTATTCTTTCCTCAGAAAGGAATGGCTGGAGCCGCAGAAGGGTTTGCCTCACTCTGCAGGGAACTGGGGGTTGAGCTGATTACTGGTGTAGAAGTGCTGAAAGTGCTGACTGAAGGAAATCGGGCAGTTGGTGTTGAAACCAATAAAGGAACATTCAGGGCAGATGTGGTTGTCTCCTCTGCCGATTATCACCACAGTGATACAAACCTTCTTGAAGACAAGCATCGCACATACTCTGATGAATATTGGGAAAAACGAGTGGTTGCCCCCTCGATGTTCATTGCCTATCTGGGAATTGGGAGGGAATTGAAAGGATTGGAGCACCACAATCTCTATTTTGCGAAGAACTGGAATACGCATTTTGATGCAATTTTCAAGAATCCTGACTGGCCGAAAGACCCCTGTTTCTACCTCAGTTGCATCAGCAAGACAGACCCCTCTTCAGCACCCGAGGGTTGTGAGAATGTGTTCTTGCTGGTACCGGTTGCCCCAGGACTTGTTGATACTGAGGAGCAGAGAAATGCCTACTTCGAGCATATTGCCGATCATGTGCAGAACGTGACAGGAGAAGATCTCCGAAAGGATCTCTTGGTAAAGCGGTTGTACTCACATCGGGACTTCATCTCTGATTATCATGCATACAAGGGAACGGCTCTTGGCTTGAGTCATACGTTGATGCAGACTGCCGTTTTCCGTCCCCGTCACCAGAACAAGACCGTTAAGAATCTCTATTACACTGGGCAATACACGCATCCGGGGGTAGGGGTACCCATGGTGCTTATCGCCAGTGAATTGATTGCAAAGGAAATTCAGGAAACCTATGGTAGCTGACCGACATGAACATATCTTTAGAAACGGAAGTAATACCTATTACTTCAGCTCCCGCTTCTTCCCTCCGCAAGTTCGGAGGGACGTCTATGCGCTCTATGGGTTTGTTCGTGTAGCTGATAACCTGGTGGATGACCAACCGGTGGATCCCCAGCAGTTTCATCATTTTCGCTCTCTTTACATGAAGGCTTTTACGAGTGGGGAACCCAGTGGGGATGAAGTCATTGATGCATTTATCGAGCTACAGAAACGAAAAAGATTCGACCCTTCCTGGACAGAAGCCTTCCTTGATTCCATGGAACACGATCTGAGTGAATCAACCTGTGAAACGCTTGAGGATGTACTGACCTATATCTATGGTTCAGCAGAGGTGATTGGCCTGTTCATGGCACGGATCATGGATCTGGATGAAGCTTCCTTTCCTTATGCAGCCATGCTTGGCCGTGCGATGCAGTATATAAACTTCATCCGTGATATTGCAGAGGACAATGAACTTGGAAGACGATATCTTCCCTTATTGGATACCTCTCTCGTATCGCTGAAGGAGGAGGAAGCAAAAAAGAATCCTGAGGCTTTCTCTGCCTTTATCAGAAGAGAGATTGAGCGATATCAAGGGTGGCAGAGAGAAGCAGAAGAAGGCTATGCCTATATCCCACGCCGATACAGGATTCCCATCATGACTGCCGCAGATATGTATTGCTGGACCGCTAGCCAAATTGCCCTGAACCCGCTCATTGTCTTTGAAAAACAAGTCAAACCACCGAAACGTAGAATCTTACGAAAGGGAATTGCCCATATGCTAGGAGTAGCCCTGCCATGTCCCATCTAAGGAAAGAAGAGCGTCTGATCATCTATCTCCTCGTTCCATTCTACCTTGTAGGTACGCTTTCTCACATCGTCGATGCCACACTTCCACTCATGTTGCTCCTGACCCCATACTCAATTCTCCTGACCTCCGTCATTGGTTTCTTTTTTGATATACGAGAGAAGAACATGCCTCTCTTATCATGGGCTTCTGTTACCTTTCTTGTCACACTGTTCCTTGAGATCGTGGGGGTGGCTACCTCGCTTATCTTTGGGGCCTATACCTATGGGGATACCCTTGGCGTAAAGCTGCTTGGCGTTCCGCTGCTTATCGGGATAAACTGGACCATCATCATCCTGGGAATTGCAGAAGTACTTAGACAGAACGTCACGAACAATGCCCTAGCTGCTCTGATCGCCGCTTCCCTGACCGTTTTGTTTGATTATGTCATGGAGCCGGTTGCCATTGCCTTTGATTACTGGAATTGGACAGCCGGACCTATTCCCTTGCAGAACTATATAGCTTGGTTCGTGATAGCATTCCTCTTCTCCTATCTGTATTTCAGGAATAGCTTGCAGAGTGCAAGCAAGGTCCCTACAATCATAGTTGTGATACAGTTCTTTTTCTTTCTCTCCTTAAGGATATTTGCGATATGAGAATTAAACTTGTGAGTGTTATGATCATTCTCCTGAGCATGGTATCCCTGTTTGCAGAGCCGCAGGGGGAGTCCCCCTATGCCCCCAGTGTTCGCTACTGGAGTAATGAACAAGACCCTACTCTTGCTTCGCAGCCAACAATCCCTCTTCGCTCTGAGCCAAAGCTACTGGTTCTGCTCTACCATAATGTGGTTTTTGGCCGTACCGGTAATGTCTACAACCGTGATCTATACAATTTTGAGAATGACCTTTTATTCGTGAAAAGGAACTTTACTCTCACCAACTTCAAGCAGTTGCTTACCAATTCGGATGATACCAAGACGGATAAAGCCATCATCACGTTCGATGATGGAGACCTCTCCCTGTATGCAATTGTATTCCCCCTATTCAAGGCGTATGAATTGGAAGCGACCATCTTCCTGGTTCCTTCATACATAGGTGAGGTGGGGTACATGAGCTGGGATCAGGTAAGGGAGATGAGTGATTACCGAACTGGGGATGGTCGTAAGCTGTTCTACTTTGAATCGCACTCTCAGACCCATCGGATGATGGGTGATCTGGGTGAGGAAGAAATCAGGTGGGAGTTGCAGCAATCGAAGCAAATTATAGAAAAGGAAGTTGGAGAGCCGGTTACCATCTTGGCACTTCCCTTTGGCAGTGGTGCGGGAGATGAACGTATCATTAGTGCTGCCTATGATCTTGGGTACCAGGCTATCAGGACCTCAAAACCTGAAGCCCCGCTCCTTACTAAGATTAATCCCTGGATGATCGGTGCCATGAATGTTGAGAACTACAGTAGTGATGTATTGGTTCAGAACGTACTCACTCTGATGGGAAAACGGAAATGAAAAAACCACTATCTGTTCTCTTTCTGAGTTTTCTCTTCGTCTCTTGTGTGCTCTTTGCTGAGGAAACCACCCTGATGAAAACAAGGCCAAAGGAGCTTGCCTTTGGTGGTCTGCACTGGAGGACAAAGAGCAGCATCACGCCAACCAGTCCTGGGCCAAATTATTTCAGTGCAGAATCTTCCGCTGTCTGGGTTGATGACTGGGGTCTGCATCTTACACTCAAGCAGCATGATGAGAAGTGGTGGGCTACTGAAATCTTCACCCGGGAGCGCTTAGGGTATGGAACCTATACCTTCACCGTGGAAACAGATGCTGCATCATATGACCCCCATGTTGTTGCAGGATTTTTTACCTGGGATACCTCCCCTGAGGAGTACAACAGGGAAATCGATATTGAATTTGCGGCCTGGGGATCACCGGATGGTACAAAATTTCAGTATGTCGTTCAGCCCTATACTGATCCAAATAGGATTGAGGTATTTGATCCAGAACTGAATGGAAATCTCACCACCCATCGCATAGTCTGGACTCCCGAGGATGTCTCCTTTGCTTCCTATCATGGGGATGTTGATCCCGATGAGATAGAGAGTGAGCGTATGCTTATCAACAGATGGAGCTATCCAGAGAGTCCAAGTGAAGGAAAGGTACGATTTCGGATCAACCTCTGGCTCTATCAGGGGAAAGCCCCCTCATTGCCAGTCCATCTGGTTGTTACTTCGTTTTTGTTTGAGAAGTGGAAGCCTTGAAACCTACCCTGACCTGAGCACCCCAACCGCGATTCTTCCGCATGGCACTGAAATATGCCGAAACACGAAGCAAGCTGATCACTTGCCGTACCCCGAAGTTCTCAACAACGGCCATTGCAAGCAATCTGGAGATATCTCTCCCTGAGTAGAGTGGTCTATCATACTCACTGATGAACACAGCTGAGAGGGAAACCAGGATTCCCAACCCAATGGTGGCAGTGAAGAGCATCAGGGCAATGGGGAGATTGAGCAATCCAAGGACGGCCCCCAGTATCACAAACAACAACCCCTGCGCTTCAACGAATGGGCCAAGTAATTCGAAGATGAAGTAGTAGAGCATCCCAACCATACCAAGGCGTCCATACCGAGGATTACCAATCATGGAACTGTGGAAGAGCATGATGTCTATCAGGCCGCGATGCCAACGATTTCTCTGGCGCCTAAGCACCTTCCATTTCTCAGGAACCTCAGTCCAGCAGTTTGCATTGCATGCATACTGCACGCGGTATGGTTTGTGTTTCTCCCTCATGTACCGGGAGAGACGGACCACCAATTCCATGTCCTCTCCCACGGTATCCTTATGAAACTTGCCACTCTTAGTTAAGTATCCCCCGGTGGCGATGGTTCTTTCCCGATGAAAAATACCGAAAGCTCCGCTGATAATGAGCAACAGGTTCATGCTTGCCCACCCAACACGTCCAGTCATGAAGGACCGGATGTATTCCAGGCTTTGTAATCTGGCCAGGAAGTTATCAGGAAGGCGTACGTTGTCCAGTGCGCCCAACTCAACGGTGCATCCATTGACTGGGCAGATGTTTCCCCCTGTGGCGATACTCTCAATAGGTGTATCAAGCATAACGGAGACTGCCTTCAGGAGTGCATCGGGCTCAAGGAGAGAGTCGGCATCAATACCGCAGAAGAACTCCTTGGTTGCAGTATTCAAACCAAGATTCAAGCTATCAGCCTTTCCCCCATTCACTTTGTCGACCACGATAAGATTGGGGATGCTCTTGTTCATGTATATTCCACGTAGTGGACGGGTTGGAAGTCTTCTGGATACCATCTTGTCCTGTTTTTCCAGGTTGTAGTACTCGATCAAGGTTTTCAGGGTTGCATCCTTGGAGCCATCGTTGACCACAATCAGCTCATAGTCAGGATACTGTTGGTTCAGCAGACTATTGGTACTTTCTATGATATTGCTTGCTTCATTATACGCTGGGGCAATGATGGATACGGAAGGGAGGAGGCCTTTCTGGAAGAGCATCTGGCCATCCTTGGCTCTCCAGAGCCGGTTCTGGACATTGGCAGCACGGAATGAGACTGCCAATACAGCAAGGTAGATGATATTGATCGTGACAGAGTAGTAGACAAGCAAATAGTTGAACCGGACCACATACAGGTTGAGTATTTCACGGGCATTGAGATCGATCAGGTTGGGTAACTCTGTTGCAAGGATGAGTAGAGGGAAAACCAAGAGAGTGGCTACCAAGAGAAGGATGAGCATGAGTCGCTGAGGGCGTTCCTGATGAGGTGTAGCACCAGGTCCTTTTGGGTTATGAGTTTTGAGTTGCATCCTCTCCAGAAGGTGTGGATCGACATATAGGATAAGCAGCTCCCTGAGTTTCTTATGGTTCTTTGCATGTTGCTTGATGAGTGAGAGCACCTCCTCCTGCCTCTCCTTGTTCTTGGTGGTATTGAGGAATTGGATCAATCCGCTGATATGGAGTTGATCGGCCAAGGTGGTGATCAGGTCTGAAAGCTGTGGGCTCAAAGGTCCCTCATGTGATTCCAATATATAGGAGAGTCGGTTATCCAGTACTTTTGCAAGGATTGTCTTTTGCTGTGATGAAATCTGCTTTTCAAATCGCGTAAGCAACAGGAATATCAGCGATGGAGAGCGCTCGCTCATCTCTGTAAGCCCTTGGACCAGATCATCATGCAACCTGGTATGATTTGAGTATGCAAGCATCTCATGAATCAGACGCTTATCCTGAAGATTGGCATATGCCTTGATTACATAGGGAAGCGTATCCTGAAAGTGAGGTTCCTTGAACTCTGGAACAAGCAAGCGCTGCGGGAAATGCCGGCAAAGTGCTTTCAGTGCGGTATTGCGGACCTGTTTATTGGGAGTTTGTGCTTGTTCGACCAGATATTCCTTGAGCGATTCAGTCGAATAGAGCAGGGCATACTCACAAATGAGCAGTCGCATAGCAGGACTTTTTCGATTCAGCCGTTTGAGAAGATAGGGAAGCAACTGACTCTTGTATCCCAACAGGAGGGAGCGGTAGCGGCCAGCCATCCAGGAAGTGGAGTAATGGAGTTTCCTGAGCATGATGGAAAGTGCTTTTTTCTCTCCTATGCGCGCCAGTGCCTGAAACAGATAGAGGATAACCACCGGGTTTTTCTCTTGTTTTAGTGCATCAAGCAATGTTTCCTTGATCTTAGGGACCTTTGCGAAATTTCTGAGTTTTGCAGCTGCCTCGATTCTTCCTAGTGCGGAGAACCCCCCTAGTCGCTTACCTATCTTTTTCATGTAGGAGGTATCGGTCAGATGATTGAGAAATTGTAGTTCCAACGCCTCATTGAACCGTAATGCTGGAGAAAGTCGGGAGAAAAGCCTGAGCAGGTCTTTTGTCTTGAATGCTTCCAGATGAAGCGTCTCGTATTGCAATTGTTCAAGCAAGCGCTTCTCAAGCGATCGTTCTTTTCTCTCTTGTAACCCTCTTGCCAAACGAGTGGTCAAGATGGCAAGCAAGAGGAGAAGATCAAAACAGAGGACTCCAATTGTCAAGCTGATGGCTAGTGCATTAGACAACTCAAGCCCCCTTCTTAGCAAGTATCTCGATCAGGCCAACCAGCTCATAGAGTGCGATAGGGCGGGAGAAAAAATGCATGATGCCTAAACTCTGTGCACGCTTTACCGTTTGCTCCTGTTTGTTCACTGACATGAGGATGAAAGGAATCTTGCCGGCAGAGGGAGTTGCCAGCAGTTGTTTTCTCAATGTGAGTCCGCTGATTTTTGGGATAAGCAACTCACAAAGAATGAGATCCACAGAGTCAGTAAGTACACTCTCCTTTGCTGCAAGACCATTGTCTGCGGTAAGCACACGAAGTGATTGCTTTTCCAGGGTGTGTTGGACCAGGTCACGGGAAAACCCAGGGTTGTCAACCAGCAGCACAGTAAATACAGCTCTACTGCTGGCAGCATTTGTTGAGCTGGAGACAACGCCTCCTCCCTGCTTCTTTGCCAAACGAACTCTGAACAGGGTTGATTGGTTCACCAGCAGAGCCATTTGTTCAGGGTCTTGGTGTAGTGCTTTCGGTATTTCTGAAGAGTGGAAAATGCCCATGGAAACATTGATGGGGACGATGAATCGATCATCTTCGTGAATCAGGTTTCTCAGCTTTGTGACGCGATCGATGACCTCATCTTTTTCAATGGATACATAGAGAAGTGCAAATGCACTGCCTCCTATACGACAAACCTGCACCTGTGACTCTACATGTTCGATCAGAAGTGTAGCAAGCAAGCGAAGTGTCTTATCTCCTTCTATACTTCCGAAATCGAGATTGATCCGATCCAGGTTGTCAATATTCATCACACATGAGGTGATGGTCTTCTTCTGGGTGGATATTCCAGAGAGCTCCTTCTCCAGCCATGCCAGATAGAACTCCTGGTTATACAGCTTTGTGATCGGGTCACGATGCAAGTCTTCTTCAAATTTCTTGAGCTGGGTCTGGAGAAGTTGCACTTGCCTTCTGTTCTCCTCTGTTTCTGTTTGAGAGCGGAACAGAACAGAATTCAGTGATTCAGGAAGAGGTATCCCAAATTTTTTGCATAAGAGTTCAACCATGCTGGAAATCGAGGCAAGATACTGTGTTCCTGAGCGTTGTTCTCCCAAGAAACTGAAGAATGCATTCCAAATTGAATCATCGTCGATACTACTCTTCATTATCTTTCGGAGTTTTGTGTTCACAGTGAAAGGGCTCTGCTTGAACAGCGCCCTGATTTCCTCTGCCCCATGGATGGTTATCAGGCGGGTGAGAATCTGGTCGAGCAAGCTCCTGACACCTCCCTCTTCGTCCAGGTCCTTGATGGGTATCTCCAAGAAGAGCCCGCAAGGTAATTTTTTGAGTGTAGCAATTGCTGGTTCAATCAATGCCTTTGGCAGAATAGAACCGTGTTGAGGGCAGATCATATTCAGTGGATAACTATCCAGAAGATCCATTGCAGATGCAAGGATGTCGTGGCTTGGCATGTAGACTTCGTGGAATGCAATCATACCATCCAGATAATCCTCATCAGCATAAAGATGCCAATCAGCGGTAACAGAGCCGAACAGGTCCCCACTTACCAAGACCTGCTGCCTGGGAAGGTAGCTCATGATCGCGCCAGGAAAATGCAGGTAGGGAGTGAAGATAATCCCTATGGATTCTCCACTCTTCATGGTATAAGAGAATTGATGGTAATTCACCAAGTAGAATGCACTATGTATACCATAGTATTGAATCAACAAGGCAGCACGTTCATGACAACAGATAACCCCGTTGAAACCTGCTTTCTCAAGCAGGGGGATGGCCATGCATAGGTCAGGGTCTTGATGACTGCAGACGATTGCCTCCAGATGTGAGAGGGGTATCAGGCTTTTCACCTTCTCGATGACAATCTCTCCATCCAAGGCTGATCCAGGATCAAACAAGACCCCAGTCTCTCCACTGATATAGAGATATGGGTTGCATTGCAGGTACTTGTGGGTGTTCTCTGAACCAACCCAAAAGAGATTATCTGCAATTTTCACAGGTTTGGAGAGGTCACTCATTGTTCGCTCCTCTTTTCGTGGAAATACGTCTGTAGTATTTCATAACTTTGCTTCAATCGTTGTTGGTACACCGGTTGGTTCCAAGGATTCCAAGTGAATGAAATACCGGGGATGCTGTCACTCATCATTCCACTATCTTTTTCTATGACCAAGACGCTGAGCACCAGACCGTCGGTTGCTGAAGTGGTTATTACATCCCTGAGTGGGTCGCTGTAGTAGACTCGCTCATCGTCCAATACTTGCAGAGAAGAAGGGTCGCTGATATTGATCCGTGTCCACGGGATTCTCACGGTAAGCATATTGCCTTCTTTGTGCCAATGGTTGGTTGATCCTAGAAGGTTCCCATACCGTAAATGGCTTGCGTCCTCATAGTGGGGTTCAATGATGGTCCCATCCTCAAGTGCTCGCTTCTTATTGATCAATTTTACCAACGGGGTGAACTGCCCATCTCTGGTGAGCCCAGGAGAGGTGGAGAAGTTGTAGCGGGTATAGTTTGCTTCATCCAAGGCAAGAAGCTGGGAGTCCTCTTCTGAGTTAATCATCACAACGTATTCCATTCCAGACGATGCCTCATAGGGGAGGTCTGGGGTATATCTGAGCTCACCTCTATTGCGATAGAGGGTATCAATTCCAATAATCAGTTGTTCCTTTTCAAGATTTAGAGGCCGCAAAAAAGTGAAGTCAAACCAAAGGAAGGAGGCATCAGCGCGTACTTCCATGGTTTTGATAAGATCCTGTGTTCCCGTAACTACCATGCTCCGTTTGGGTTTCACTGCCTCATATGCCAGGATTCCATAGTTCTGCTCGGGATCTACCGCATTATGCCAGAGTATCTGACGGTCATAGGGAATCATATACGGCTCGGTGGTCCACGTCTTTTTTGCCCACTCATCCATCCATGCGAAGATAATTCCCCCGCTATAGCCCTCTCTCTCCATTGCTTCAAACATGCGGATGATCATCTCCCCTTGGTCCTGTTCGCTTAGTCCCCCATGATGGTAGCCATCTGGGCTGTAATGGGCATTGCCCATACCTGTAGCTATGCCGAATTCTGCAACCACTGCTGGATATCTCTGGTGCCCCTCCATGAATGATTTCAGGTATCCCCCATAGCGAAAGCGGCCCTCTTCATCTTCATATGCATTGTATGAAGGGTCATTGTTCATGAAGTCTGGATAGTTGGGGTAGATATGGTACGAGCCGAAGAGCCCTGTCTTGTTCTTCTCACCCAATACCAGATTGTTGATATCCACCGTGGTCCGATCATTGTATTCATTCTTTTTCACCCCGAATTCATCCCTTTCCGATTCATGGGTGAGATAGTCCAGGGTAGGCCAGTTGACGACGGACACAGGATGTTGCCAGCCGTAGGTTACCTCCTCGTATTCAAGGAGGTAATCACAACTCTGGGCCAGCCAGGACTCCGTGGGTGTGGCATCTTCGGTTGTACTGATGTAGGAACCGATGAAACGATATCCTTCGTGCTGGTGGTCGGTCTCTTCCACCTCATGTGGCTCAAGCTCACGACCTACCAGATATCCAATGACATATGAGGAAATATCCTTGTCATAGGTGCCGTATGCCCTGCCTCTGCGTTCACTGATGTCAGCATTACCGTGGACGGCATCAACCACATTTCTGATCTCCTCTTCAAATGCTTGTTGATAGGCTTCCCGTAGATAATCATGCCCAGGAGGCTCCTCTTCCGGCCACACTTCCTGCATCAGATAGATAGGCATATCTGGATGGAGCCTGTTGTACAGTGAGAATGCATCATAGAATTCTGGATCGAGCAAGGTATAGATCCGCAGTGTATTGATTCCCAGCTCCCCCATCTGGATCAGATATCGATAATACAGGCTCTTGTCCTTGGGGAATTCAGTGAACCATTTGCCCGGGGTGGCTGTACCTAGGTTCATCCCATAGACAAAGAAGGGCTGCCAATTTCCATTGTTGTAAAGAAGCAGCTCTTTGGAGGTTGCTCTTGCCATAACTTCTGTCTGGTCAATGGTAGTAGTGTCTTGCCTCAATTGCGGTATCTGAAATGCCTTTCGCTCTTCTGCTTCCTGGAAGATGGAGGAAAGCAGGGGTAGGTAGTGTTTCCAGTAGAAGAGCTCATCCTCCTTGGCTGTTCTTTCCATGAACCACTGCATGCCTTTCAACTGGGAGAAGCGAAGTTTTCTGCTACTATAAGCCCAGTTCCCACTGAAATAATATGCCCTGTGATTTGCAGTCTCCTTCAGCTGGATTGCAGGAAACGAATCCTCCAGTCCATAGGATCGAAGCAAGGCTTTCCCCTCTTCTGTAAGGTCGAGTGTATAGGTTGCGAGGACCTCAGTTCCTTCCAGCGGCTCGGTTATGTCAAATACCATTTCGTAGGAAATCGAGCCGGAAAGACCCAATGTCCTTATCCCGTCCTCTGTATAGGTGAATTGCATCTCCTCTGGCCCCAGCAACTGTTTGCTGGGCAGTACGATCACCTCATCATGGATGTTGTAGAGGATGATTCCACTCCCTGAATAGTCCCAGGCATCAGCATGCATCTCACGGATCCAGGAGGGGGTTTCCCCCTTACTGGAGAGGTCATGCACGTACATACCGGTCCAGCCAGTCCATCTTGTTCCCAGTAGTTCATACATCTGTGCTTGTACATAGGACGGGGTGGGGGTTGCAAAGGTGTTGTATTCTGCTATGACAGTGCTGCTCTCTTCCCTGTTCAGGAACGTTCTGATCTCTTTCGCATCCTGGTCACTGGATCCTCCCCATATGAGGTTGCTCTCCCCTTGGGGCTGTTCAGTCCGGCTGAACCCTTCCCCGGACTTGTAGATGCCATAGGTATCGGTAATGTAGAGAAGATCGGTTCGTGGATCCAATCCTGTAAGGTCTACAACCGGTTGTTCGCGATCTGGATGATAGCCAAGATAACGCTCTTGTGCATCGAAAATGGTTCCCTCACTGGTGGGATATGAGTGATGGGTAAGAAACCAAGCAAGACCTTCATGCTGGAGTGCTGGCTTTTGAGGTACTGTTTTATCATATACAGAAACAACCAGTTCTTTCGTAGGTTGTGTACGGTGAAGGAAATAGGGGAGGGCAAGCAAAAATAGGAGGAGGGCAAGTATTGCCATCAGTACCCATGGGTTTGCCTTTCCTGGTTTCCTTCGTTTTTTTCTTGGTTTCATCAGTGTCAGTATACGCTCAGGTATGGGTAAACAAAAGGGAAAGTTCTCCATTATGCCCCTGGTAGCCGATGCCACGTTCTCTGAGTATATTTTTTCTGAAAGCGAGGAGCCAATTATGAGCGATAGTCATACCTATACCACCCACGTTGAGTGGACCAAAGAGAGACGGGCAGCTCTCTCATCCCCTGCCTTGCCCACCATTGAAGTTGCAACACCTGCCAATTTCCCTGGAGGCCATGAAGGTATATGGTCCCCTGAGCATCTCTACACCGCTGCTGCAGAGATCTGCTTGATGACCACCTTTCTCTCTCTTGCAGAGAAAACCAAGCTTGTCTTCAAGAGTTATAAGAGTGAAGCTTCTGGGACCTTGGAGAAAGCCGAGAAGGGTTTTCTCATGACCCGTATCAATATTAAGCCAACGGTGGTCATTGCTGATGAAAAGCTTAAAGAGAAGACTCTCACTTTGCTTGAGAAAGCGGAGAAGTACTGCCTCATCTCCAATTCGATGAAAACAGAAGTAACCATTGAACCGAATGTCTTGGTAAAGTAATACGTATTGTGACATTTGTCACTGAACAGTAAGCGCCTCCTACCTGTATACTCGAGCAAGAGGTATAAAATTATGCTGTTACAGGTTGATGAAGTCATTAAACGGTTCGGGTCTACCCTTGCCTTGGATTGTTGTTCCATGCAGGTGGAAGAGGGTGAGGTCGTTGGCCTGCTTGGACCCAATGGAGCGGGGAAAACTACGTGCATCCGCTCCATCATCGGGCTGATTCCCATTGATGAGGGATCAATTACGGTTTTCTCACAAAAACAAGACGGGAAAAACCGGGAAATCCGGCGCAATATCGGGTATGTTACCCAGGAAATTACCATTTATGAGCAGATGAGTGGCAGAGATAATCTCGCCTTTTTCGCGTCACTCTATGGGATGGATAAGCAATCCATTGCAAGACGTATTGAAGAGGTAGCCCAGGTAATCGGACTGGAAGGCCGGCTTGATGACAAACCCAAGCACTATAGTGGTGGAATGAAGCGTAGGCTCAATATTGGTTGTGCCTTGATGCACCGTCCAAGCCTGATCATCATGGATGAACCGACAGTTGGCATCGATCCCCAGTCACGTTCTTTCATTCTCAGCTTTGTCAAACAACTTGCCAGGGAAGGCAGCACCATTATTTACACCTCGCACTATATTGAGGAAGTGGAAGCGGTAGCCTCACGTATCTACATCATGGACAGTGGTCATATGATCGCACAAGGTACGCTCCCCGAGTTAATCGCCCGGATCCAGGGAGATCACTTCATAGAGATAGAGGTCCGAATTGCAAGCGAGGAGAAGAAACAGCAGCTCTTACGTCTGCCTGATGTAAAAGAGGTAGCTCTGGAGGGAACTCGCTACAGGATAGTAGTGCCAGGTGGTATTCCTGTACTGGACAAGGTTGTCATGATCCTCAGTGAACAGGGCTTGGTGAGGATAAACACCAAGCAACCCAATCTTGAGGATGTCTTCTTGACGCTTACAGGCAAGCAACTTCGTGATGAGGTCCAGTCATGATTGCCTTCCAATTGAAGCGCAGCAGCAGAGATCTTGTAGGACATGCCGTCCTGATTCTCTTCCCCCTGATTCTGATTTTCTTTTTCGACTACCTCTATAAGAACATCAGCATCGAGACCGGGATGGGAATGGGAGGACAGTCGCGTATAACGGCATTGGCAATTGGGTTTGCCTTGACCTTCCAGATTTATGGATCTGCGATCAGTTTTGAAACACTGGCTGAGGATCTCTACTCTCCGATGCATGACAGGATCTTCTCTTCCCCAGTCGAGATACGGTCCATCATACTCTCCATCCTTGTCAGCTCCACAGTACTGAGTTTCCTGCAGACTTCCATCCTGCTTGTATTTTCCAGCATCATCCTTGGGGCTTCATTTCCCTCTCTTCCCTTGGTTTTACTGGTTTTATTGGTCTCTGTGGTCTTCAACCAACTTCTTGGAACGGTACTTTTGTTGCTTACCGGTGGGGTCAAGACTGCGAATATGGTTACCACCATCTATGGCTCGATTGTACCCATGACTGTTGGGCTCTATTTCCCACTTCCGCAGACGGAGTTCTTCCGTATCCTCCGGTTATATGGAACCCCGATGGGCCTGGCAAATACTGCAAGTTTAGCAGTTATGGAGGGGCAGCATAGGCTCTTTCTTATCTGCTTCGCTGTATTGGTTACCCTGATTGTTTTATTGTTTTTCTGCCTCAGACCCTTGGTAAGGAGGATAAGCAGATGAGTATTTTTACCTTCGCCCTAAGGGAGAATCTTCGTCAGAGATTAACACTTCCCTTGCTGTTCCTCTTCCCTCTGGTCCTCCTTCTGGTCCCCAGCATGCCTGGTTCCTTGCCGATGTCTTTCAGTCTTTTTGGGTTGCTTAACTTCTACTCAGCATTCCTCTTGGTACGTACCGTTGCTGAAGACAGGATGCGGGGAGTGTTGGTGAGAATTGCTTCTTCTCCCATCAGTCATGCACACTATCTCACCAGTCATCTAGCAGCCGGTTCTCTGTTGCTAATTGCCCAAAGCTTGGTGCTCATTATTGCCTCGCTCATCGTACATGGGAGTAATACAACCAATTACTTGTTGCTCTTCATCCTCTATAGTGCATACAGCGTCATGACCCTTTCATTCTCTTTGGCGTGGAATACCATGTTTCGCTCCTATACTACGAGTTTTGCCCTCTTCAGTGGAGTAGGTTCTATTCTCTGCCTTGTCAGTGGACTTACCTTTCCTCTTCGCTTCCTTCCTCCTGCTATGCAACGAATGGTCCGAGTGCTGCCTACATACTGGCTTGCCCATGGCCTAGAAGCCCTCAATGAGCAAGCTGGTGCTTCTCTGCTGCTCGCTGTTGTGATACTCTTGATATTTGCAGGGATATTTCTCTTGGTAGGAAGTAGAAGGAGGCTGTAGGGTCTTGTGGATAGAAGCATAAACATAGAGAGCAAGCACCTCTTTCGGATTGTCCTGGGTGTGTTGCTGTCTCTTGTGTTCTTTCTGCGTTACCCCATGATGGATCCTCCCTTGCTTCTGGTCTTCCTCTTGGTAGTCTTCTCTCTGATGCTTCGATGGCGATTCTCGTTTTCTCCTGCCTGGATGCTCATTGATGCCTCCTTATTGACGATGCTCTCTCTCTCCTTGCCTGAGGCAACCCTCTTGCTCTCGCTCTATCTTTTCTATTTTGCATCACATAGGAATTTGCTTTTCTGTATTCCCTTTGCAGTATATTTGGTAGTAGTCCTTCAGGGGTATGAGCTGCTTGTCCCGCTCTTCTCACTGCTCCTTGGAGCCCTCGTGGGAGTATGGGAGCTGGAGCGGATGCAACTGATAAAAGAAGCTGACGAGTATCGGCTGAGAACCCACCATCTGGAAGCAGAGACGGAGCATCTGCTCTTGGATTATGCCGATGCCCAGTATCTCTCCCGTCTTCAGGAGCGGGAGCAAATTGCCCAGATCCTGCATGACAGCTTGGGGCATGAGTTGACTGCAGCTCATCTGAGCGTGAAAGCCCTCGATATGCTCCTTGAGCGGGGTGATGTTGAGAAGGCGAAGGTGAGCCAAGAGAAGATTGAACAGCGACTCTCCTCTGCATTGGCACAACTCAAGCTTGCGGTCAGGCAACTGGAACCGGATGAAAAACAAGTGGAGCAATCCATTGCCAGGCTCTTTAAGGAGTTTGTCTACCCGGTCCAGTATACGATTCGAGGGGATGTATCTCTTGTCCCTCCTGCGTTGCAACAGATACTGCATTCTGCAATCAAGGAAGCGCTTACCAATGTGGCAAAGCATGCAAATCCCTCGAAGGTTTCTGCCTCCCTCGATGTCAATGCCACCTTGGTGCAACTGGCCATGGAGAATGATGGGATTATAGGACAGAAGAGCTCCAGGACAGGAAATGGCCTACGCTATTTGAGGCGGAGGGTGGAACGCATGGGAGGAAGTATGTCGATTCAAAAAGGAGAGCAGTTCAAGTTGCTGATATCCATTCCAGTAAGGGGAGAATTTGGACTATGAGGATTCTTTTGGTCGATGATGATGCATTGGTATTGGAGAGTTTGGAGATTTTGCTCTCTGGTGATTCCCATTTGCAGATTGTAGGAGCCCTTTCCCATGGAGCAGAAGCACTCTCCTTCCTTGAGCATACCCAGGTTGATGTAATCTTACTTGATATCCAGATGCCGGTAATGGATGGTATCGAGGCAGCCCAGAGAATCCGAAGCAAGTACCCGAAGGTCAAGATATTGATGCTTACCACCTTTGCAGACTATCGGACGCTTCACCGCTGTCTGGAAGCCGGCGCCAGTGGGTTTCTCCTAAAGAGTGATGATACTGAGAAGCAGATCATGACGATCAAGGCAGTGTATCAGGGGTTGCCTGTGATCAGCGAGCAGGCTCTCAAGCAGTTCTCCGAGCAACAGATGTTCTCCTCTCTCAGTAATCGGGAGAACGAGGTGCTCTTGCAAGTTGCCCAAGGGCTTAGCAACAAGGAAATTGCCGACAGGCTCTGTTTAAGTGAGGGGACGGTTCGTAACTGTATATCAGTGATGCTGGAGAAGTTGGGATTGCGTGACCGTACCCAACTTGCCATCTCTTATTGGCAAAGAAAGAGTGAGGGGAGGTAAGATGCGCGATATCATTATCTTGGTTGCTGTCTACCTGGTAGCAGCGGTCTTAGCGATTTTTGGGATTCTCGGACTTCTCAAGCATCATACACCAGCTACTAAGAAACCTGTCCAGGAAAAGGTGTCCAGTGAAGACATGCTCTATGGTTGGGGGAAAGAAGAAGAGGAAAAGAAATCATGAAGACACTATTTCTCCTTGGAGATTCCACCTGTGCCCCCAAGGAGGATGACAAACGCCCTGAAACTGGGTGGGGAATGTTCATTGACAGCTATATCGACTCTTCCTGGGGTGTGACCAATCTTGCCCTGAATGGACGGAGTACCAAGTCCTTCCTTGAGGAAGGAGTCTTTGACCAATGCCTTGGAGCATTGGAAGCCGGTGATTATGTATTCATCCAGTTTGGCCATAATGACAGCAAGAAGGACAAGGAGCGATACACCGAGCCTTGGTCAACCTTCCAGGGAAATCTTGCCTGTATGGCTGAGTCGGTACTCTCTAAGCATGCAACTCCCGTCTTCCTTACCCCCATTGCTCGTAGGCGATTCCTCCCAGATGGTAGCCTTGTTCGCACCCATGGTGAGTACCCGCATGCGATGCTCTCCCTCTGCCAGGCAAGGGGCTATGCCTGTATTGATATGCATAAGACAACATGCTCCCTGCTTGAGCAGATGGGAGAGGAAGATTCCAAGGAGTTGTTTCTCCACCTCAAGGCAGGCGAACACCCAAACTATCCGGAGGGTGTTGCTGACGATACCCATCTGAATGAAAAAGGGGCAAGGGTAGTCTGCTCCTTGATCATCTCATTGTTGAAAGAGAAATACCCGAAATTTCCCTTTCTTGGTTAGAGATAGTAAAATCGACCCTCTATACTTTTCTCATTACCCATTTTCCTCTACGATAGAGCGAATATTGAAGCAGAGGAGTGAGTCGTTTGGAATCCAAAGCAATTGTACTTGACCCAAAAGACAACGTGGCAACCTGTATGCGTGGCGCAAGAGCTGGGCAGTGTGTCTCTTGTCTGGGAATTTGTGAGCAAATCGTTACCTGTGTCCAGGATATTCCCCCCTATCATAAGATAGCACTGTATGCTATCTCCAAGGGAAATCCTGTCTATAAATACGGGGAGGTCATTGGTTTGGCCACAGAAAATATTCCACAAGGGGCTTGGGTGTCAGATGCCAATATCCGGGGTGCCAGCAGGAATTATGAGACTGAACTACTGTGAATAAAGGTAAAGAGATGGAATTTTTGGGATATAAGCGAGCAGAGGGCAGGGCAGGGGTGCGAAACCATGTTTTGATTCTTCCCACCTGCGGATGCAGCAGTGAGACTGCCCGTATCGTGGCAAGCCAAGTACAGGGAAGCATCAACGTGATCATCAATACCGGCTGTGCTGATGTAGAGGCCAATACTGAGCTGACCCAACGAGTCTTAACTGGATTTGCACTTCACCCAAACGTGTATGCTGTGGTTATCATTGGGCTTGGTTGTGAGACAGTAGGACATGATGAGCTTCATAAAAAGCTGAAGGCAGAGACCAGTAAACCCATTGTCTCCTTCGGTATCCAGGAGGAAGGAGGCACAGCAAAGACTATCGCAAAAGCGGTCCCTGCGGCGAGGGCTCTTGTCAGTGAAGCCAGCGCTCAATCCCGTGTTCCCTGTCCCATCAGTGACTTGCTTCTCGGCCTTGAGTGTGGTGGTAGTGATGCCACCAGTGGCATTGCAGCCAATCCTGCACTTGGTGAAGTATGTGACACCTTGATTGACCTAGGGGCTTCAACGATGCTCTCGGAGACCATTGAGTTCATAGGTGCAGAGCACATACTTGCAAATCGGGCCATCAATAAGGAAGTGCATAACCAGATCATCCAGATCTGTCGAGACTATGAGGAACACCTCGCTGCTGCCGGTCAGGATTGCCGGGCAGGACAGCCTACCCCTGGAAATAAGGAAGGTGGTCTCTCTACCCTGGAAGAGAAAAGCCTTGGGTGCATCAAGAAGGGCGGAACCCGTCCTATCGTGGAAGTGCTCCAGGAAGGGGTACGTCCAACCAAGAGTGGTTCCCTGATCATGGATACCCCGGGTTATGATGTAGCATCGGTCACCATGATGGTTGCAGGTGGTTGCCAGCTGGTAGCCTTCACTACCGGACGAGGAACCCCCACCGGTATTGCCTTGGCTCCTGTGCTCAAGATCACGGGAAACCGTGAGACCTACCACCACATGGAAGACAATATGGATGTGGATGTGAGTGGCATTACCGAGGGTGAGTACTCCATCTCTGATGGCGCTGAGCGGATATTCAATGCAATTGTAGAGAGCGCAAACGGCAGAATGACCAAAGCTGAAGTCTATGGATTCAGCGATATCTGTATAGATCATATCTGCAGGTTTGTGTGATACAATGCCTCTTTCTCTGATCAGAACACGCGTATGGTAATGCTCTTCAAAGCAAGAGGAGCTTTATCAGCTCCCCCAGGGGGAAGCAGGAATACATCAACAATATGGAATCCAGGAGTCAGGATCGATCCAGGTATCATGGTCTCAAATGGTGATCTAAGGTTTCTACTGCTCTCTCCGCCCACAATTTCACCTTGGTGTCTAAGAGCCAAATTGACTCCGTATTGTGCAGTAGCTTCATCATTGAATGTCACGATAAGGGGAATTGATTCACCTTGTGGTGAATTAAGAGATGTCGATGATGGCGCTACCAGTCTTAGGTTCCAATCAACTCCAGAAGCATCGAAAGGTTCAACCGTGACCGTGAATGTAATAGTATCTAAGGGTATGTCTCCTGGTTCCATCAGGCTATAGGAGAAGGTATGATCTCCTACCGGAAGTTCATCCGTGGAAATCCAGTCATAATAGGGTGAAGAGAGCCCGGCTGAGTCATAGCTCATTCCATAAAATTCATCGTTCAGCTGGGTGAGCATCCAAGATCCCATCTGGTTTGCTGCGTAGGCATCAAACTCCAGAGTAACCGGGATACCTTCTCCTTCCATGACCCGGAAGGAATCCTTCTCAGGCTCTACCCTGGTGAGAGTCCAATCGACACTACTTGGGTCAAAAGGTGGTTCTTCCTCAACAAGCTCTTCTCCCAGAGGAATACTGTAACTGTACTCAAGAGAGAGAATTTCTCCTTGCTCATGAGTCCTGACAATAAATCCCATACCCTCCCCAAACCACTCTTGACGAATGAAGAGCCAAGTATCTCCTTGTCCTGTATGATATTTCTCTGGTGCATTGTCATTGAGCAGTATGTCCAAGGCCTGTTCAAACAGTGAGGCCTGTTTATCACCTGAGAGAGTGAATGAAGGATTCATATCCCCAATTACCACTGGTTCTCCAAGGGCTGCTTCAATGCTTCCAAACAGGTAAACCTCTTCTTCTGTTTCATAAGCGTGGATGGTAAGGGTCGATGTGTACTCATACCCATCAGAATCTATCTCCTCTGTAGTAATCCAGGCCTTTGTCCAGTTACCATCCCATATCTGTGGGAGGATGGGGTTTTCAACAGCTTGCGCTTTCAACGTGTAGGAGAGATTCTCAAAGAGGGTCTGTTCCATGTAGTGCATGATTGATTCCGTAGTCTGGCACCCCTCATGCTGGTCGACTTGGTGGAGGGGTGTCATGCTTCCTCTCAGTTCTGGAAGTTCCATTTGAAAATCATACTCATGGGTGGCTGAAGAGATATGTCCGGCCTCATCAGTCTCGATAATCCATACTTCAACATCACCAAAGAACTCATCACGTACAAAATACCATGTGTTGCCTTTGTTACAGTATCCTTCGGAGAAATAATTGCCATCAACGAGATAGAGGAATGACTGGAACAGCTCAGCATCCTCATCAGATCTCAGCAGGTAACTTGGGCGGACCGATTTTATGAACGAAGAAGAGGTTAAATAATCCTCGGCACCCCCAAAGGATTGAATGGAATTTCCCTCTGGTACGAACAGGGCAGATGATTCTAAGGCAACGCTTCCATCATGGAGCAGCAATTCAATTGAACCTGCATACACGGTTGCAGAAGATATTTCCTGAAAAACAGGTCCAGGGAAGGCCATTTCATAGTAACTGGTTTTTGAGGACTCAATGGCTGATTCCACCATCTCCAAAGCCCCAGCCGATAGACTAGATGTCAGGATAATGAAAATAAAAAGAAGAAATCCTTGTCTCAATTGTTTCATAGCTATACTCCATGTACATTGCATCATGCACTGTGGTGCATCGATCAATTAGTTTCATGATGAGTCGTGGTAGAAATTTCTGAATTACTGACTCTGAGTGTACAGGAGGTTTATCGACA
The DNA here is from genome assembly GCF_963676285.1 of uncultured Sphaerochaeta sp. Lineage (NCBI taxonomy): Bacteria > Pseudomonadati > Spirochaetota > Spirochaetia > Spirochaetales > Sphaerochaetaceae > Sphaerochaeta > uncultured Sphaerochaeta sp. The sequence continues at coordinate 2,123,564 of NZ_OY781063.1, forward strand.
ACACGAGTTTCCTACCACGGCATGGAATTAAATCCTGTAAAAATATCGTTTGTTTTTCCCTCTTCTACTTGTCATATGGAAAGCATGAAAAGTGTCAATTGTTGCTTTCCAATAAGGGGAAGCTGTCCTATGATGGAGTCATCATACGCCTTGAACACCAAAAAGTGTTTCGAGGAAGAGGCAAGGAGAGACTTGGATGCATATCGTACTACTGTCTGGAGGATCGGGAAAACGGCTTTGGCCACTTTCAAATGAGGTGCGATCGAAGCAATTCATCAAATTCTTCAAGAAAGAAGATGGTAGCTATGAATCCATGGTACAGCGGGTTCATCGCCAGATCAGGAAGGTCGATCCAAACGCAACCATTACCATTGCAACTTCCAAGACACAGGTCTCAGCAATCCATAACCAGCTTGGAAAGGATGTTGGTATTTCCGTAGAACCCTGCCGTCGTGACACCTTTCCTGCCATTGCACTTGCTGCTGCCTATATGCACGATGTGCAGAATGTAGGGGAGAAGGAGGCTGTGGTTGTCTGTCCTGTGGACCCGTTTGTGGACGATGCGTATTTCTCCATGCTCGAGCAAGTGGGAAAGCAAGCAGAGAAGGGTGAGTCGAATTTGGTTCTCTTGGGTATTGAACCTACCTATCCAAGTGAGAAGTATGGGTACATCATTCCCTCTGATGGCAATTCTGTAAGCAGAGTCTCTACCTTCAAGGAAAAACCAGATGCTGCAACCGCAGAGACCTATATCTCCTCTGGGGCTCTCTGGAATGCAGGGGTCTTCGCGTTCCGCTTGGGCTATCTGCTGGAAACAGCTCACATGCTCATTGATTTTTCGGATTACCATGATCTGTTTGCAAAGTACGAAAACCTTACCAAAATCAGCTTTGACTATGCTGTGGTCGAGAAGGAATCAGAAATCCAGGTGATGCGGTATGATGGTATGTGGAAGGATCTTGGTACATGGAACACGCTCAGTGAATCCATGAGCGAGCCTATTGTCGGCATCGGTGAGATGGATAAATCTTGCACAGATGTGCAGATCATCAATGAGCTGGACATCCCTGTTCTTGCAATGGGTCTACATGATGTCATTATCTGTGCAGGTGCAGAAGGGGTGCTTGTCTCTGATAAGGAGCGCTCGAGCCAGATCAAGCAGTACGTTGAATCCTTCAAGCAACCGATCATGTTCGCAGAGAAATCCTGGGGAAGCTTTCGCATCCTTGATGTCGGGAAGGAGAGCCTGACCATCAAGGCAATCCTTCAGGCGGGAGGGCAGATGCACTACCACAGCCATGGGCAACGTGATGAGGTGTGGACTGTCATTGGTGGGAAAGGGATTGTAGTCCTGGACGGTGAGAGGAGAACAGTTAAAGCTTCTGATGTAATATCCATCAAGAGAGGAGTCAAGCATACCATTATTGCCGAGACGGAACTCACCTTGATTGAGGTACAACATGGAATTGATATCTCTGTAGAGGATAAGAAAGAATTCTCGCTTACCTAAAAGACACGAACTGCTCGTACAACCAATAATTCTTCTTTTTCGACTTTACCCTGTACTCCATTGGAGAATCCTTGAGCCCAAGCCCGTTCCCCATCATAGGAGGAAGAACTCCAGTAGGCAAAACCCTCTCCACGGAAGGTGTCCCTATTGGTCCTTGCAAGGGCAGAGAACAAGAGGGAGAGTTCATCCTTTGAGGGGAGGAACCAGTCGTTGTAGCCACCGGCCATAAGATTCGTACAGTACACAGCTGCTGTTTCGTTCCAGGCAGGGTCCTGCTCCACGAGCTCCTGTGTGTTGGTCTTTCCGCTTCCTAGATTGGTACTTGTCTCCACCTCGAGACCGGTTGTTCCCCACCTTGCCAACATCTCGGTATCTGCCGGGGCTGCCTCCATGTATTGCCAACCACCAGAGGCATCTCCCTTATCAAAGAACACCAATCCACCAGCTGGTCCCACGCTGCCTATTGTATAGGTTGCTTCCTCAGTGACCTTGTTGTCAGTGGTAGTGCATCCAGTTAAAACAAGCGTGATTACAACCACTAAAAATACTCCTGCCAGGCTTGTCCATCTGTCTCTTTGCATGCTAGACCCCACCTTGGGAAGGGTTTTCATCGTTGTAGAGAATATCTGAATAGATCATATATCCTCCACGCTCCCGGTCCTTGACTGCATAGGTAGCAATCTCTGCTCGTTTGATAAGCGTATTGATGTCATCACCATGCTCTGGATAGAGGCTGATACCCAAGCTTGCCGATACTTCAATGGTGGTATCGGGTAATTCAAAGGGAGTGGCAAAGGCAGTCTGGATCTTCTTTGCAACGGCCAGTGCGTCTCTTCTCATACGGATACCATTGAGCAGTACAATGAACTTATCGCTTCCCAGGCGGCTGACCAGATCGCTTTTTCTCAGCTGTGCTTTTACCCGGGAGGCTACAATCTGGAGAACCTTGTCACCCATCTTGAATCCGTGGTTCTCATTGATGGTTGTGAAATAATCGATATCGATGACCAGAAAGGCAACCAAATCATCTGAGTAACGGGCTTGACTGACGGTTAATTTCGCTTGGTCATGGAAGAAGTTCCGGTTGGGAAGGCCGGTAAGGATATCCTGTGTTGCCAAGAATGCCAGCTTATCTTCCAATCGTTTCTGTGCTGAGATATCCTCAGCTGAACCATCATAGAAACAAACCTCTTCGTCTTCATTGTACACCGTGCGGACGGTATCCCGAATCCAGATGGTCTGTCCGTCGTATCGCTCAACTTCAAAGACCAAACCGTGGATGTTCTCATCCCTCTCTATAATCTCCTGCCAAGTCTTCAGCTCTTCCTGGTCCACAAACATGGAGAAGTAGTTGTCGGATTCCATGACTTCAATGCTTGGGGCCTTGAAAATATTGGCCAGGGTCTGGTTGAGTTCGACAAACTCACCAGTTGGCTTGATGCGGTACAGTCCGGAAGGCACACTGTCAAACAGTGAAGTGCTTGCAAGACTTCCCCCATTGGTTGCACGCTTCCGCAGTGGTTTCTCTCCAGTATGCAAGGAGTATTTCTCCAGCTCACGGAGAATGCGTACATGGGCTTCCATTGGGTTTTCCAGGGAGATCGCGGGAGAATCGGGAGGAAGTTCCTTCTCACTGACTAAAATGATGTCATCGATTGAACCGATATCATTGAGAATCTTGATCATATTCTCAATGGAGTAATAGTCTTCCAAGTCATTGGAGAGGATGGCTACATCGAAGCGTTGCCGCTTGACGGTGGACAGTGCATCCACCATGGTGTCAACATGGGTTATATGTTCAATCTGACTCTTGAGGTAATTTGCCAATAATTCCTTGGAGCCTGTAGCTTCCAAAACCATGATTACACGAATTGAGTCAAGCATAAATGTTCCCCCGTTTGGCTCATTATCCCCTCCCCGTTGCCATTCTGTCAACGACGGACGGATAAATCAGTGGTAAAATGGCAATCACTACCCTATACTCAAGCTATGGAAACCCCTATGCATATCATCCACGTCCCCAGGCGCTTTGTGCAAGATGAATGGGGAGGCACCGAAACATTCATCACCGAGGTATCCACCCGCTTGTTGGCACGTGGTTTTCCCACCGAGATTCTGACCACCAAGGCACTGAATACCACGAGATCCGAGCAATTCAGGGGAATACCTATCAGACGGTATTCCTATTTCTACCCTTACCTTGGCCTGAGTCGTGAAGAATCCTTGCAGCTGGATCGAAAAGCCGGCAATCTCTTCTCCTGGTCATTACTTTCCAAGCTACTTACCAAGAAACCACCACCGGCTATCCTTCACTTACACACTGGAAAAAGACTTGGTGGTATTGTGCGTCTCAGTGCGAAAATCAGACATATTCCATACGTAATTTCCCTCCATGGAGGGTATTTCGCTGTTCCATCCTCAGAGAGAAAGACTTGGACAGACCCTACCAAGCGAGCTGTTGAGTGGGGCAAAGTGCTTGGGTTGCTTGTTGGCTCCAGAAGGGTCTTGGATGATGCCTCTGCCATCCTTTGCGTCGGATGGGAAGAGTATGAGGAGATGTATAAGCAATATCCCAAAAAACAGGTGCATTATCTTCCCAATGGTGTTGACCTCGATCGTTTTGCAAATGGGAACGGCCAACAGTTTAGAGAGAATCATGGCATCTCAGAGGATGCTTTCCTGTTATTGACCGTAGCCCGGGTGGATGAACAGAAGAACCAGCTTGCTCTGGTTACACAACTGCCACACATACTACAGAAGGTACCAAAGGCCCATGTGCTGATGATTGGCCCTCCAACCAATCCTGTATATCGAGCAAAGGTAGTGAAGCAGGTCGAAGAACTGGGGCTTCAGGAGCACGTGACGCTGCTTGATGGTTTCTCCTATGGAGACTCCCGCTTGGTGGACGCTTACCATAGTGCAGACTGTTTTGTACTGCCTTCATTGCATGAGCCATTTGGCATGGTTGTATTGGAAGCCTGGGCAAGTGGACTTGCTGTGGTTGCAAGTCATGTTGGGGGGCTCAAGCGTTTGGTGGAGGATGGGTATAATGGTCTGGCAATGGAAGTTGAAGCTGAAGTCTCTCAGGCTAACAGTCTTGCCAGTTGTATAATCAGGCTCGCTGAATCAGAGGAACTACGGAATAAACTAGCTTCCAATGGGCTGCAAACCGCCAATGAACAGTATAGTTGGGACCATATTACCGATGAGTTGGTTTCCATCTACAGGAGTGTGTATGCAGATACTCTTCGTTAACACAACCTTCGGCTATGTTGGAGGGGTCGAGCAACATATCATCCTGGCCTGTGATGGACTTCGTGAAAGAGGCCATAGCTGCAGCATTGCATACCAGTATGCCTCAGGCAGGGCGATCAGTGAGTTCACCAGCCACTTCAATGCCTCCTACTCCCTGCAATCCTCTACCTGGGAGGAGGTGCTTGATAGGGATCGACCTGATTGTATCTACATTCATAAGTGGGACTCCATCCAACCAATCCTTACGGCCGTAGGGGGGAGGATTCCTCTCATACGCATGTTCCATGACCATGATATCTACTGCCCGAGGAGGCATAAGTATCTTTTCTTCTCCAGAAAGATCTGCACATATAAAGCAGGACTTGCTTGTTATCTTGACCTTGCATTTCTTGAGCGAAAACAGGGAAAGATAGCCTATGCTCCCATTCTTCCAAAGCTGCGTGAGTTAGCACGCAATCGAATATTGGATTGTGTGGTGGTAGGGAGCTCCTATATGCGCAAGGAGCTCCTGAGAAATGGATTTTCTTCCAACTCCATCAAGGTGATACCTCCCTCGGTACATGACTATGATAAGCCTCCCGTACCCCTTGCCGAAAAAGGGGGAATACTGTACGTAGGACAACTGGTACGAGGTAAGGGCGTGGACACATTATTGAGAGCCTTTGCCTTGATTCGTAGTACGCTTACACTTACCATTGTGGGTGCTGGTAATGATGAGGGGTTCCTTCACTCCCTCTGTGATGAGCTGGGTATTTCCCAACGTGTACAGTTCCTGGGTTGGGTGGAGCATAACCAGCTTGGAGAGCTGTATGATGAGGCTATGATGGTTGTTGTTCCCTCCAGATGGCCTGAGCCGTTTGGTATGGTTGGCTTGGAAGCACTGTTGCGTCAACGTCCTGTAATAGCTTCAGATGTTGGGGGAATCCCTGATTGGTTGGAGGATGGGGAGACAGGCCTGCTCTTCCCTGTGAATGATGAGGCGTCTCTTGCCCGTGCAATCGATCGCCTTGCTGAGGACACCCAGCTTGCCAGCGAAATGGGCAGGAGAGGAAGAGAGTACGTGCTTAGGCAGTTTTCCTTCGAGACATTCATAACTAACCTTGTAGACCTTATACAGGAGAGGATTACACAATGTTCATAGGTATTCCAACATTTGGAACTGACCATGGGAAATCAGGGATTGGTAGCTATCTACGGGAGCTCCTGGTGCGCTTTGATGCCCTGATGGAGGATAGTGGATACACTTTTGAGTTGGTTGGCCCCAAAGAGGATGCCGATTACTATCTGAATGGACTGAAGCATATCGGATGGTATGCAGTGGAAGATGCCGATAAGAATCCCATCCATAACTTTTTCTGGAATCAGGCAAAGTTGCCTCCCTTGGTGCGTCAACGTGGCTATGACCTTGTGTTTTTTCCTGCCGCAAACCGGCGCCTCAGTGGTCGACTGAACTGCCCGACCGTGGGTACCGTACACGACCTAGCGGTATTGCACATCAAGGAGAAGTACGATTTCGTCCACTCCTTTTTCAATCGCAAGATTCTCCCTCACCTGATCAGGCGTCTTGACCATGTCCTGACGGTGAGTGAATTCTCCAAAAATGACATCATGCGTTTTGTAGCCGTACAGGATGAGAAGATCACCGTAACCCACCTTGCTGCAGACCAGAATAGGTTCAAGCCACCTGTAGACCTGCAAGCTGTACGAGAAGATATCGCGAAGCGATTCGGCTATGACAAACCCTACCTCCTCTATATCTCTCGGCTTGAGCATCCAGGAAAGAATCATGTCAACCTGATCAAGGCCTTCTCCTTGGCAAGGGATGCCATGGATGAGCCCTTCCTGTTGGTACTCCCTGGTCCTGACAAGGAACGTGCCGAAGAGATACACGAAGAAGCAGCACGTTCACCCTATGCCAAGGATATACGCTTCCCAGGTTTTGTTGATTGGGATGATATTCCTCTATTGTATCAAGGTGCCTCGTTGTTTGTTCTTCCTTCCCGATTTGAGGGCTTTGGTCTTCCCGTCCTGGAGGCTATGGCATCAGCAACCCCAGTAGTCACGAGTGATGCTGCATCATTGGTCGAGATCGGTGGACCGCAAACCCCACGCTTTCATCCTGATGATTACCAAGGTCTGGCAACCCTTCTGTTGGATTTGCTCCAAGACAGAGAAAAACAGGAGTCCCTGGTTAAGGCGAACCTTGCCTGGGCAGCTTCTTTTTCTTGGGAGCGGACAACAGCATTAACCCTTCAGTCATTTCAAACCACGTATTCTACCTATGAAAGGAGGCATTGAGTATGCCGTTTGTCATTCTTCTGGATAGTCCCATCCTAAAGCGTTGTGCTCAATTTGCTGAAAAACTTGCCGATCAACTCGGACAAACCAAGCTGATTGATATTTCTTCTTTCCCGCAGGATACGTTGCCTGCAACGCTTACAGCGGAAACAGATACCCATTTCCTTCTTCTCTATGCAGAGAATGCCCTCAAAGTGGAGCAATGGAGAACCAAGGTTGATCTAAAAATCTATCTTGAAGCATCAAAAGTGGATATTACGGTTGCGGTTTTTGGATTACTGCAGGAACGCAAGGGTGCAGGGAAATCGTTGTCTGATGAGGTCCAGGAAATTCTCAGGGAGAAGACCGGGGAGGGGAAGCCGTCGGGAGAGTTGTCCCGTAATTTTGCCGATATCACCATTGAGGCAGACGAGATACTGGATGAGGCGGCAGTTTCTGTCTCTGGGTATGTTACCCGCATTGACCCAAAGACCAGCAGAGCATTCCTTGACGCAGCCAAGAGACGGGCAAGGCTTGATCAGATGATTCGCCAATACCAACATGCTACAATGACAAGCCGAAAGGCAAAGATTAAACGACAGTTGTGGTTGTTCGTGGTAAAAGCAACACTCTTCTTTAAACGATTGATAGATATCGTGCTTGCCCTCACTGCATTGGTGTTGCTCTCCCCCTTGTTCCTTGTCGTTGCTTTATTGATCAAGATAACCGACCGGGGACCGGTATTCTACGTACAGAAGCGGGTTGGGTTACATGGAGAGGAATTCCCATTCCCAAAGTTTCGTTCCATGGTACTGAACGCCGATGCCTTGAAGGATACCCTGTTGCAACAGGCTGATCGTGCAGGGGATGTGACGTTCAAGATGAAGAAAGATCCAAGGGTTACCCCCATTGGACGGTTCATACGGCGATTCAGTATTGACGAGTTACCACAGCTCTGGTGTGTGCTGATCGGGGATATGTCCATTGTAGGGCCCCGTCCCCCGGTTCCCCGCGAGGTGGCTCTCTATACCCAGGAAGACAGGCGAAGACTTGAGGTCAAGCCTGGACTGACAGGAATATGGCAGGTAAGTGGGCGTTCTGAGATAGGATTCAAGCAGCAAGTGGAGCTGGATGTGCTCTACATTGAGAGCCACGGGTTCTGGTTGGATTTGAAGTTGATACTCAAGACAATACCAGCAGTTTTGACCGGAAAAGGGGCATACTAGGAAGATGAGCAAAGATCTGGAACTTCTTGGACTTTCCATTACCAACATCACCAAGGAAGAGGCTCTCGATCGCATTGATGCAACAAACGAGGGCCTGCATACCATGCACTTTGTGAATGCCCATTGTATCAACGTGGCTGCCAAGGATGCAGCGTATCATGCTATTCTTGCTAAAGCAGATGCCCTTTTTGCGGATGGTTCGGGTATTCGCCTTGCAGGTTCAACGCTTGGCTGCCCCATTGTCGATAATGTGAATGGAACTGATCTGTTTCCACTCCTCTGTTCACGATTTGCCAAGACAGGGAAGCGTATATTCCTTCTGGGTTCTGCTCCCGGGGTTGCTGAGAAAGCAGCTCGTTGGGCAGAGGAGTATACCGGCTCTTCCATTATTGCTGGCACGTATCATGGCTATTTCAAGTCAGCAGAGGAATCATCTGTGATCGAGGCAATCAATGCAAGTGGTGCTGACCTCCTGCTTGTTGCACTCGGTGTACCGCGCCAGGAGAAGTGGATAGAGTCAGTTCGATCCCTGTTGCAGGTCCCCCTCTGCATGGGCGTAGGGGCCCTGTTCGACTTCTATTCGGGCACGGTGAGCCGCGCACCGCTTTGGATGCGGAAAATTGGTTTGGAATGGGTCTGGCGTCTGCTCTTGGAACCCGGTAGAATGTGGCGCAGATATATTGTTGGGAATGTGGTGTTTATCGTCCGCCTTATGAAGTTGAAAATCAGGCAAGGAAGAAGGAGTGGATGAAGCAATGAATGTAGTATGTGATTTTACCGATTCTCCGTCGCTTTCCTCTTCGGGGAGTGAGCTTGATACATTGACCTGTTTTCTCCCCATCATGGGTAAACCATTCCTTCATCATCTCCTCGGATACATTGCTCGTCTTGGTGCAAAAAATCTGGCAATTTTCCTCTCTGATGATGCTGAGAAGTTTGAGCAGTTCATCGGGGATGGCGAGCGGTGGGGGATTGCTGTTACCTATCACTTGGTCAAACGGGGTGTTTCGGTCAAGGATCGGGTTGCAAAAGCTTCTCCATTTTCAGGTGATGAGCCTCTTCTCTGGTGCAATGCTCGCTACCTTCCTTGCTTGAAAGAGACCCATCTCAAAGACCCTGCAAGATTCCTCACACGTGAGGATGAGGAAACTGGTTGGTTTTACAGCAATGATACCGAGCCGTCTTCGCTTCCCTCCACCCAGCTTGAAGCGCTCTGTGTTACCGATGCCAAGGCATATTTGAAGACAGTGGAGAATGTCCTCTCCAGAAATGGAGGGACCTTGATCGTACTGGGCAAGGAACTACGTGAGGGTGTTTGGGTAGGAGCAGGTACCAAGATGCATCCCTCCTGCACAATTATCGCACCGGTTTACATCGGCAGCCAGGTCAATCTTGGGGAGAATACCGTAATCGGTCCCCGTTGTGAGATAGGGGACGGGTGTATCATTGATGATGGAAGCAGTATCATTGAATCCTCAGTGCTTAGTGGCAGCTATGTGGGAAAAAACCTTGAGGTACGCCGTTGTGTCGTCAATCAGAACACCATTTTCAATGTTGCTTTGGATAGCGCGTATGTAGCCAGTGATGCAATTCTGACATCCTCGGTTGAGCAGGAAGAACGATCACATAATCTGCTCAGGGTGAGTTTGGCATCTCGCTTTATTGCGTTAATCCTGGCACTCCTTACCTCCCCGATACTGTTGGTATTGCTTGGTATCAATCGGTTTGTATACCGTCGAAAGCGTGAGAAACTCTCAGTCTTGGCAATTCCCCAAATCGATGAAGGAAAGAAGCGGACCATTACCATCTCTACCCTCCGCAGACGTTCCGAGAAAAAGGGAGGGATCAGGTGGCACGCCAGGTGGATCCTTCTGCTTGGGCTCTGGCAAGTGGTTCTAGGGAAAGCACGTTTCTGCGGGGTACCGTTTCGTACCATCGAGGATTTTGAAAAATTATCCAAGGAGTGGCAACAGCTCTACCTTTCCAGCAAGCCAGGCATCATCACTGAGGCAGATATCCTCTATGAAGAGTATCCTGAGGAGGAGATGCTCTTCTCCTCAGAGATGTACTACCATGTTGTCGATTCCTTCTCTTACAATGCGAAGCTGATAGCCCGCTATATCAAAGGTTTGTTCAGGTAAGATCAGTTGCAGGTTATCCACACACGCAAGAAGGATTCGACCTTCTCTTGCCATAGCTTGCTCTCTGTCTTTCCTTCAAAGAGAAGGATTCCCAGCATGCCATACAGTCTTTCACGTGGATAACGCCAGGATAGTTTTCCCAACCTTGCTTGCTTTACCAGGTTCCTTGCCAGCAGGGGGAAGTGGTGTTGTAGTGGTTCACGGATAAACCCATCCTTTGCGTAGGCATAGATATCTTTCCAGCTCCTATTGGTACGCTCCATCTCTGTTTGCAGGAAGACCTTTACCCAGAGGTTTGCCATCTCTTTGAGATCTTCCAGGGAAGGCACGCGGTGGGAATCGTCTGGTTGCACCTTGAAGTCAGCAGCTCGCTGATAGAGTTCCATGATCTTGGGGGAGGGAAGCTGGGTTAAAAATCCAATCTGTTCCCTTCGATAGGAGAGCGGTGGCTTATACACCGAAGCGGAGATAAGGAGTGCATCACCCAAGGCAAGTGCACACTTCTGGTAATTTCGACGGATGAAGTCCGGATCTTCACTTCGCTTCATTTGAGTCTCTTTCATCGCCTGCAGAAGTCCTGAGCCACGATTCAGAAGAAGTCTTGCTGCCTCTGTCTTCGGCAGTGGTTGCATCATCGACTTACTCATCGTCTTCATGAGTATATCAGGTTCCCCATAGATAACCTTGTGCCCATCGAGAAGGTCCTGCCACATGAGGGTATGAGGTAGCTTGGACAGCGTTGCATAGGGAAGAGGCTTGCCGATATCTACATCAATACCCAGTTGCTGTTCATACTCTTCACGTACATCATGTACAGCCTGAGGAATATCCATTGCTTGGTCAGTGACCACAAAGAGGTCGAAATCGTTGTATGGACGTTCTTCTCCCTCATGTACTACACATGCACCTTCCCCTCTACCATACCCACCGCCGAGGATGACGGCTTGGCAGTGTGATCCAAACCCTTGGGCGATGCGTGAGCCCAAGTTGTTGAGGGTGGTAGCGAGAAAGCTCTCGAATGTATCTGATCCCGCATAGGAGTACCGTTCATTATTGCTCATGAATTATTTCCTTAAGTCCTTGTAGGAACCCCTTCCTACGACCTCGCAGTTGTGAGAACCGTAGTATCGGCGAGCGGACCAAAAGAGAGGGATGCCCTTTCCGTATTGCATAGACATAGTCGCTCTTGATCTGACGGAGAAATGGTAGCAGAGAGTAGCGTAGGAAGGATCTCTCCCACGCCTTCCATGTGAAGATATGGGCCTCTGCTCTCCCTTCTCCCTGGTGACGTTTATAGAACTGTGATGGGGTATAGTTATGCGAGTGGTAGACTTGGGAGTCCTTCGCATAGGAAATGATCCATCCTTCCTGTCTTGCCCGCCATGTCCAGTCGATGTCCTCAGAGTAGGTGATATCTGTCCTGAATGGCATGCTCTCCCACACTGATCGCCGGATTGCGGAACTGGCCATAGAAAAACAGTGTTTCCAAGTTTTTTGTCTTTCCCCATCTCCAAACGTATCCTCGGTATCCTTGGCAAACAGAGGTTTGCAGTCAGGTCTTGGCACCTGTCTGCCGAATACGGCAGCTACATTTTCACTGAAGCCTGCGAGTAGACATTCCAACCAGTGTTCATCAAGAGGGGTGCAATCGGAGTTGAGGAATACTACAAAGGGTTGTGATGGATCCACTGCTTGCATGGCGCGGTTAAGCACATCCCCCGGGATATACGTTCCGGCAGGTACACGATGAACCGTTACATTTTGTGAGGCTAGATAATCCTGCGTGCCATCACTCGAGTCGTTGTCAAAGACATGCACCGTAACAGCAAGACTTTGCTTAAAAACCATTGCAAGTGTATCTTTTAAGTAGTGCAGGTCATTGTGGCTTCTAATGACTACCGGGATTGCTCTTGCTTCAGACATCGGTCAATTTCCCCTTTCATGATGGCGTATAAGCCATCCAAGCGCTTTGGTTTCTGCTCGACTTGCACATTTGAGGCATAGGAAGCAACCGATGCATGGTGTTCTATGGCATATCCGTGCATGCCTTTCAATGGTCGTTCTCCCATATGACTTGGCACCAAGAGTACCCCAGGGTTCAGCAGGTAGAAATCATCTCCATAGCGATTATCAGGAAAATCGATTCCGTAGCGATTCATTGTCTCCTGACTGAGAAAGGCACCACAATCAAGCGATTTCAAAGCTTCCCTGATTATCTCCTCAGCATGGGGTTTGAGGTACCAGAATCGGGCCATCGTCGAGTCATACACAGCAGCGTAGTCCTTTCCAAACACCAGCCCTGTATTTTCGATATAGGGCATAAGATCACAGGTGCTCTCAATATCCGTCATTCCATGGTCCGAGAACAGGTGTACCCGTACCTCTTCATACTGTTCATGGGCAGTGGCGAGCAAGGTGCGAAGCTGCTCCTCATACCATTTGATCTTCTCTTCAACCGGTTTTGCTTGTGTTCCCCATTGGTGCAGGATTGCATCCATGCTTGCCATGTAGAGATAGGCAAATTGCACATTTCTCTTCGGATCAGTCAGTGATTGGGTGAGCGCAGTAAGGTTCTCTGTCTCGCTTGCTTTCCAATCTGAAAGAAAGAAATCCAGCCGGTTGTCCCTGGCGTAATCCATGATGGTATCGCTGCCGCTGTTGATACCCCCCCTTTGGTAGAGGTCCTTCTTCTCTGTATAGTCGAAGGAGGGCAGCAACTTGAACGGCATGTTGTAAATATTGAAGTATCCGGTATATCCGAGACGACGGCGTAGGATACGACTCGCTATATTGCGTACCCTACCTCGGCTGGATAAGGATTTTGGGACCAGGCGCATCAGTTGAATGAACAGACATCGTCTGAATGGAGAGTGTTCTGGGTCATAGGCGAAAAAGGAAAAGTGGCCATGGTCACGTGGTAATAGCCCTGTGAGAATGGTAGGGTCACAGGTTGAGCTATATCCGAAAATGGTGTCTAGTGGTTGCTTATGGGTCAGTACATCATCCAGGAAAGGATGTGTTTTCATCAGATCCCACCCGAAAGCATCGATAAAGACACAGATGCTGACTGATTTCTTTTTCAACCCTTGCCTCCCTATGAAGAGAATGAGGCCAGAGCTTCCTCTCGTGAGTTGTAGACTTCCATGATCTGATGCAATCGTACGAGTTCGAACAGTACTCGTACCGGCTTGGTGACGTTGCAAAGCTTCAGTTCACCCTCTTTCTGATTGAGCCTTTTCAGTGCAAAGAGGAGGACGCCCAAACCTGTGCTGTCAATGAATGTTACCGAAGAGAGATCGATAACCATGGTTTTCGTCTCTTCAAGATGTCCTTCCAACGCAGCTTTGAACTCTTTCGCGTTTGCTGCGGTGAGTGTGGTGATTTCCGGTATCAGCACTAAGGCCTGTGGTTCCTGGATAGTTTGCATAGAGATTCCTCCGTTCTGTATCAGCTTGTTGTCTTCCTGTATCATAAGCCAGATTAGCGAAAACATACAGACCTAACTATTTGCTTTCTTGGGAAACTCACTCTATAGTTGTGCTATGGGTTTGAGACGAATCGCACTTACCGTTATCCTGCTGGTATCTGTCCCTGTTCTGTTGTGTGCAATGCCATCAATTGAACGGCTCTTCTCTGTAAGAGATCATAAGGAATTACAGGAGGTAGCATTATCGGTACATATGGCAACCAGCCAGATATTGGTAGTCAGTTTTACCGATTCCTATCACCCTGAGTCTCTCCCATCTAATCCACTCGATTCAGTCCCCTCTGATTGGCTCATCAATGGCCAGCATCCAATTGCTGTCTACCATGCTGCTCGGTCGGTGAATGAACTTCCCAAACAGGGCAATACCTATCCCGTTGAGGTTGGTTACTCCCTCTACCTTGAGCTTGACGAACCATTGGAGAATCACAAACGGTATGAGCTAGAAAGTCCGTTTGGCTCTCACTCCTTCGTGTTTGATGATAACGTCATATTCAATGAGTCGATCAAGGTGAATCAGGTTGGCTACCATCCTGATAGCACTGTCCGCTATGCTAATCTGGGGGTGTTCCTGGGCGATGGTGGATCAACAAAAGTGAATGCGGACCTCCCTTATTCGGTGATAACGGAGGATGGAACGATAGTCTACTCCGGCACTGTCCAGTACCGTGGAGACGACACGATCACGAATGAGGATACCATCAGTTCTGGCGAGTACGTCTATCGCCTGGATCTCTCAGAGGTCGAAAGTGGAGGTCCTTATCGTATTCATATTGCTCAGTGGGGTGTTTCGCATCCATTTTCCATCTCCTATGAAGCAGTTGACCAGATAGCAACCACCGCACTGAGGGGATTGTATCACCAACGTTGTGGTACAGCGCTCGAGTTGCCGTATACTCCCTATGAACGTGATGCCTGCCACACTGAGGTAGCTCTCACCAAGACTGAATGGGGGCAATCGACTTTCATTGATGTTCCCAAAGGCACTCCTATGATCTTGATCACAGGAGGACACCATGATGCAGGGGACTTTGACAGGAGGCCTTACCATACTCTGGTCCCGATCATGTTGCTCAGCTACCTGGAAGCTTTTCCTACTCACTTCCCTGATGGTCAGGCATCCATCCCTGAGTCGGGAAATGGGTTGCCTGATTTTCTGGATGAAGCCCTTTGGGCGATCCAGGGTTGGGAAGCCCTGCAGATAACCGATCCGATGGATCCTGATTATGGGATGGTCATGGCAGGGACTGAGACATCCTCCCATCCTGAGTATGGTCTTGTCCAGGCCGATACCGATAGGCTCTCCTATGGTACCTTTGCAGTGGATGAACAAGTCTCTGCATTCACCGCTGGTATGATGGCCCACGCTTCACGCCTGTTGCTGGAATATGGAGAAGTCTGGAAAGCTCGCTCTGCTCAGTTGTACGAACGTGCTTTGCTCGCATGGAACGCCCTTGAAGCAACAGAGCCCACCACCTCAACCATGTATGCTGCCCTCCAGCTCTACCTGACCAGCTCCACAATAGGTGAAAACCATAATGCCAATGTATTCCACCAGCGTTTCCGCCAAGAAGCAGAGGCCCTGCTTATCGAGGATGGGTACTGGCCGGAGCAATACCGGCCTGGCAATATCACCGCTACCTGCCATACGTTCCATTTCAGCAGTTACCTGCTTACCGACCAGATGGTTGATGAGGAGCTTGCCACAGCCCTTGAGGATTTGATCTTCCACCAGGCCGAGAAGGGTGGGTATATGGGGTTCGATATGGACACTGCTCTCTATCCGCTCGGGGTGAGCAAGTCCTATGGCTGGGGGGCGGCTACCGCACAGGGGCGGTATGCCGATGTCCATGCCTTTGCCTATAGGCTTGCAGAAACTGAAGAAGAACGAGAAAAACAGTTTGCAATACTCACACAGTATGCAGACTATGCCCTTGGCCTGAATCCCCTTGGGGTATCCTTCGTAACAGGGTTGGGATCGGTGCAGCCCAATAGCCCATTGCATCTTGATTCCTGGCCAGCAATCGAGAAAGGCTTGCCACCGGTTCCTGGGCTTGTCTTGTATGGGCCAACCTCTTGGCGAAGCGGAGCTGCCTATCAGTTGGCTGTCTCTGATACCCTCTATCCAGGTTGGGAAGAGCAGCCACAGCAGAGACGGTGGGCGGATGGATGGTCCTTGGTGAACAACAATGAGTTCACTATCTGGGAGACGATGGTCTGGAATATTGCCATGTATGGTGCAATGAACACAAATCCTGTCAACGGTCGATGATCTTCTTGATTTTTGCACGCAAGGTATTGCCATGCACCCGCAGGTGGTAGGATGGCGCCATGCTCTTTGTCCATAGCTTCTTGTAATCGAGGTACTCTCCCCCGAACTCAATCTTCTCGTACCCCTTCTTGTAGGAGTCCTGAATGATTTCCGAGAGTATGGCATTGCCGGGAGACCAGTCAGCATAGTCTCGGTTGTATGCTCCAAAGAGCATATGGACCGACCCGCGATACACAAGATTCAACTCGAATGCGATAAGTGTATGGTCACAATGCAAGGTGCAGAGATCGAGCATGTCTTTCTCAAGGAAGACTGTGGCAACCTGTTTATAGAATGACTTCAGGTCATCCAAGGCATTCTCCTCAGCAAGTGCTTCTGCTTGCCAGCTGGCATTAAATAGGGCAAGTACCTCTTCCATGACTGAGGAAAAACTTTCTTCAGTAAAATCAGTTTTGCTTTGGTATCGGGTGAAGTGGTAATCTGGATATTTCTCCCAAAGCTTCCTTGTGTAGCGCCGGATTCTCTTTCTGTGTCCCTGGGTACGATCTGAGAGATATTCAACCCAGGTTCCCACCAGTGGGAAGTAGGGTTGTTCATTGAAGACTTCGAGGGTGTGGGGTAGTGACTTTGCATCAAGGAAACCAGAAATTTTCTCCAAGGTTCCCCCTTGTGGGTCAAGCTTGAAGAAATCAAAGGAGTCCACCGGTTTATTGATGGCATCACGCAGTGCTTCGATTGCCTCAGCAGTGGTTTTCTGGTCGGCTCCAATAAAGGGTATGATCCTCTGTGAATTGAATTCAATGGTACGTACCACGGTACGTGGAAGCAACTTTCCAGACTCCTCTGTGATGCGAAAGATTCCCATGCATGCCAAGGTTCCTTCCTGGTCCAGAAAGCGGCAGGGAAGAATCTTTGTATCCTTGGCAAACTGGCCGACGCCGATCTCTATCCATTCGAGATGGTCGAAGGCGCTGGCAAAAGGGGTTTGTGCCAAAAGGGAGTTCCAGTCGGCAGCAAATGCAGCATTGGGTGGCCACTCATCAATCTGGGCGGTCAGTTTTCGTCTGTCATCCTTTGTCATACGAACCAGCTCCTTTTCCGAACTTCCTTGGCAACCATAGTAACATGGATTAGACTGCTTGTATGAAGATTTTGATTGTAACGAATTTGTTTCCTCCCGTCGTCTTGGGTGGGTACGAGATACTGTGTCACCAAGTCGTGAAGGCGCTTGAAGATGCCGGTCACACGGTGACTGTTCTCACCAGCACAGTGGGGGCTGTCCCTTCTTCAGGCTCCATTATTCGTGAGCTGCATGTCTTCCAGCCATTTGATAAGAAGGTTGAAGGGGCAATGAGGAGTGAGAAACTCAGAGCTGCTCGTCATAATGCACAATGCATGAAAGATCTCCTTGCAAAATCTTCCTTCGATGTCATATTCATGTGGAGCATGCTCCGTCTCACGCCCTCCTGTGCGGCAGTGGCAGAGAGTTCAGAGGTTCCTGTTGTTTATACGTTCAATGATGAGCATCCAAGTGGATACCTTCCCGCGCGGTTTTCCCTCTCCCCCCGTGTTTTCTTCAGATGGGTGCTTGATGCCACAGTTTTTCAGTCCCTTACCAATCGATCATTACAATTTAAGTTCTCTACCTGTATCAGCAAGTTGCTCAAGGAGAACCTGCTCAAGGCAGGGATGCCCATCAGTGGTAGCCAGGTAATTTACCAAGGTATTCCGATCAGTCAATTTCCCCTGAGAGATCAGGGGAGAAGCAACGAAGGTCCACTTCGCTTGCTCTATGCTGGACAGTTGCACGCATACAAGGGAGTCCATACCCTCTTGGAAGCCTTGGGATTGATAGCAGAGAGCGATGAGCCTACCAAATACCAATGTTCCATTGTGGGCGCAGGTACAGATGAGTATGAGAAACAACTGGCTTCTCACGCTGAACGCTTGAGGATTCCGGTTTCGCTCATGGGCAAGGTAACCCATGAAGAGATGGCAGCTCTCTATCGCAGCCATGATGTACTGGTTTTTCCCTCCATCTGGCCTGAGCCGTTTGGCCTTACACATCTGGAGGCGATGGCTAGTGGAATCCCGGTTATCAGTACGGTCAATGGAGGGCAAGGGGAGTTTCTCTTTGATGGGGTCAACTGCCTGAGCTTCCCCCCTTCTGATGCTGAATGCTTAGCGCACCAAATCCAAACATTGGCTAATGACCCTGATCTTTATCAATCCCTGGTTGAGGCAGGCCGCGATACGGTGGAGAAAGGGTTTACCTTCTCAAGGTATGTTGCGGATTTACAGCGGTTGTTGAAAAAGGCTATCAGTCAGACTCGCTAGGGGCAAGGATGAAGGTTGTCTCGTTCACGTTGTGGATTCTTCGCCTCTTTTGGTCTTTTGTCAGCGAATAGATGATCTGCATACCACGCCCACTGGCTTCCTCATCCTCATTGAGCAGGTCGAAGAATTGGTCGGACGATTCTGGATGAGGCGGTAGGTCCCATACTGCTGCACGGTCCCGGATGGTGAGAATGATTTCCTCTCCAACACTGACCTCAAGCGCTATGATTTCATCAAGGGATGTTTCCAGTCCATGTACGATTATGTTGTTCATGAATTCGCTGGCTACTATCCTACAACGCCAGGCATCCATCTCACTTCTTCCTAGTTTTAGAATGAAGTCAGCGCACTCCTGTGCTGTCTTGTCCACCATGGTGAGGCTTGCAGGCAGTTCCAGTACAGTCGAGTACTCAGAGGGTTCCCTGACCTGCATGGCGATACAGGTGAAATCGTCTTGTCGGTGAATGAAACCATTCCTATCGACCATCGCATGACACTCCTGTGGCATCATGGCCACCTCGGTTTCATTGCTGTCGGTATGTAAAAGATCCAGGAATCTTCCCAGTTCCAAGGTTTCCCCTGCATCATTTGTCGATTCGAACACCCCGTCCGTATACAGGACAAGCATATCATCACTGGAGAGTGGTTCCTCCATGACCAGCGAGGGGCTGTATTCATGATCGCTGTCCCAGCCCAAGGGGATGTCTCCCAATTGGTCCAGAATACGTATGGTGTTTTGCTTTCGGTTGATTATGGCCATAGGAGGGTGTCCTGCATTCAATGCCTGGATGCTCATGCTCCCTACATCGACGACACAGAGGCAGAGAGTCATGTAGCTATCCTTGAACAACCCGTCAGAGAGGGTTTTGTTCAGTCTTGTGACAATCTCTGCGGGAGTACAGTCAGGACGAGCGGTGGAGAGGATCATTCCCAAGACTGATTTTACCCCCATCATGATCAAGGCAGCCTGGACACCATGGCCTGAGATGTCTGCCACATAGGCCACATACCGAGTCTCACTGATTTTCAGGCAGTCAAAGAGATCTCCTCCAATCTGTGCCCAAGGACGGTAGTTTGCAGAGAAAATCACATTCCCTTCCGCCTTGAACCAACGAGGCAATATATAGTTCTGGATTGATTGTGCTGTATCCAGATCTTCCATGATGTCGTTGTATAATGACTGTATCTTCTCTTCTGTCTCTTTCTTTGCTGCAATGGAACTGAACTGGGTTCCAAGGGAGGCGATCAAGAGGATCTCCTCTTTAGTGAAGGTGCTTTCCTTCCCGATTTGAATGATGAGCTTTCCTCGCTTTTCAGAGTCAACCATGATAGGGGCTTCTTGGACCAATCCCTTACAATCTCCTCGGCAATTACCATAGGTGTTACTCCCGTATTCAATACCAACAGTGAGTGAAGCATGGGAAAGGAATGTTGTTTGGATGGTCCCTATTGCTTTATTGAAGATATCTGCAAGGGTGTTCCTCTCATCAGCGACAAGCTTTAGGATGCTGAAAAGACAATCCAATTCACGTACCCTGTCCGATACACGCGCCAGGAGCGCTTTCTGCTCCTCTTCAAGCCTGACACGTTCGGTAATGTCTGTAGCAATACCTCGAAAACCGATAATTGTCTCACCATCATGGATGGGAGAGAGCACGAAATTCACCTTGAAGCGTGTACCTCTGCTGTTCACCATCCAGAAGTCTTCAGATATCAGGGGCGTTTTTTTGATTTCCAAGGTGTGCAGTACATTGTGGATATGTTCAATTTCATCCTGAGGAAAAAAATCCTCTACGTGGTCTGGATGGAATTCATCGGAGTCAATCTGACGGAACAACTCATGCGTACGACGGTTATAGAATGTGATATGGTGTTCCTTGTCGAGTTCTACGATGAGGCCAGGAAGCATGTTTGCCATTTCCATGAATCGTTGGCTGCTGTTTTCAAGTGCAGTATTCTGCAAGCATGCCTTGCATGCCGTACCCAATTTATGGTTGAGTGGGCGAAGTGCATCCAGCAATGCTTCAGGGAGTTCCTCTGCTTGTCTATAGAGGACCAACAGCCCCATATCTGCCAGGCTCATCACATAGTATCGCCCATCACCGACTTTTGTGACCAGGTTGTCTTGCAACTGGCTTGCATGGGAGAGTTCATCCATCAGGGTTTTGAAAGACTCTTGTCGGTTCAAGGAACGTGGTACAGCGTATGCTATTTGAAGACCAAAGTCCTGTTCATCCTGCTTTGCAAGCAGGACTGCTCCCATGGTACATCCCAACTCTTTCATATAGGTAGCGAGGCTCATGCCAAGCATCTTCCTGAGATCAAGGGAATCCCCGATGGAAAGGAGAATCTTATAACAGATCTGTTCGATGTTCATGTCCTTCATGCAGGCTCCTTTTTCTCACTCAATCCAGATAGGGTTGTCTCACCTTGGTAAGGATGATGCCCTCAAAATGCGCTTTGGTGTGTTGCATCCGCCTGATAGCCCGTTGGATTACATCTGGTTTCAGGGTATCACAGGCCGTAACAAAGAGGATGGAATCAGCATAGGATGCAAGGATGTCTGAGTCTACGCAATCCTGCACTGGTGGTCCTTCCATAATGATGACTGAGTATTGTTGCTTGAGGTTGTCCATCAGCTCACGCATTCTTGCAGATTGCAGGAGGTCGGGGATTACTGCCTCTCCCCGGCGGACGATGACATCAACACCCGAAAGTGTGGTGGGGGAGATGATCTGCTGGTGGTCGAATACCTTGTAGGAGAGATACTCCCCCAATCCATCACCCACCATGGGGTCTTCGTCAATGAGGAATGCTGCAAACGGGGTAGGCTGCTGTGATTTGCGTATTTGTGCATCAATGAGCAGCACCCGTTCATCCTGGCGTCCAAAGACTGTGGCAATATTGCTCGCTACCGTGGACTTTCCTTCTCCCTGTGTGGTGCTGGTAACCAAGAAGGTGGCTCCTGGGTTGGGATGGGCCTCACGGAGTGGCCTGCAGAGAATCCTGTACGACTCTATATGGGCGGATTCAGCTTCAGGGGATGGCACCAACTGTGTCTTTTTCCTGATGAAACTGAGTGCCTGCAGGATGGGTACCTGTAGTTTCTGTCTTGCATCCCCTGCTGATTTAATTCTCATATCCAGGGCAATGAATACCAAGAGCACTGTGAAGCCAAGGAGGAAACAGAGCATGGTTACTGCGATGGCGATAAGTCTTCGGTTGGATTCAAGTGGGTACAGTGGCTCGATGGCCTCACTGACAACCGAGAAATCGGAGTGGGGTTGGTCCTTGATCAGGTTGTATTGTTTCAAGACCTTGTTAAGCCCTTGGGCTGCAGCTTCCAGGGAGGCCATGGAGCCGCTGAGTCGTGTATATTCCTGGGTCAGCAGTGGCAGGTCGACATACTTGCCTTTCAGCTCTTCGTATCGCGCAAGGCTGCTCTGATACTCAGCATTGGCTTCAATTCGTTGCAATTCACTTTCGAGCAGTCGTGTCTGCAGGTTCAACTCATAGGTGTTCTCAGTTCGTGATTCAGTGGTTGATGTGATGCGACTGGAGAGAAGCTTTTCCAACTGCTTCTGCACAGCTTCCAGTTCTGCATCACTCGATTTCTGTGCAAGGAATCGTTCATACTCATACTTTGCCTGTTCAAATTCGCTTCTCGTGACAATGCCGCGTACATACCCATTTTCCGCTACAACCATTGCATTCTTGAGTCTTCTCTCTTCTACAGGATCGGTTTTTGCTGTCTGCATGACCTCAATTTGTTGTTGCAAGAGCTGTATCCTGTTTGCCACTTCTTCTGCGGTAAGATTGTCCGATACTATCTGTGAGGATTGTTCAGTTTTCGCTTTTTCTCGCAACTCCTGCTGAATAGCAATCTCCTGCTTGATCTTGTCAACTTTTTCCTGCGCTGTCTCGATCAGGCTTTTTGTTCTTGCGAGTGTGGACTCAAGGGCGAGCATCTCGGAGGTGTACTGTTCTGCCTCGGTTTCGATCTCACGAATTCCATGTGTCCTGGTGAATGCAGCAAAGGCTTGCTGTGCTTTTTCAAGGTCTGCTGCAGTGGTTTCATACTGGAGGGTTATATCAGCAATCTTGCTCTCTATATCCTGGTCAATCATCCTGTTGCTGTTCTCAAGAAAGATGTCACGGATGGTGTTTGCCTTGAGTGCAGCATCCGTGGGTCTATCGGCGCGGGATGAGATGAACATAAGGTTGGAATCCCAAGCTGTGTCTACACTGATGGAAGAGCCGAGCTCTTCGAGGGTGCTCTCCAGGCTGAGTCTTCTCCTCAACTCCTCAAGGTTGGTGACAATCTTGACCATGTTTACGTAGTCGATCAAGTCAGTGGTATTGAGGTTTTCCATCAATCCAGTGCCTTGGTCGTAGGTAAGTTCAGTTCCGCTTCCTACGCTCTGGTAGATCCTGAAGGTATCGGAGACGTATGATTCAATGGGTGCATAATAGAGTACTGTGGTTGCTTCATACTGCCTGTCTCCCAACAGGAGGGCGGCAGCCACCCCGGTAACAGCGCTGAGCAATGCGATTACGATAAGGACCCAAAGACGCATCCTGAGGCTCTTGATGATGGTCTTCAGTTCGAGTGGGATATGGAATGATTCCTTTGCTGCGACCGGCTCATTAGCCATTATTCGACTCCTTATCGTCTTGCTGGATGTACCAGCTTTTTCTTGATATTCTCCTTGATCGCCGGGTCAGTGAAGAATATCCAGAATACCAGCAAATACACCACTATGCCAGGGATTGCCATGAACATCATATCCCACAGTGAATCCACTGAAAAGAAAAACTTCATGAGGTACCCGATAGCTACCAGGAGAATCGTGGGCAGTGATGCAGGGAGGTAAACCCTGGAAATATACCTGTGATAGGGGAATTCGTAGCTTCTTGCGGCTTTCGCTGGAATCACAATGCCACTGACCACTGAGCTGGAAATCAGGGTTCCCATGGCTATGCCTGTCAGTCCGAATGGTTTTATCAAAAGGAGGCTGAATAGAATATTCAGCCCCGTGGAAAGGCCAGCCGAAATGGCACTGAAGCGGTGGTAACCGGTCATGGTCAATACATTTGATGCCACAAGTTCAGGTACTGATACCACAAAGGAGGTGATAAGCAGGAGCAGGGGTATGGTTACTTCTGCATAGATTTCCCCGACCCAGAGGACCAGAAGGTCTCCTCCAAAGACATATACGCTTCCTGCTATCAGGAACCCCGTTGCCATGATGTACTTGGACAGGTCGAGCAACAAGTACCTGATGGTGTCATGCTCTTGTTTTGCCTTCAGTTCGCTGATAAGCGGTGTGAGGACATTTACCAGCTGCTTCGTAAGCAGGAATGCATACTCGGTTACCTTGATGGCAACGGCATACAGCCCAACCAATTCCAGACCGAAGAAGAGCTGGATGATGATCGCATCGGTCTGGAAGAGTACCAATCCTGCGATGGTGGTGAGAAAGGAGTAGAAGCTGAAGCCCATGGCCTCACTGAAGTCTTGCTTTCTCACAAGGCGGATGGATATCCGCAAACCTTTGACGTTCTTGTAGGCAAAATAGACATAGGCGATATTTTCAATCAGGAAGGCTAGGCAGTTCATGGATGCCAACCAGACGATACCCTTTCCTGCACTCAGGGCAAACCAGACGGTCACTGCATAGAGCAGGGTACCAAGAATCTGGATGATGTTGGTAAGATGGATCTCTTGTTCTCCAAACAGTGCTCCCTTGAATAGACTTAAGGGGATCTGGATCGCAAGGGAGCGAATACCCAGGATAATCAGGACTGCAATGGCCTCGGGAGCTATTGCAGTATCAATCGAGAAGAGTGTGGGATAAAACACCGCAAAAATACTGAGGAAGAACATTCCTACCACTGCAATGGCCAGATACACAAAGAAAATGGTGCTCAGCATATGGTTGCGGTACTCAATCTCTCCGGTGGCGCTTGTCTCTCCTGTCCACTTCACCACACCGAGTCCAAAGCCGAAGTCGAGCAGGGAGAAGAATCCGATGATGGAGAAGGAGAGGTTCCAAAGGCCGTAGGCTTCTGCTCCAAGGTTCTTGATGATGAACGGGATAAGCCAGAATGAAACTACCATGGTGAAGAAGAAACGGAAGTAGTTAGTGGCAGCATTGATCGAGACTTTTCTTACTCGCGTAGTAGTGTTCATCATGTATTTCTCTCTTTTACAGGGGAAGCTTTATCAAACAAGGCTTGCGAGAATCCCAACGCAACCACTGTCTGATAGAGTACTGGGGTCTGTCGGAGTACCCACTCATAGAATCCTATCGCACATACCATGATAAAGCCCATTGCAACTGCCAACAGTAGTCGCTGTTCCAGTGTACACCATCGTATGCCACTGATGATCATGCTCGCAAGGAAAATCAAGAGAATCGTGGCAAATAAGAACAATCCCAGGTAGCCCATTTCTGCTGCAGTGAGAAGGTAGATGTGGTGAGCCACTCCGGCTTGTTCTTCGTTTCTCATTACTTCTATGTGTTGTCGATACTCTTGGGTTTCTGTGAGTACTTTGGAGTAGAGGTTTAGTCCAACTCCTGTGGGATGGTCTTCTGCCATCATCTCTGCTGCAATCTCGAACTCATTCCTGGCCTCTTCACTTGCCGGTGGTGCATTGAGGAAACGGTCTATAACGGTGTCTGCCACAAAGATTGCTCCTATGATCATACAGATGATGATAATGATCGTGGTTCGTTTAGCTCGAATATCATTATTCTTACGGTTTCCTACGATCAATGAACCGACTACCAATGCAGCTCCAGCGGCCATTCCGGTACGAGAGCCAGTAGCAAAGATGGCAAACAGGCTGCCCAAGGCAGCCATAAGTGCGAGAAAGAATAGGAGGAAACTGACGTCCTTCTCGTACAAGAGCCAAACGAGGAGGACGCACATGAATATGAGGGTAAAAGAGGGGATGGTATTGGAGTGATCAAAAAAGGCCCAAGCCCTATAGATGCCGTCCAAATACTTCTGCTTGAACGTAATGAGGGCAAGGATAATCCCAGAAGCAATATAGGCTCTTATAAGTGTCTTGATCGAGTCTCTGGAGACATCCTCAGTCTTGAAGAAGTTGACCGTCACCCAATAGAGGGCTCCCGCTCTTGCCAGTTGCCAGATGGCAAACCATCCAAGGATTGAGTTGCCTGCGCGTAGTAGGCTTACTATTGCATAGGCAAAGAATACAAACAGGATAATGGTGAATCGTGGTTTCCAAGCAATCTTGGATGGGGTACGGACAAGCATGCCGAGGGCAAGTCCCCAGGCAATAAGGTCGGCAAAGGTAACTTCGAACCCTCTTACCGGTCCTCGGTAGTATTCCATGGAAAGAATATTGATGCTGGTCATGGAATTGAAAAGGAAAGAGACTACCATGACGGCAAAAAACAACCGTTTGAGACGGGGGAAGAGAGAGGACGTTATTGCTATGAATGGAACCCCGGCTGCCATTGCCACGAGGAATACTAGATATTTCATGGTTGGGCTCATGATACCATGTCATGGGACCTCAGAAAAGCTGAATATGATTCTGATATGACTTTCAAGGTAGAAGAACGTCACATAGTAGCTGTTAAGTTAACTCATCAGATTCCCTGATTCCGATAGTTCTATCCCAGCCATGGTGCCTGTCTCCTCAAGGAGAAGGGCTCCATCCTTGTCTTTGATGGTGAGCGTTATGGCTCCCATGATGCTTTCCAGCAATGGTCTCTCCATCTTGCCTTGCCTGGGTGCCACCAGTTTTGAGGCTGGTCCAAGCTCAGCAAAAAAGATGATCTGATGCTCTTTGGTCTGTATCTGAACAGACGCCTGGGTCTCATTGCTTTCCAGGTGCGTGATCTTTGCACCAGTGTAGGTGCCGAACCTTATCAACTCGTCTCCATGCTTTACAAACCCAAGGAACCCCGGAAACACATGTCCAAGAAATGGGATCTTGGCAACAGAGAGCATACAAGAGATGTTTGTTGAGGGAAAGCAGTTTGATTGCATCCATATCCATGCCTCGGGAAAGGAGGTTCCCCAGTCTTTCTCGATATATCCAATCCCTTTACTCATATCTATTTTGTTGCCATTCAGCGTAAGAGACCCCCAGAGGGTATGAGAAGTGGACACAACTCCATGGAAGCACTCCATGAAGGGAATGTAGGCGTACCATCCCATGATTCCTGGAGAGGCGAGTGTAACAGGAAAGGGATGGGTTCCTATGTTTTTCACATGTCCAGACAATATTAGATCTTCATGATTGATGTTTAGAATAATTTCTTCCGTTGAAAAACGATTACCTGCAATCTCTACAAGAAGCTTCTTCTCATCAGCCTTGAAGGATTCGAAGGGAAAATGAATGTTCCAGCTTTTTCCTTCCCTACTGCTGATCACCTGGATAAAGGCATGCCGCTCTTCTTCTGATGCGCCCAAGGCAACACCAGGAATAATGGAGAGTACTTCAGGCTGCCTGCCTGGAAGTGCCATCTTGAAGTACCAGCCTTCAAAGTAATGGGACTTCTTATGTCTACCTTGAAAGATTTCCGGGTGAAAGAGGGAGTATAGGCTCACACATACATCCTTAATCGTACAGCGTTGGTTGTTCCAATTGTACCGTAGGATGCAAGGTATTCCTAGGAAAATATCGGGGAGGTTGTTTCACTGAAAGAGATTCCATGAGCTTGAAACAGGAGGGCGCGTATCCTTTAGAACCCGGTATTCAGGGCCATGAAAAGTAGGAATAGTGTAAGTAAGATTGCAGCAAATAAATATCCTTTTCTGACCATGTGTATCCCCCTTGGTAATTAATAAGACAAACAAGGGGGGAGTTCGTTACTTTGAATGAGAAAAAGAATGAAGAAAAGGCTTCCAATCGAGCTAAATAGATAACTTCAGTGAATCTAAGAGTAATTTGCCTTTCTTTTCATCATAGGTGATTTTTGGATAAGCAGGGGTGATTCCGCTTTTCCATGCTCCAACACAGCTGATCATCACCTTTGTGTTTTCTGCTTCAATCATAGACGTGAGGATAGGAACAATAGTTGTTGAATATGCAAGATTGAGATTTGGAAGAGGATTAATGCTGCCAGCTTCTCTTTTCTGTAAAGGGTCGCTTATATGGCTCGTATCCCAGGGAAGAGAAATCGAAATTGATGAAGGATTGGCATAATGTTCTTCTGGTTCAATAGGTGTCTCCCATCCGCGGAACAACTCAATAGCAAAACCGCCTTCTTTTGTGTATAGCTTTCTCTTTGTTTTTACCTTATGTACCCTCACATGGAATGAGCCTGCTGGAATTAGGTACGTCGTAATGGATACATCTTGATATGGATGCCAAAGAGAACCGATATATGATGCATTTGCTACTAAGGTTTTGCTTTCTCTTCTCGTACGCCAATGTGTTGCATCATCACTGACAAAGAGCATACTGTCGCATCCTGTGTGTGCAAAATCATAGTACGAAGCAGCTACACTGAACGTGTATCGTGCACTATAGGCAAATTTTGCGTACTTCTCTGCGATGTGCAACATGTGGAATGTTGGATACTGACCAGCATTGAGCATTACTACATCGTCGTCATCCGTACGTTGCATAATTGCCCCGGGTTGTTTGAGGAGAAAGGTTTTTTCGAGTTTTGGTAGATCTGATTCTTCAGTTTGCCAGAATGGATGAGTCTCAGGCAATGCAAGAACCAAGTATGTTTTAAGTGCCCAATAGGGGGAGCCTGGTGCATTATACTGTTCAGCCATCTGTCTGCTCGGATATTGATATCCAACAGTCAAGAAACCATCTCGATCAAATATTGGTTGCTGGAACCACCACCTGAATGAACGAAGAACAATTCCTTTTAAGACTCCCCATGGAAGTACTTCGAGGCCAGCAAAGGCACATGCACTGTAGAAAGAGACAACCGCAAAGCGATAGGTCAATGAACGACCATATGGTACGAAGGATCCTTCCTCTGTAAAAAAGTGGATATGCTGTTGGGCAAACGATTTCGCTCGTTCAGAGAATCGTTCACATCGTTCAGGATCTTTGTTTTTTCTAAAAGCGTAATAAATTAATGCATAGTACTGCATGGCCAGAGGATTGTAGTTGTCAAAGGGTACCTGGTCACGATACCACCCATCTCCAGCATACATGCTCTCAAGCTTATCCAGATCCTTCATCATAGTATCGATACAAAATTCAGATCTTCCCAGTGACTCAAAAGCCATATTTACCAATACCCTGAAAAAGAGCCAGTTGTTAGGTGACATTGTATGGGTATTGATCATTGCGAGCCAATTACAGAGATTATTCTGTTCCGTTTTACTGAGAGGCTCCCAGTAAAATTCTGGAGTGAGCAACAAGGACAAGGCAATTGCTGCCATCTCGACCATCCGTTGGTCATAATCACCTACATTACCCCAGTAATAAGGACTTTCTGGATCAGTCCCGACAATGAGCCCTTTAGCGTGGGTGGACTCTGCATCCCAGGAGAATCCTCCACTACGAAGGGGGACCACTCCCCAAAGCAAGCGCGACCATCCTTCCAATAAGGCCACATGTTGTGAGTAATGAGCGGATTCATTTCCCACAAACAATCCAGATCCATCCTTCACAAGAGCATTGCTACAAGGTTGGAGAAGCAACAACAACGACTTGGCTACATCTTCTCGAGACTGTATGTTCAGTTCCTTGATTGGTGTATCATATGCTACCATGTTCCTTCTCCTCTGGTTTTGGTTACCAAAAACGGATTGCGCTTCCCAGCACTGTTCCCAATGCTTCTATATAAAAGTAGTCTCCCCAAATAACGCATTCATCGATTCCTGCATTATTTGGTTTTCCATATACCGCATGCATAAGTATCCCCTTGGATTCTGGATTATTCTGAGTTGTGTATGATTTGCTGAGGGATGCAAGCATATCCAACGCTTTATTCTGGTATCGCACTGCATCACTGTCATCTTCAGGAAGCAAGGATGCAAGTAACATGAGTCCACAGGATGCAATGGCACTGGCAGAACTGTCACGTTCTTCATCCCCATCGGTAAAAATCAAATCCCAATAACACACATCATCTGAGGGAAGATGGGATAGAAAATAATCAGCCAAACGCTTTGCATCAATCAAACACCCAAAGTCATGGGTATATGTATATGCCAAGGCAAGACCATATATTCCCCATGCTTGGCCCCGAGCCCAGCAGGAGTCGTCACTATATCCTTGTGCCGTTACTCCTCGTAATGGGTTTCCTGTTTCTGTGTCAAAGTAGTAGGTATGATAAGTCGTTGCATCTGAACGGATAATGTTCTCTCTAGTTCGTGCGAGATGGCTTAACGCCGCTTCTCGATATCTTGGGTTCTTGGTCTCTTCGGTTGCCCAGAAGAGAAGGGGAATATTCATAAGACAATCAATAATAATCCTGCCCCTCTGATTTGGATCCTCAAGGTTTCCCCATGCTTGGATAATTCCTGCTTTTGGATGGTAACGTTCCATCAGTAAGTCTGATGCAAGGAGAGCCGTAATCTTTGCACTCTCATTATGTGTGACTAAATACTCAGCTTTTGCAGAGAGGATATAGAGAAATCCTAGGTCATGGGTGTTTGTCTCAATCCGCTTTTGTAATCGAGTTGCATAGTCCTCAAGCGTTGCTTCTCCGGCACGCTTGAATACTTCATCTCTGGTATGAAGATACGACAGCCATAACATCCCGTTCCAGAAACTACTTGTCCACTCAATATTTGCAATTTTGGGATAGACATTGTTGTTGCTGGACGGAGCTGGATATCCATCAGAGAAGTTGGGAATATTGTCTCGTACTTTTTCGATTGCGTAGGTGTAGGCTCTCTCCCAGAACTCCATTGAGTACTGGGATGAGTTGTTAAAAATATCCTGTTTCATGTTTCAGCCTTTGGTCTTGTAATACTTCTGCGTCACATAGAACGCCAGTTTTTTGGTTTTACGGTCGCTATCGATCAAACCTTTTCTATTGAACCCCTCTTGGTACCGGTTCAGTCGCCTTACGGCTCTGAAATCGTAGAAAATCCAAGGAGTCATACCTCGTACATATTTTGCCTTGTCGAGTGTAGTGAATTGTTTGATATAGAGCGCTTCCTGGAATTCTTCAGTCCACATGGTATCTTTGGTACCGTGATTTCCAGCTCTAGCCCCACCCCCAAATTCAGTGATGATAACAGGTTTTGTAAGATCGGTATTGTTAAGAATCGTGAGTAGGTCCTCAAAATTGGGCTCGTACCATCCGTAGTATTCATTGTTTCCGATGATATCAAGATGTTCCATCAATCGATCTTCCAACTTGAGTTTCGCTGTATTAACCAAGCAAGCAGCGCTTACGAGTCTGGTTGGATCAAGTTCCCTCGTTTTCTTGGCAAGGGAGGACATGAAGGAAAGTCTTGCGTCTGTGTCAGGATTCTCATTACCAACAGACCAAATAATTACACTGGCGCGATTGCGGTCTCGTATGATAAGTTCAGCGAGTTGGTTTTCTGCATCCGCATAGGTAGCTTTGTTGGTAAAGTTGATGGCCCAGTAGACAGGAATTTCTTCCCAGAGGAGTACCCCCATCTCATCTGCAATCTTCGAGAATAGTCTGGTATGAGGGTAGTGTGCCAAGCGGATGAAGTTGCCATGCATCTCCTTGAGGTCGGCGATGGTGTCTCTGATCACCTGTTCATTGGTACTCTTTCCCAAGATAATATGGTCCTCGTGTACACTGATACCCTTCAAGAATATCGGTTTTCCATTCAATAGGATGTTTATTCCATCCACTTGAATATCTCTGAAACCAATATTTTCACAGAGAGCGTCATCCTCAGTACTGATTTCTACAGTATAGAGTTTTGGATTCTCTGGGGACCAGAGTTGCAAATCTGCTTTAAAAACAATAGAGCCTTTCCCTTGCTTGATAGGTATTTCTTTCTCAATATCCAATTCGGCAATTCGGTATACTGCTTTTCCATTGATTTTTTTATCCATGGTTACTGAGGCAAATATTTCATTTGTCGTATGAGGCTGTAATTGGGAGAAGAAATTCTGTATATAGGTTGCCGGTGTGCGTATAAGCATGATATCGCGGTAAATACCACCATAGTTAAACCAGTCGGTATTATCCATTGGCACTCGATCCTTACTTCGCGAAGCATCAACCGCAATTATCAATCGATTTTCATCAGGTATGAGAGTATCAGTAACCTCGAAACTAAACGGTGTAGAAGCTCCATCATGCATCCCAATGACCTTGCCATTCAAAAACACATAGGTACGATAGGAACTACCTTCAAAATGCAAGAATACCCGCTCACCTGTATGGTGCTCTTTGTATTTAAAAGTCTTGAAGTACAGAGCAGTACTCTCATAGTAATACAAATCTTTGCATTCAGTATTCCAACAACTGGGTACATTAATAGTTGGCCAACCCTCAAAGTCAGAATCTATGGGCAAAGGAAGGCCATTGTCACTGATCTTTTTCTCTTTGAACCATTTGGCACGCAGGCAAGTTTCATAGGGGTCGGGGGAGAAATGGAATGGTCCATTCAATAACTCTATCTCTCTTCCTTCAATACTCATCAGGGTTTCTGCTGTTGCCCTGTTCTCTTCATATTGCAAACGATAATCCACAACATGGATGTCCTGATTGAAATTTTCTGCTTTTTTCATTGTTTACCCCTTTAGTCCTGAAGAAGCGACGCCTTGCACGAAGTATTTTTGCCCGAACAAGAAGATGATGAGTACCGGAATAATTGAAATGAGTGCAGCTGCCATTTGTGGCCCCCAATACACATATTGTTCCCGTACAAAATCCGTCATTCCCAGAGGAAGTGTCTTAAGCTCTGGTGTGGTGATATAAATCAGTGGTGTGAAAAAATCGTTCCAGAAAAATCGGAATGAAAAGATTACCTGTGTGACTAGGACAGCTTTACTCATGGGGAGCATCAACGTGGTAAAAATCGTCCACTCTTTTGCCCCATCTATGCGAGCAGCCTCGCAGTAGGTATCCGGTATCGACATAAAGTACTGCTTGATCAGAAACGTACCGAAAGCAGTGAATGCCCCCAAGAATACCAGTGAAGCGTGTGTGTCATAGAGGTTGATATTTCTGATGATGAGAAATTGGGGAATCATAACAGCTTGCATCGGTATCATCATCGAAGCCAAGTAGAGGCCGAATATGAAATCTCGTCCTTTCCAGTGTAATTTTGTGAAGACATAGGCCCCTGTAGCCGCAGTAAAGAGCTGGACCACCACAATTGTAAATGTCAGTTTAACGGAGTTCCATATATAAAGAGGGAATTTATCCATTAGTCGTGCAAAGTTTGTGAAAATGGGGTTTTCAGGAATAAACTTGAAAGGGAAATTGAAGAGTTCACTCTCATTTTTAAAACTTGAAGACAAGACAATAATCAAAGGGAACAGTGTGATAAAGGCTACCATTGTCAGAACGACGTATTTGATAACTCTCTCTAGTTGTTGTTTCTGCCTATACGATATCATAATTCACCCACTTTTTCTGTCCATGGCTCTGTAGGAACGTGACTGCCAAAATAATGATCATCAATACCACAGATTCTGCTGAGGCATATCCGAAACGGAAGAAGGTAAACGCATTGAGGTAGATGTCAAAAGCGAGAACATTTGTTGATCCTGCAGGTCCACCTCCCTGCTGTCCTCCAGTCATAATGTATATATAGTCGAAGACTTGAAATCCTCGAATGATTGCGATGGTTAATCCATAAAAAAGAATTGGAGAGAGTCCTGGCAGGGTAACATGGAAGAACTGTTTAATTTTCCCAGCCCCATCCATTTCTGCTGCCTCATATAAGGTGATGCTGATATTCTGTAATCCACCAATAAAGAGCACCATGTAATACCCGAAGTTCTGCCAAATTGCTATGGTGATGATTACCGATAGCGATGACTTGCTGCTGGCTAGCCACTTTGATGTTGGCAATCCAAGAGAAGCCAACATCTGGTTCATAAACCCACTTGATGGTTCAAAGATGAACATGAAAGCAAGTCCTACCGCAACCGAAGACAAGATATTGGGAAGGTAAAGTAAACCACGATAAGTTGCGCAAGCTCTAAAGTTTCTAGCGAGAATGAGCGCGAACATCAAGCCTAAACCAATCTGGAAGAGAACCGTAATAGTCATGAACTTGAACGTTACGAATAGATATGAGAGAAAATCAGGGTTTGTAAACGCAACGATATAGTTTTTCAACCCGATAAACCGAAACCGTGGACCACCTGAATAATTTGTGAAAGAGAGCGCTACGGCCATAATCATTGGTGAGAAGACAAAAATCATAAAACCAATAAAGCTTGGTAGCAAGAATGAAAGTATGGTTCCTGTCTTCTTAAGTGAATTGCCTGTATTCACGTCGTGCCTCCAAGAATCTCCTTCTCCAAGACACTAATCTGTCTTGGAGAAGAAGTCGCTACCACTATTCTAGTATGTGGTTTTGATGATGTCGTTCAGGGTCTTGGTAAAAGTTGTTCTGAATTGATCGATGTTCATATTACCAAGTAAGAAGTCTTCTTGGATCTTTGCGAATTCAGTTTCAACACGAGTTCCATAGGGGCTGAAATTGGCAGTGTAGTTTCCCTTCTCCTCAAGGAAGTAATCGATGGAATTTCCCTCTGGAAGGTTCTTTGCAATTTCAACTCTTGCTTCCTCACCTGGTGCCGCAGGGAGAACGCCATAGGAAGCTGCAACAGCTGCACCTTCAGGACCACTCATCCAATTGATAAACTCGAATGCTGCATCCTTTTTCTTCGAATAACTTGTGATACAGTTTCCGGTGGGAAGCCCGACGGTGACGTATTCTTCCTGATCACAGGGAAGGCGGGTAATACCCCAGTCCTCAAAGTCGAATGCAAGCAATCCATCATCACGACCTACAACCATTTGGCCGGGGAACCATTCACCGATAAGCAGCATACCAACGTTACCATCATAGAACTGCTTGGAGTAGTGAAGCTTGGTTACCTTCATATCGATCAGGCTCCACATTGCTTGTAGATCCTCTAGTCTCTTTCGCATTTCGAGCTGTTTGACAACGTTTTCGATTGAGTCAATTTTACCATCCGGGGTAACGATGTCATTACCAGCCTGTCCTGCTTGGAAGAATCCCTGACCGCCCCAAATATAGATGGTGGATCCAATGAGGGAGGGGTCAGCTGCCGTTATTGCTTTGGAGACCTCTTCAAATTTCTCCCAAGTCCATTCACCACGTTCTACGTAATAGTCAGGAGTAGGGATACCTGCTTTTTCAAATACTTTCTCATTATAGTAGGTGTAATATGCTCCACCTCTCCAGGGAATGACTACAATGTCGCCATTGATCACTGAACTAGACTTGAATGCTTCAACTGCATCATTGGGTTTTCCAGTGGCTGCAATATAGGAATCAAGTGGTTCTAGATAACCGTTGTCATATTGGCCGAACATATCCGCTTGGCGCTTTTCCATAAAAGCATCAATGTCTGCACGACCGCTTAAGAGTGTAGTGAGTTTTGTCTCATAATCAGCTGCAGGAAGAATCTGTGCATCAACTTGGATGTGAGAGTGTGTCGCATTGAATGTGTCAATCAGTGCTTTATGACTCCCATCATCCCATGTGTAATACGAGATAACTACTGGGCCATCTTCTGGTTTTGTTGATGTAGCTTCTTTGTCTCCAGCTGCGAACAAGATACCTGCTGTTACAAAGACAAGAATCAGTACAAGGAAAAATCTCCGTGTTTTCATGTGTTCCCTCCTTTTGGGACTGTGATTTTCTAATCTCAGACTTGCATGAGAATATTTTTAAAGCAATTTTGAAAGCTCCAGATTGTTTTGAAAAACGAAGAAATCATTGTTAAAAAGCAAGAAATATTTATTTTTCTGGTGATTTGTATTTTCTGATGGTAAAGTTATGGCATAAAGGGCAGTAAAAAGATGAGAAAGCAATCTGTAACTCGATCTTGGTTACTCAAGATATTTATTCCCATCATATCAATTGTTTTGGTTGCCATGATCTCTCTTGCATTAGTCTTTTCAACCTTGTTTACCGATGTAGCGCAATCAATAATTGTCGATGATTTCCTTGCATCTTTGAGAATGATCAGTACTTACTATCGACAGATGAGATTTAGCACTGTTCCCATTATTGATGATTTGAGTGATGCTACAGAGATAAGAAATTATCTCCTCGCAAATGTACCTAAGGAACAAGCAACGCTGGGAGTATACGCAAGGCTTGAGAACACAGTCGCACGTAATTCTTATATCCACTCAATATATTTGTATAACCAAAACTATGGATTTTTTTCCAGCTTGAATGGGGTTGAGTCATCAGATCAGATCAGTGACTCTACTCTCCTGTCATTCCTAGCTCAACAACCTAGAAATAAGCATCTATATCAACGTCAATCAATATTTTCTAATAAGACGATTCCTCTTTCTTTGCCCAGATATGATGATGTACCCACCAATCTCTATTCAATTTGTAATTTAAGTTATGATGAGCAAGGAGGTTTGCGTTCTGGAATCGTAATGAATCTTTCCGAAACAGCTGCAAGAAATATATTGGCTTCTGATGATAGTGATACCATGAAAAACTTCTATATGATTGATGAAGATTTTTTCATTATCAGTCACCCAGATCCCAAACAATTTGGACAACGAGTGACCAGCCAATCACTACTCGGCCAAATTGTGCTATTCCCAGAGTCTAGTGGAGCCGAAGTGTTGAGTGATAACAATGGAGACGACTTTCTTGCTTGTTGGTACGATGTGGGAGAGATGAACTGGCGTCTCATTTATATACTTCCTATGGTATATTTAAGTGAACCTCTGGTTGCTTTGCGGTGGAACCTGGTCTTGGTATTCCTAGGGTTGGCAATACTTGCTTCCCTGTTATTAGTCTGGGAAACGAGACGAGTAAATAATCAGCTTACCAGAGAGAAACGGTTTATTGATTTTCTCAAGGGAATTGTAGGGATTGAGTGCCTACCTCTTTACCATGGATCCTCCTTTCAACTTATTTTGTTCCATAGACAACCTGTTGATCGTAAAGAAGTAACTTGTGATAAGGAGCAGTTCTTAGCCTTTGCATCACAGTATTTTACCATTAATGGGAAACAAACCTTGCTGCTTCAAGTAGAACGAGGACTGTTTGTCTATCTCACTCTTCAGGATTCTTCAAACATCATCTCCCAATGTAAAAAAATGCGTATAGATATGTCTGATAGATATTCTGAGAATCTTTCAATCCTATATAGCCAAGCACGTATTGGGTTGGAGGACCTTCCACAAACATATGCTGAGATGCATCATTCATTACGTACGCAGATATTGGTACATGCTGGATTTGTTAGGCCAATTGAACAGACGAACAACAAGGAAGTGAATCTTTTCCTTGGGGAGACAGCTGAAGTAAGTAAGGCCCTCATGCAAAAATCGTGTGAAGCGTACAAGGAAGCTGTCCAATTAATGATGTCTAGCCTGAAAAGCCAAGATGATTATGAGCTGTTTGGGGCAATGAAGCTCTATCTTAGCTACTCCATTGTCGGGTTGATAGGTGATATATTCGAGGCCTCTGAGGATATCACAGCACAGGAATGGAAGCTTTTAACTCTTAGCAGTCGCAATTATGATGAATTACAGGAAGGATTGCTTCGGGTTGAGCAACTTCTATTAGATTATAAACAACAATATTCGAAACGACATAACCTTGAGCTTATACAAAGCATGAAAGACCTTGTTGCAGAGCACCTGTATGATGTAAATCTCAGTTCAACATTTATTGCTGATAAAGTTGAACTTTCCCTTGGGTATACACGAAACGTATTCAAGGCATCTGAGCATATGAGCTTGAATGATTATATAGGAGCAAAGCGAATAGAAGAAGCATGTCATCTCCTCACCTCAACCAAGCAATCAATCAATTCAATACGAGAAAGCCTCGGATTCTCGAATACCTCATATTTCTGTACCTACTTCAAGAAGATCAAAGGGATGTCCCCCTCTGAATTTAGAAGAAAACAAAGGGTAGAATGAGGGGGTAGAAAGTATTTGGTTACACCTTCCCCTATGATATGCTGTACCTACGTTATGTTTGGAGGAATTACTGTGAAACAGAATAAACGATTACTCGCACTCTTGGTTATACTCATGGCAGCAGGTCTCTTGTTTGCCCAGACCACCAACAGTGGTACGCTGAAGCTTACTGGTGCATATGGGACTGGCATTGAGGCAAAACTTGATGCAGCCTACCAGGCAAAGATTCCTGTATTGGCAGGGGAAGGACCTCTGTTCAGTGGAAACAATGTCAAAGTAAAGGCAAACCTCGGTCTTTCTCCCATTGCTGGGACGGTGACCCTCGATGCAGTCCTTACCCCGATTGCCGTAGCTGAGATAAGCTTGGGCGGAGGCCTGGGGACCGGTTGGGATTTTGATCTGATGGACCTCAATGGTCTGAAACTCGGTACAACCGTAGGAGCTCCTCTCGCTTCTGACAGTTTGAATGGCCTCTATTACTTGGGTAGGGCAGGAGCTGCCTTCCAGTTTGACACTGGTGCCATCTTCTCTGGAGATTGGATGAGCGTAGTCATTCGTACCTACCATGAGTTGAACTACAAGGGGTATAGCAATGCGTCTTCCGACCAAGCTTGGGAGTATGAGAATGGAGGGGCCATGGTCAATGGGTTCAACTATAAAGGTGAGTACATCCTTGGTTACCAGATGCCCCTGATGGTTAGCCTGGTTGGATTACAGTTGGAAACCTACTCCTTCAATTTGTTTGATGATGCCACTGATATGGTTGGGGACTTGAGTGTTATTGCCAACACCCAATTTACTGAAGACCTTTCTCTCTTGACTGCAATCCAGTTCACCAACTACTCCAAGGATGACAACCGTGTTATTACCAAAGGCGATGCAGCATTCAAGAGGATAGCACTAATTCTTACCTATGCTTTGTAGAGAACGTTGACTATGCTTTGTAGAGAACGTTGACGGTTTTGACTATTTGTCAAGAACACTGTATCTTTAGTGTTAGGATCACATCCCCGGCTTCTTTCAGATCCGGGGTGTTTCATACATTAGTGTTAGAGATTTTTTGGAGGGATGGATGAAAACGAATAAACTTGCTGATGCAATCCGCATATTGAGCATGGATGGCGTGCAGAAGGCCAACTCTGGTCACCCAGGGGCCCCGATGGGCATGGCAGATATTGCTGAGGTCTTGTGGCGCAAGACCATGGCACATAATCCCAAGAATCCACAATGGGTCAACCGTGACCGCTTTGTGCTTTCCAACGGGCATGCTTCAATGTTGATTTACTCATTGTTGCACCTCAGTGGTTATGACTTGGGAATTGAGGATCTGAAGCAGTTTAGACAGCTCCACTCCCGTACAGCTGGACACCCAGAATATAAACTTACCCCTGGAGTAGAGACTACCACTGGACCGCTTGGACAGGGTATTGCGAATGCGGTAGGTATGGCTCTTGCAGAAAAGAACCTTGCTGCAAAATTCAACAAGGATGGGTTCCCCGTTGTTGACCACTACACCTACGCGTTCCTTGGCGACGGTTGTATGATGGAAGGAATCAGCCACGAAGCAGCTTCCTTGGCTGGAACCTGGAAATTGGGCAAGCTTATTGCCTTCTACGACGATAACGGCATCTCCATCGATGGTGAAGTGGACGGTTGGTTTACTGACGATACAGCCAAGCGCTTCGAGTCATATGGGTGGCAGGTATTCAGAAATGTTGACGGCCACGATTCTGATGCAATCCAGAAGGCACTTTCCGCTGCAAGATATGAATCTTCCAAGCCTTCTTTGATCATGTGCAAGACGACTATTGGCTATGGGTCTCCCAACAAGGAAGGTACTGAGTCCTGTCATGGTGCAGCCCTTGGGGAAGCCGAGGTTGAACTCTCCCGCAAGAAGTTGGGCTGGGAGTATGATGAAAAGTTCTTTGTACCTCAGGAAATCTACGATGCATGGGATCAGAGTGAACGGGGTGCCAAGCTTGAAGGCAAGTGGAATGACCTCTTTGCCTCCTACAAGAAGGAATACCCTGCTGAGGCAGCTGAGCTTGAGAGAAGACTTTCAGGCCAGTTCCCCACTGACTGGGAAGCTGAGTTCGACAAAGCGATCAAGAGCTGGCAGAATGACAAGGTCAAGGTAGCAAGCAGAAAGGCAAGCCAGATGGCTCTTGATGTATTGGGTTCCATGTTCCCTGAACTCCTCGGTGGATCAGCAGACCTTGCTCCTTCCAACTTGACTGAGTGGAAGGGCTCAGCAGCCTTCGATCCCAAGACAGGAAAGGGCAATTACCTCCATTTTGGAGTTCGTGAGTTTGGTATGGCTGCAATTCTTAACGGTGTTGCTCTCCATGGTGGATTCCTCTCCTTCGGTGCTACATTCCTCATGTTCATGGAGTATGCACGTAATGCACTTCGCATGGCTGCCTTGATGGGTATCAGAAACGTATATGTATTTACCCATGACTCCATTGGTCTTGGTGAAGATGGTCCTACCCACCAGCCTGTTGAGCAGATTGCAAATCTTCGCATGACTCCCAACATGGTTACATGGAGACCTTGTGATGCAGTGGAGACTGGTGTCGCTTGGAAGAGTGCCGTAAAGAGAACTGATGGTCCTTCTGCTCTTCTGTTGAGCCGCCAGGGACTTGCTCCACAGGATCGCAGTGACGAGCAGCTCTCCCAGATTGCACAGGGTGCTTATGTACTCTATGAATCAGGGGATAAGCCAGAGGTAATCCTGATCGGTACCGGCAGTGAGGTTGAGCTTGCTGTCAGTGCTGCGAAGAAGCTTGCTGAGGAAAAGGTTGCTGTTCGTGTGGTCTCGATGCCTTCTCCAGAGGTATTCGACAAGCAGGACGCTGCCTACAAGGAAGCTGTTCTTCCTTCTGCAGTTACCGCCAGGGTCGCTGTTGAAGCCGCTTGGGCTGACTACTGGTACAAGTATGTTGGACTGAACGGAAAGATCATCGGTATGCGTTCCTTTGGTGAATCAGCACCTGCTGGTGAGCTGTACAAGCTCTTCGGCATCACTACTGAAGCAGTCTACGAGGCTGCCAAGGAACTGCTCTAAGCTATTATAAAAGCATAACAATTATACTGCCCGCTTCCTGAGAGGAGGCGGGCAGTGTTGTCCCAGAGCGTATTGCTAGCCTTACAATAGGTTACCAAGTGTACTGTTCTCTCGCTTGGTCGTTGGACGTAAAGTATATTCTTCCCTTATAGATTCGTTCTTTCCTGCAGAAAAAGTCCTATCGTGGCAGTATAGTTGTATCTGCCGTGCATCAGCCTGTTACTCTGTTCTTTCCTTCAGATTTTGCCTCATACAACTTCTTGTCCGCATTATTAATGAGTTCATCAAGTGTAGATTCACCTTGTAAGCATTTCACTCCGATGCTCACAGAAACCTTGAGTGTTGCTGTTGCGGATACCTTAATCTCGGTCTTTTCAATGGCAGTCCTGATATGCTTAGCAATCACAAGCGCCGACTCATGACTTGTACATTTTAGGCCGATTAAAAACTCATCACCACCGTAACGTCCTAAAATATCGTCTTTACGTAGTTCCTTCTTTGCTGCAGCTGCAACGTTTGTCAGTACGATATCTCCAGCCCCGTGACCATATCTATCATTAACAGTCTTGAAGCTATCAATATCCATCATCAAAATGCTTAGAGGCAGACCTTCTTTACCCGCTTGATTGAAAACCTCCAACAATAATTGGTGTGAATACTGTCGGTTATAGGTCTGGCATAACGCATCGTTTTGTGCCATTTCCTTCAGTCGCTGGCCTTCAATTTTTTCTGTAACATCCATGCAGCTTCCTATGAAGCCAATAAAGACATTATCCTCATTATAGAAAGGAACCCCGCGGTCATTAATCCATCTATACTGACCGTCGTATCGCTTGAGGCGGTAGTCCATCTCAAATGGTTTCTGCAGTTTGAAATTATCAAGATAGATCTTTACGCATCTATCAAAATCATCAGGGTGAACCCCTGATGCCCATCCAAAGCCATATTCTTCTTCCATAGTATGCCCAGTGAATTCGAGCCACGTTCTATTGAAATAGTCACATTCAGTGCTGAGATTTGATCTCCATATCATGTTTGGTGAAGATTCGACAATCAATCGATACTGTTCTAAATCCATATAGTACTTCTCCTCAGAATGATATGATACTTTTCCCGTCTTATTCGTTAAAACAGGTAGCCCTTTTTGAATTCTACTCTGTACCCATCATCAAAGATATAAACCTAGATAATAACATCTTCCATCCACCTTCGTGCCTAAGTCAATACGGGTGCACAGTATGGAATGATTTGAAGGAAATAGCCATAGTGGTACTGTAGCGGATTCGTCGCCTGTTCCTTATGCCCAAACTCTACTGAATCAGGGTTTTATAAGAACCCAGTTGGTGTACAGAGTAACTAGAACGGTAGTAATCGTATTGCATCGGCTACTCCTTGCTAATTGTTTTCAGCCTATGGATGCCAGGTCTAATGCTCTTCGAAGTACCCATCATGCGAATTCATTTGGGATTCTTGATCAAAGTTTCTCCCATAGGCGTCAATCAGCTCCTCTTTGCCCAGTTGTCTGAACGGGAATTGCACGATATCGTAGAGCTGATGTATTCCCATCTAGAGGAGTACTATCAGAATATGGGAGGATTGGTTCGTGATTGATTCATCAAAATACTATGACCTGAATGCTGAGCAGTATCTGTCTACAACCCGGGATGTCGATATGACCTCCCACTATGCTCTGTTTCTCCCATATATCCCCTCTGGTGGTCGTATTCTTGATGCAGGCTGTGGTAGTGGACGTGATTCACGATACTTCCTTGACAGTGGGTATGAGGTTGAGGCCTTTGATCTGAGCGAGTCGATGGTAAAGGCTGCCTGTGAACTGACAGGGCTCCCTGTCCGTAATCTTTCCTTCCAACAAATGGACTACAAGAACTCATTCGATGGGATTTGGGCCTGCGCTTCACTGCTGCATGTGCCAATGGAAGAACTACAACTTGTCTTTGAAAGAATGGCCTTTGCATTGAAAGAACAGGGAGTACTCTATTGCTCCTTCAAGTTGCAAGCAGAAGACTTTCAGAGGGAGGGAAGGCATTTTACGTGTTTTACCGTAGCATCATTCAAGCAGTATGTTGATGAGCTACCATGGTTTTCCCTTGAGGAGCTTGTGCAAACCCGGGACCTCCGCCCAGGTAGGGCAGAGGAGTATTGGATCAATGCCATACTCAAGAAAGTTTCTGCACCACCGGTAGGTTGATCAATTCTTCGACCCACTCTTCTGCAAGCCGTTCTAAACGCTTATGAGGATAGCTGATCAAGCCTTGCAGACAATTCGATATCTTCAAGGCAGAGATCCAGCGCTCTGGCATATGTTCCCTGGTGGCAATTGCCCCAGCCAAGGCTCCATAGATAACAGCATTGGTGTCAGCATCGCCTGCACGCATGATAAGATCCACCATACCTTGCTCGAATGAATCCTGGTGCAACAGGGTATAGAAAGCAAGCTGGAAAGCAACCAGCACCCAACCTTTATACGGACCATCGATTCCCTGGGGTGGTTCATGTGCAGCCTTAGAGAGAGCTTCCAGTACCGATGGCTCCTTTGTCATTGAAGGGGCTGACTTCAAGAGATATGCATAAATTTCATGGGCATCCCACCCCTTGCTGATAGCAAGCGAGAGAGCGAAAGCATAGATGCGATTACAATCCCTGCAGACTGTATGGGTATGGGTGATGGAGCAGTCCTCGTCTGCAACATGCATGAGGGCTGATGTTGAATAATTGCTTCCCAGGATCCCTATGGGCGTGATACGCATCAGGGCTCCATTTGCCTGGCTCTGAGGATTGAAAGAACCATCCAAGGCACCATAGATGGTTACCCCGATATCCAAGGGGCCTGCATCACGCCAGCGGATGTATGCTTTTCTCACTGCTTCCTTCTGGTAGCGACCATGTTCCAGGATGCTCTGGATCATCATGATTGCCAT
The DNA here is from genome assembly GCF_963676285.1 of uncultured Sphaerochaeta sp. Lineage (NCBI taxonomy): Bacteria > Pseudomonadati > Spirochaetota > Spirochaetia > Spirochaetales > Sphaerochaetaceae > Sphaerochaeta > uncultured Sphaerochaeta sp. The sequence continues at coordinate 2,167,142 of NZ_OY781063.1, forward strand.
TTCACTATCGTCGGTAATCTGTCCTGCCAGGCCAACATATCGGGAACTCACCCCCATATCCCTGATACCATCAGGAAAGGATTGGCGAACTGTTTTTTCACGCTTGAACTCTGTCTGTGCACCCAAGGCATCCCCTATAAAACTTCCAAGCAGGGATCCCAATGCTCGCTCATACCGTGTTGTCACTGCATTGCTCCTTACCCTAATTGTACCACATGAGGAGGTGAAAAGATGTAGAGAATTATCGCTAATTGCGTTTGTTTTTTATTATATTCATGCTACAGATGTGCGCAATTATAGGACAAATAGTGCATATATTTTCTTTCTTGCATGTGAATTACACAGCCCTTATACTAATGGTGAGTAGACTTTTTAAAAAGGAGGCCAACAATGGCAGACCGAGATGGAAGGGATAATACTCCCAAAAAACCTTTGACTTCGATCAATGGCAGGCCGATAGCACAGAATGAGAACATCCAAACTGCGGGAAAGCGTGGCCCGGTTACATTGCAAGATACTTGGTATCTGGAGAAAATGGCCCATTTTGACAGGGAAGTTATCCCAGAGCGCCGAATGCATGCAAAAGGAAGTGGTGCTTTTGGTACGTTCACCGTCACCAAGGACATCACCAAATGGACCAAGGCAAGCATTTTCTCAGAGGTTGGGAAGAAAACCGACATGTTCATCCGCTTCTCCACTGTTGCAGGAGAACGAGGCGCTGCAGATGCGGAACGTGACATCCGTGGATTTGCCATGAAGTTCTACACTGATGAGGGAAACTGGGATTTGGTTGGCAACAACACACCGGTGTTCTTCTTCCGAGACCCCATGCTGTTCCCCGATCTCAATCATGCGGTAAAGCGTGACCCAAGAACCAATATGCGCTCAGCACAGAACAACTGGGATTTCTGGGCTTCACTTCCCGAGGCTCTTCATCAGGTAACGATTACGATGGGAGATAGGGGAATCCCGAAGAGCTACCGCCATATGAACGGATATGGTTCTCATACCTACTCATTCATCAATGCAGAGAATGAGAGAGTGTGGGTCAAGTTCACGCTGAAGACTCAGCAAGGAATTGAGAATCTCACTGACCAAGAAGCTGCAGAAATTGTGGCAAATGACCGAGAGAGTCACCAGAAAGACTTGTTTGAGTCAATCGAGAAAGGAGACTTCCCTAAATGGACGATGTATGTACAGATCATGACTGAGGAGCAGGCAAGGAAGCATCCAGATAATCCCTTTGATCTTACCAAGGTCTGGTTCCATGATGAGTATCCTTTGCATGAGGTGGGAGTGGTTGAGCTGAATCGAAACCCGGATAACTACTTCCAGGATGTTGAGCAGGCTGCATTCAACCCGGCAAACAAGGTTCCTGGTATTGGTTACTCCCCAGACAGAATGCTGCAGGGTAGACTGTTCAGCTACGGGGATGCCCAGCGGTATCGCCTTGGGGTGAACTACTATCAAATTCCGGTAAACAGGAGCAAGGTGGAGACCAACCACTTCCACCGTGATGGATTCATGAGAAGTGATGGCAACTTTGGAGGAAGTGTTCACTACAACCCCAACTCCTACGGGATGTGGAAAGACCAGAACAAGCTTACTGAACCTCCTTACGATGGAGAAGGTCCTGTCGATCATTATGACTTCAGGGAAGATGATGATAACTACTATGAGCAAGTTGGAAAGTTGTTCTCTATCATGAAGGATGATGAAAAGCAACGGTTGTTTGAGAATACCGCAAGAAACATGCAAGGGACCACCATTCTGGTCAAAAAGCGGCATATCAGGCACTGCTATCTTGCAGACCCTGCCTATGGGGAGGGTGTTGCCAAGGCCTTGGGTATCTCCATCAAGGAAATTGATATGGATGATCCCTACGGGGCAAGAGCGTAACGGTAGTCGGGGCTGGAGAGATTCCAGCCCCAATCTTTACTCTTGTGTTTCTTCCTCGCTAGCACGTTTCTCTTCCAAAGCCTTCAGCCGGTGCATATCCCGGTAGATTACCGGACTGGCTCCAAAGAGGAAGGAGTCCTCCACAGCGGTACGCTCCATCTTCACCAGTTCCTTGGCAATGGTAGTGACGTTTCTCCTAAAGGTTGGGCTGTTTATCTCCTGGACCGTTTTCCCTCGATTTTTTCTGTAATGAGAGTAATGCTTCCAGAGGCTGTTGGTCATCTTTGCCGTCGTTGAAGGTTTTCTCAAGAGGTCGAGAACTTCCTTTCTGAACTGTGGTTCAAATGCAGCAAAGTCAGTCTTTTTTAACCCTGCGAGCGTTCTTCCCATCTCTCTTGCCCATGTGTTATCCAGTTCCTGGCAAAGGAACTTAAGACGGTACCAAACCTCATAGAGTTCTTGCATTGATGAGAGTTCATAGGTACTGAACCAGTGGAAGGCGAGAAGTCTTCTTCTCCAGTCCCACCACTTGAGTGGGCTTTGGAGGTCACTGGAAGGGATAAGGAAGAAACCTTCATCCAGCAAGAGAGAGCCAAATACCCCTGGGGGATTACCACGCCGGGTATTCTTCAGGGTAGTGCGATAGACTCCACAAGAAGGGCTTCCATCCATGTAGATGTATGCAGTGGCACCACTACGCCTCAAGACCTCAAGACATTCCAAGGAGCCCTGCTTCATCTCAGCAGTCACCAGCTTCCCAGAGCGATTCTTTACCTCAGCTTCTCCTTTCCAGACCTGCTCCCCTGTTCCCCCAGAGAGATGCACAGGGTCCCGTGTAATACCCAGTCCTGCTTGGCACTCAGGGCAAACGGGAGTGAATACAAAGTCGTTCTTTTCTCTTTCAAGGGGAGTCAATACATCAATGCCCTTGCCGTTATAGCGTACAGGACCTCCCATCGCACATAAGCTTATTCCGATGGGAATCTTCTCAGTCAGGATTATCGGGGTGTGTTCCATGGTTTGCCTCTCTTAATGGAATTGTAGCATCGGCATAAGAGACGGGAAACAAAAATCGACAGGTGCAGGTCGAAGGTGTATGCTGGGACCATGGAAGCAGATGATTTCTTTGGCGGATATCCTCAAGCAAAAAACCTCTTTACAGAGGTTATGAGAGAGATTTCCCTCTTGGGGCCTATACAGCTGAAGACCAGTAAGAGCCAGATTTCTCTCATTGGGCAATCGGCCTTCGCCTATTTCTGGATTCCTGGTCGCTATCTCAAAGGCAGATCAGTGGCGCCCTTGGTTCTCAGCATTCCTCTTTCTTATCATGATAAGACAGTACTGTGGAAAGAGGTGACCAAGATACAAGAACACTGGTTTATGCATCACCTGGAGATATGGGAGAAGACCTCTTTTACAAACAGTGTTATGTCAGTGCTTGCTACTGCATACATTGGAGGTAAGCCAATTGAGAAATAGGTTGTTTGTAGCAGAGCATCGGGGTGGCTTGCTTTCCCTATCTGACCATCGCTCCCTCATGAAGTGGGCACTTCTCTGCACGGAGCATCTTAGCGAGTACCACGTATTCCTTGAAGAAGAAGTGATCATATCAGCATTGGAAATAGGCCATAGATGGAGTGAGGGACATGCAAAGACTGGAGAGGCGATGAAAGCGAGTAGGGCGGTGCATGCCTTTGCTCGTACTGTAGAAGACAAACCTTCTCAGTTCTACTACCGTGCAGTCGGGCAGGCAGTCGCTACCGCCCATATGGCAGACCACTCTCTTGGTCCGGTGTGGTATGGAAGGAAGATGCTTGTTCTGCTTAATAGGGATGCAGAGAAGGAGCTTACCTGGCAACTTGAAAGGTTGGTTGACCTCAATCCTCATCTCCTTCCTCGTGTACAGCAGGAACTAAAGAAAATCCTGTAAACGCTTAGCCTTTCTTGATACCTCCACTGAAGTGAAATGCCATGCAACCAATCTTAGAGAGCATTGGTATATATATTGAGTCCATGTTGTTGAACTATTTCTTTATGTTCCAATTACATTGACGATGTATATACATGAGTATATACTTGTACAGGAGGACTTGGCATTGAATCAGCAATATCAATGGGACATTTTTTACATGGAGAAGTATATGAAGACAACCATCCAGAAATGGGGAAACAGTTCAGGTATTCGCCTTCCGAAACCCTTGTTGCAGGAATTGCATCTGGATAATGGCATTGAGGTGGAACTCGAGAGGGTTGGGGACGGAATAATGATGTATCCCAGAAGACCAACACGTGAAGAAACATTAGATCTCCTCTTGGAAAGAATAAGTCCAGAAAATATGCATGGCACTGAACTTTTTGGTGAAGAGGTAGGGGGTGAAGCATGGTAAGTAATGTCTATATCCCTGAGGAGGGCGATATTGTGTGGTTGGACTTCACTCCTCCGCCCGGTCATGAGCAAGAGGGAAGAAGACCTGGATTGGTGGTAAGCCCCAAGAAATACAACAGGATAGGATTGGCTTTAATTTGTCCGATCTCAAGTAAGCAAAAAGGGTATCCATTCGAGATTTCTCTATCCAGTAGTGATGGCTTTACCTCTGGAGTTGTCCTCGCTGACCAGATACGAAGCCTCGATTGGAAGGCAAGAAATGCTTCTTTCAAGGAAACCGCCGGTTCTGCTGTAGTCGATGGTGTCAAGGATTTGTTGATGCTGTTAATTGGGAAGTGAGTGTATTTATTTCATAGGCCGAGCTTTTTGAACATATTTCCACCTGTGTCTTTTTTGTAATACTTTTCTTAAGTCTTTTTCATGGTTTTTGCATTGTTTGCTTACAAGCATTCCCCATAGTTGAGCCATCTCAATATTCCTTATGGGGGAAGTCATGAAGAAAAGACTGATTCTGGTATTATTGCTGTTGGCAGCAGTAACTTTGGGTCTTGCAGCTCAGCCTGCAGGAGAGAGTACACCTACTTGGGAAGTGACAGAGCAACAGACTGCAAAAGCACCCAAGTACGTCTTTATGTTCATCGGTGACGGTATGAGTCACGTACAGATCAATGCTGCCCAGGTATTGAAAGGAAACAACACCAAGGGTTCTGTCTCCTTGGAGAAACTCACATTCACAGAGTTCCCGGTCTCTGGGTTACAGACAACCTATGATGCAACCTCCTTCTGCCCTGATTCAGCTTCCACAGCAACCAGCTTGTCCTCAGGGTATAAAACCCACAGTGGTGTTCTCGGATTGGGAATAGACAAACAGTATGTGGGAAAGAACATTGCTGAACGGCTCAAGGAGCAAAAGGACTGGAAAGTGGGAATCGTCTCAACGGTAACCATCAACCATGCAACTCCAGCAGCTTACTACGCCCATGTTCCTTCTCGGAATAACTACTATGACATCGGAGTGCAGATGGCAAATAGTGGTTTTGACTACTTTGCAGGTGGTTCGATCAACAAAGCAGAAGATGGGGGAAAGCAGAGTATCTATACCTTGTTGGAAGAGCAAGGATATCTGGTTACGGATGACAAGAGCGAAATACTCTCGCTTTCAAGCAAGAGCGGAAAGGTCTATGCACAAAGTCCACGACTACAGGATGGTGGGGCGATGCCCTATGCAATCGACATGGATGCAGACGATGTAACGCTGGCTCAGTTCGTCAAGAAGGGAATTGATGTGCTTGATAATGAGAAGGGCTTCTTCATGATGGTAGAGTCTGGAAAGATCGACTGGGCCTGTCATGCCAATGATGCTGCCTCGGAAATCAGGGACTTGCTTGCCTTCGATGAGGCAATTCAGGAAGCAGTTGCATTCGCTGAAGCTCATCCTGATGAGACGTTGATTGTAGTAACCGGGGACCATGAAACCGGTGGTATGACCATCGGATTTGCTTCGACTGGGTATAACACTGCATTCAACATTCTCGAGAACCAGAAAGTCTCCTACGTAGCATTCGATGGGATTATGCAGGAGGCCATTGCAAACAATCCAGATCTGAGTTTCCAAGAAGCGTTGGTATTGGTGGAAGAGTACTTTGGCTTGGTCCCTCCTGGAAGCAAAGCCTCATCGGAGGTGCTGGCATTGAGCAGCCTTGAGTATTCCAGGCTGGAGGAGGCATTCCGCCAGGCAATGCTGCCAAAGGGCAGTCGTGCAAATGACCAGCTGAGTTACCAACTCTATGGAAGCTACAATCCATTCTCCATCACCCTGACTCATATCCTGAACAACAAGGCTGGTATTGGTTGGACGAGTTACTCCCATACAGGAACCCCTGTAGGAGTATTCGCCTACGGGGTTGGCTCAGAGATGTTTGCTGGCTCCTATGACAACACCGATATATTCGCCAAGTTGAAGTCACTTGTAGAAGTTGTATAACAGGTAATCAGATCAAACCTTCCCCCTCTCACTGAGGGGGAAGCTGTCTGAAAAGGAATAGTGGTATGAAGAAATCTGTTAATCTCTATCGAGAGTGGTTTTTGTTGGCTGTCCTGCTTGGTGTGGTACTTCTCCTGATAATGATCCCCACCGGTTTTGAGCGAGAGATATATATAAATGCAATAGGAAGTAGGGCAAGGGTAATCGCTTTGGATAATTCCAATATGTACCAGACAGGGGTAGTTCGTATGGGAGAACAAATCTGCACAATAGAGATTCTCTCAGGACCTCATGCAGGCAAGCAGACTGAAGCTATAAACCTGCTCAATGGAAAACTCGAATTTGATACTGTATATAAAGAAGGGGATATTGCCTGGGTATTGGTAGAGCAGGACAAGGAAGGGGAGATCGTATTCACCAACATGGTCAGTCATTACCGTTTTTCGAAAGAGCTGCTGCTTCTTGGACTTTTTGCCTTTGGACTCATTCTCTTCTCAGGGAAGACGGGAGTTAGGACGATTATCTCATTTGCCTTGGCCTTTTTGCTCATTTGGAAAGTACTTATCCCTCTTACACTCAAGGGCTATGAGCCCATGTTGGTTTCCCTACTCGTTGGCTCCTTTCTCGCCGTCGCTTGCTTGCTGCTGGTAGCCGGACTGACAAAGAAAGCCTATGCAGCAATCATAGGAACCATTATTTGCTCTGTCATCACTGTGCTGTTCTCAATGTGGGGGACATGGTATTTGAAATTGCATGGGGCTGTTATGCCCTGGTCGGAGTCGTTGCTGTTCGCCGGTTATGAAAGCATGCAACTTACCAAAGTCTTTCAAGCGGCAATTTATCTCTCTTGTTTGGGTGCACTATTGGACTTGGCGATCGATATCAGCTCCGCACTGGAGGAGGTGCAGAGACACCACCCATCCATTACTCGCACGGCGCTTATACAGAGCGGATTGAATATCGGAAGATCCGTGGTAGGGAGCCAGACTACTACCCTCCTGCTCGCGTATATTGGGAGTTATCTTACCATCATGATGGTGTACATGGCGCAGGGCACCCCTGTTATGAGTATTCTCAACTCCCCTAGTGTTGCCGCAGAAATCCTTCATACCATGGTGGGCTGTATCGCACTGGTATTGGTTGCTCCCATTACCTCAGTTACCTGTGGATATCTCTATACCAGCAGAAATTCAGAGCTGAAGGTGCTTGTTCAGAATCACGCTGATGCCAGTATTTCCGGAAGATAGTGAACTACAAGCAATAACAACGTTGATTTCACTATGCAGCAACTAGGTTGTTTGCAAGAGGTGTGGTACCTTTTAGGTGAACCAACCTGGATACGTATAAGGACGGAATGCATGATGCATGAGGGGCCAATACCAAGCGATATACTCAAGAGACAGGCATACAAGCGAAAATTCTCTGTTCAGGATTTGTATCGTGGAATCATGTTGGTCCCTGAAGCTGTTTCAGGGCTGAAATACAATCGGAAGCATAAGGTTGTCTCTGCAGACTTCCTTGAGCGTATGCAACTTGCGGTAACAGAGGTGAACGGATGTGCGGCCTGTTCCTATGCCCATGCTCATATGGCATTGAAACAGGGAATAAGCAGTGAGGAGATCTATAGCCTCCTCAGTGGAGATGGCTCTCTCATCAGACCAGAGGAAGGAAAGGCCATCATGTTTGCGCAACACTTTGCAGATACCGGAGGATTCCCTGATATTGAAACCTACCAGACGATTGAAACAACGTATGGCATCAATGAAGCCAGGGTTATGCTTTCAGCAATTAGGATGATGCAGGTAGGGAATATCTATGGCATCCCGTTCAGTGCATTTATCTCGAGACTGAAAGGGTATCCATATCATGGCAGTTCTCTTTTCTATGAATTGGGCATGCAAGTGCTCAGTGCCGTGTTGCTGCCTTTCGCTCTTTTACATGGAGTTGTACGATTGCTTATAAAGGGCCGTAACGGTCTTCCTACACTGTAAAGATTACGGAAAGGGTCTTTACTTCTTCCAGAATGCTGAACACTCCTTCTTGTCCTCGATATTGAAGTGGATGATCTTCTGTAGAAGTGAGTAGGGGATCTCCTGCTCCCATTTGATCCTGAACAGTTCTTTGGTGGCTGACAGTTTTGCCTTTGAAAGATCATCCGAGAATTTCTCGATTGTTTTGCTTTCAGGAGCAACACTGATGTGTGCTTTTGCCCTGCTGAAACCGATGATAAAGGTCTCATGGTCAGTGAATATCGGTTGATTCCAGGCAATTCTCATCCCGAGTGTTGGAAACGTCTCATGCACCCAAGTAAGCAATGCATCCATCTTCTTTCGGTGGTTCTCATCAGCAATATCCTCAAGATATGATTGAAATATATGCATAGTTATCCCCTTATGCCTAGTAAAATAGTAGGTAATAAGTATACCTGCGGGTTTAGGGATTCGTAAAGACAGATGGAGCAAGAAATAGAAGGTTGGTTGTTTTGCTACGTGGAGAAATAGATCCTTTCAGCTGTATCGTGAAAGACCAGCTTTCGCTCCTCCTCTGTGAACAACTCCCACTGGTAGTCCAGTAGCTGCCTGTAACTGTATTGTACCAAGGTGGAAGGGACATCGGTGCCCCACATAAGGTGGTCTGACCCAACCAAGTTTTTCGCGAGCGATATGAATTCCTGTGCGGTTGGAAACGGATAATCTTCAGGACGTACCTTGTGGTGTAGGGCGGCAAGGTCAAAGTAAATATTCTCCCGTTTCATTGTCTCCAAACCGTTTTCCAATTCTCTCCTGTGTTGACGTCTTGGACTCATGAGGTGGCAGATGACAATGGGCATATGTGGAAATGCATCAGCGATATTTTTGATTGCCCCTGGCTGGTTGCTCCCATCTCCAGGACTTCCCAAGTCAAACACCAGGACGCCTTGGTTTGTTGCTATCTGTTTATAAAACTGCATCATACTTGGGTTGTCGAGGGGGAAATCGGGATGGCTTCCCATGATGCCACACCCTGTGGACATCTCGAATTTGAAAATCCGAAACATCTGGATTAGATTATCCAGAATCTTTTGTGCGTTACGGCAGAATGGATCGAAGGTTGCCGCAGCAGCAAAACGAGTAGGGTATGTTGATACCACCTGAGAAAGATAGTCATTGGCAAAACCAAGGAAACCTCCTTGCAATAGAACGGCCTTTTCAACATTGTTCTGATCCATCAAGGTGAGAAACCGCTCAGCACTGAAGGTCGTATCCCCATAGCTTTGGGGGATGAGATCGATCACCTCCCCTGTGGCCCAACGAGCCTTTCCTCCGCCAATTGATCGGAGTTCTCCGTCGGCTCCAAAGCCGCAGAGCTCGGTAAATACATGTGCATGGGAATCAATGATGGGCATGGTGATTTCTCCTCGTTTCCTGTACCCTACTCGGGTTTGACTCACCCGTCAACGTGGAAATACTTTTCCCAGGATGTCAAAAGATGATACAACATTGTCAAAACTCTCTTGCTGGCAACCGTGAGAAAAGCCCTGCAGACTAGAGCTACCTAAAACACAAACGGAGGCTTATGTATGAAAAGAATGCTTGTTTTACTGCTCATTGCCGTATTGGCTGTGGGAACAGTATTTGCAGCCGGTTCAAAAGAAGCTGCAAAAGAAGACGGTCCTGTGACACTGCGTCTCTCCTGGTGGGGTGGTGACTCTCGTCATACTCCGACCCTTGCAGCAATGGATGCCTATATGGCAAAGAATCCCAACGTCAAGTTGGAAGGCGAGTACGGTGGCTGGGATGGCTACTACCAGAAGATAGTGACCCAGATTGCTGGTGGCACTGCCGCTGACATTATCCAGATTGACCAACCTTGGCTTGCTGAGCTCTCCTCGAAAGGCGATGTGTTCACCGTTATCGACAATTCCATGGTTGACCTTTCCCAGTTTGATGCAGCATTCCTTGAGAACTACTGCTCCTATGAGGGGAAATTGATGGGTCTTCCTACCGGAACCAACGTCAATACCTTTGTGGTAGACACCAAAATGCTCTCTGATTTTGGCATTGATCCCAACACCAAGTGGACCTGGGAGAATATCGTCAGTGAAGGCAAGAAGATCAACGACCAGGATTCCACCCGCTATTTCAGTGGTGCAACACCTGACATTCTTCGCTACTGGTTTGAGATTTACATTGCACAGCTTGCCGGAAGTGTTGTGGACAGCAACAAGCAGGTTGCTTTTACCCAGGAACAGGGAGCTGAGGCATTCCGCTACTTCCAGCGCTGGATTGATGAGGACATCATTGCTCCTTTCAGCCAGACCTCACTTTTCTATCAGAAGTTCCAGGAAAATCCAGATTGGATCAACGGCAAGATGGCAACTGCATGGACTTGGGTAAGTTCCATGGACAAGGACATTGGGGCTAGAGAGAACTTCGAAACCCGTCAGTTCCCTGTCATGGATGGTGCTGTAAACACAGGTATCCTGATGCGCCCCTCCCAGATCTTTGTGGTCAACAACAACTCAAAGAACAAGGATGAGGCAATCAAGCTTCTTGACTACTTGTTCACCGATGCTGAAGCCATCGAGAAGTTGGGTCTTGCACGTGGTATTCCCTCTGCAGCAATCGGACGGAGTGTTCTTGCTGAGAAGGGTATGATCTCAGAGATGGCAGAGAAGGCCACCAATGAAGGTATTGCCCAGGCTGGTGACCCACAGAGTGTCTACCAAATGAATAGTGAAGTCATGCAGGTAATGCAGGACGTGATCGATGAGTTCGGTTTTGGAAGGCTTACCCCTGAGGAAGCTTCTGCCAAGCTGATCAAGAATCTTGAAGCAACACTTGCTTCTCTGTAAATCGTACAATACTACCATCCGCCAAATGGCGGGTGGTAGGTTTTAAAGGGTAATGAGATGCAAAGACGCTCATATAAGAACTACACATATATCGGATATCTCTACATCCTGCCATGGATCATTGGGTTCCTGCTTCTCCAGCTCATTCCATTGATCAACTCCTTCTGGTACTCATTTACACAGTTCCAGTTGCTTGGAGACCCGGAATTTCTCGGACTTGCCAACTACAAGAAAATCTTTACTGCAGACGCGACATTCCTGCAATCCTTGAAGGTGACGTTTTACTACGTCCTGATTGCGGTTCCCCTCAAGATAGGGTTTGCCCTCTTGATCGCAATCATCCTGAATCAGAAAATCAAGGGTATCAACTTGTTTCGTACCCTGTATTATATTCCCTCCATCCTGGGAGGAAGTGTGGCCATCAGTGTACTGTGGAAGTACCTGTTCATGAACCAGGGAGTCGTGAACAACCTCATCGGTGTACTGGGAATTCCTGCCATCGATTGGC